>NZ_SMKI01000244.1 GCF_004348415.1 Streptomyces hainanensis
GTGGGGGAGGCCGGCGGTCAGGAGGAGGTGGACCGGGCCCTCGGCGCGCTGCGCGCGCCGCAGCCGGCCGCGCTGCCCAAGGGCATGAGCGGCCCGACGCTGTCGGCCGTGACCAGGGCCCTGCGCGACGCCGGCGCGGTCGGCGTCACCGCGGCGGCGGCCGCGGCGGCGGTCGGCATCTCGCGGATCACCGCACGGCGCTACCTGGAGCACCTGGTCGAGACGGGGCGGGCCGAGCGCAGCCCGCAGTACGGCCACGTCGGACGCCCGGAGCTGTGCTACCGCTGGCTGACGGAACGCTAGCCCCCCCGCCGCCCGGCCGGCGCTTGCGCGGCGCGTTCGCGAGGGCACAGGGGGCACGAGGGGGCGCCGGTATGGAAGGGAATGGTGGGGTTCGGCGATGGCCAGTTATCTGCCCGTTCCACTGACATGCGCGGGCCAGGACGCCTACCGTTGGCCACGGGGGCGTCGCCGCTCATTCACCGCCTGAGGGTTTGACGCGGTGACGGGCGGCACGGTTCCCGCGGCCCGTCCGTCAGACCCCCTCGCCAGGGGTCCGAGAGGAGAATCCGATGTCGCTCGACGTCTCACCGGTGCTGCTCGAGCAGGCCGAGCGAGGCGAGGTCGACGAGAAGGCGTTCGTCGACTGCGTCCGAACATCCCTACCCTTCGCCTGGGACATGATCAGTGATCTCGTCGCCCGGCTGAAGGTCGACGGCGGTGCCTTCGCCGACAACACCACACCCCCGCCCAGCGAACAGGCCCGCGGTCAGCTGCTCCGCGCGCTCGCCAGTGACGCCATCCGGGGCGCGCTCGAACGGCACTTCGGGGTGAAGCTGGCCTTCCAGAACTGTCACCGGGTGGCGGTGTTCCCCCTCGACGCCGCCTCCGACGACGCCCTGGCCAGGTTCACCTCCGTCCGGGGCCAGATACTCAACCAGTCGCCGGAGCTGCGGGACTGCTGACGGGCCGGGCAGCGCCGGCCGCCTCGGCCACCTGCCTGCCGGGTGCCGCCGCCCCCGCCGCCGGATGCGGCAGGAGCGGCAGCACCTCGTCGCCGAGTCGCCGGACGTTGAGCTCGGTGGCGACCGTGTCTCCCGAACCCTCGACCAGCAGCGCGAACCGGGTGATCCCGGTCCGCTCGGCCGTGACGGCCAGCCGGTCGGCACACAGCCGTGGATCGCCGACCGGGTGCAGTTCGCACAGCAACTCCGTGTACTCGAGCGGGTCGCGCATCCGGCGCGGCCCGCCGTCCAGCGTCTGGTGCGCCGACAGGCCCCGGCGCAGCCAGCCGGGCAGCGCCCGGCGCAGCGTCTCCACCGCCTCGGTGTGGCTGTCCGCCACCTGCGCCACGCCGGCCGACACGTGCCCGGCGCCGGCGATCTCCTCCGGCGAATGGCCGGCCGCCGCCGCCCAGGCCCGCCACATGCCGACCATCTCCGCCTTCTCCTCGTCCCCCACGTGCATGCCGAGCAGCATCGGCAGCCCACGCTCCGCCGCGGTCCGCACGGTGCCGGGCGAGGTGCAGGCGACGACCACCTCGGGGGGCTCGGCCGGTCTCGGCACCACCGGCACCTCGCGGAACCGGTAGCGCTCGCCGCCGGCGGCGACCCGCGGCTCGCGCAGCCAGCGCAGCAGCAGGTCGAGGGATTCGGGGAAGCCGTGCTCGAACGCCGCCGCGCCGCCGCCGAAGACCTCCAGGTCGACCCAGGGGCCGCCGCGCCCGACGCCCAGCGAGAACCGGCCGCCGGAGGCGAGGTGCAGCAGCGCCGTCTGCTCGCCGAGCGTCACCGGGTGGGTGGTGCTCAGCACGGAGATCGCGGTGCCGACCCGGATGCGGCGGGTGCGGCCGAGCAGCATTCCGGCGAGGGTGGTGGCGGAGGGGCAGACGCCGTAGGGCACGAAGTGGTGCTCGGCCAGCCAGACCGAGTCGAGGCCGACCTCCTCGGCGACGTCGGCCGAGCGGATCGCCCGGTGGAGTGCCTCCCGGTGGCTCTGGCCCGGATACTGACCGGCCAGCACAAATGTCCCTATCCGCAGGGTGTCCATCACCCTCGCCCCTCTCGCCGAGCTGTGTGGTACGCCGTCGAGTGAACGGGTGCCCTCCTGGAACAACGGGTGACACGTGCCAAAGGCACGGGCCGGCAGCAATTTTTTGTGATGATCGGGTGGATGTCGGATTCATGCGGTCCCGAGAGCTGTCGGCGGCGCTGCGTAAAATCGAGACACCGGCCTGTTCGCCGGCGAGTCCGCCGCCCCGACGAACCGAGGTGTCCCGTGTCCCCGCGTCGCAACCGGCCTGCCGCCCGCCCTCAGCCGAGTCAGCGCGTCTACGGCACGGAGAGCATCGACACCTGGCAGGGCGAGGAGTGGGTGGTTCGGCGGATCGCCGGCGCGGCCGCGGCCAAGCACTACCGCTGCCCCGGCTGCGACCAGGAGATCCCACCCGGCGTGCCGCACGTCGTCGCCTGGCCCCAGCTCGGCGCCGTCGACGACCGCCGCCACTGGCACGCCCCCTGCTGGACCGCCCGGGACCGCCGCACCGCCCGTCAGGCGTCCCGCCGCCGCAGCACCAGGTAGCCGCCGAGCAGCGCCGCCGCCACCCACAGCACCATGATGCCGAGACCGGCCCACGGGCCGTACGGCCGGTCGCCGGTGTTCACCACCGACATGATCCAGGAGCCGGCCTGGTCCGGCAGGTAGCGGCCCAGCTTCTGGGTGGCCGACACGTTCGCCAGGATGCCGGAGATCATGAAGAAGAACGGGATCAGCACCCCGAACGACAGCATCGGGCTCCGCAGCATCCACGCCACCCCCATCGCGAACAGCGCGATCAGGCCCATATAGAGGCCGCCGCCGAACACCGCCCGCAGCACGTTCGGTTCGCCGAGGTTCGTGCGGTGGTCGCCCAGCAGCGCCTGGCCGAGGACGAACGCCAGGAAGCTGGTCACCATCCCCACCGCGAGCGCCAGCGCCGTCGCCACCGCCACCTTCGCGAACATCAACAGGCCGCGCCGCGGCACCGCCGAGAGCGACGCCCGGATCATGCCGGTGCTGTACTCGCCCGCCACCACCAGGATGCCGAACGCGATCATCGCCAGCTGCCCGAGCGAGGTGCCGGCGAAGCTGGTCAGCGTCGGGTCGAACGTCATCCGCTCGTGCGGCGACAGCTCGTTGAAGGTGTTCCTGACCAGCAGACAGATCAGCATGCCCAGGGCCACCGTCACCACCAGCGCCGCCGCCAGCGTCCACACCGTGGACCGCACCGACCGGATCTTGGTCCACTCCGAGAGCAGCACCCGGCGCGTCTCATCCCAGCTCATCGTCGCCCCCGTCGTGCGCCTGGTACTCGACGGTCCCGTGGGTCAGCCGCATGAACGCCTCCTCAAGCGAGGCACGCTCCACGCTCAACTCGTGCAACGTCACCCGGTGCTCCGCCGCCAGCTCGCCGACCCGGGCCGTGTCCCCGCCCTCCACCTCGAAGCCGCCGTCCGGCCGCCGCGCCGGCGCGAGCCCGGCGCCCTCCAGCGCCTCCCGCAGCCGCTCGGGCTCGGGGGAACGCACCCGGACGGACGTCCGCGCGTTCTCCTCGATGAACCGCGCCATCGAGGTGTCGGCCAGCAGCCGCCCCCGCCCGATCACCACCAGATGCTCGGCCGTCAGCGCCATCTCGCTCATCAGATGACTGGAGACGAACACCGTCCGCCCCTCGGCCGCCAGCCGCTTCATCAGGTTGCGGATCCAGTGGATGCCCTCCGGGTCGAGCCCGTTCACCGGCTCGTCGAACATCAGGATCCGCGGATCGCCCAGCATCGCGCTCGCGATGCCGAGCCGCTGCCCCATACCGAGCGAGAACCCCTTGGGCCGCTTCCTCGCCACCGCCGTGAGCCCCACCAGATCGAGCACCTCGTCGATCCGCCGCGTCGGGATCCCGTTGCTCTGCGCCAGACACTGCAGATGGTGGTAGGCGGTGCGGCCCGGATGCACCGAGCGCGCCTCCAGCAGCGCCCCGATGAAGGTGAGCGGATCCCGCAGCTCCGCGTACCGCCGGCCGTCGATCCGCACCTCGCCGTCGGTCGGGTGGTCGAGCCCCAGCATCATCCGCATCGTCGTCGACTTGCCGGCGCCGTTCGGCCCGAGGAAGCCGGTGACCACGCCGGGACGCACGGAGAACGTCAGCCCCTCCACCGCCGTCTTGGCGCCGTACCGCTTGGTCAGGTCCGACAGCTCGATCACGCCTCGACGCTAAGACGGCGCAGGGACCGCCGCCCGGTGGGGCGGCGGTCCCTGCGCCGTTCGAGTGAGGCGAGCGGGGCCCGCTGGCTCAGCGGGACTGCTGGGCCGGCACTCCCTTGGTCAGGCTGTCGCCCGCCTTGTCGTCGTCATCGTCGAAGGACACGGCCGCGACCTGAGCGCCGGTCAGCGTGGCCAGCATCTCGCGGACGTTGGTCAGCTGGGCGTTGATGCTGTCGCGACGGTTCGTCAGCGCGGCGAGCTCACGCTCCGACTCGCTGCGGATCCGGTCGGCCTTGGCGTTGGCGTCGGCCACGATGTCCTCGGCCTGCCGCTGCGCGGTCTCCACCGTCTGGCGGGCCCGGCGCTCGGCGTCCGTGCGCATCTTCTCGGCCTCCAGGCGCAGCTGCTCCGCCCGGTGCTCGATCTCCGCGAGACGCTTCTCGGCCTTCGCCTGACGAGAGGCCAGGTCGCGCTCCGACTGCTCGCGCCGCTTGGCCAGGTTGGTCTCGAAGTCGGCGGCGGCCTGAGCGGCCTTGGCGCGGGTGTCCTCGAAGAGGGCGTCCGCCTCCTCGCGCTTGTTCTGCGCGTCCTTCTCGGCCTCGGCACGCGTCGCGGCGGCGTCGCTCTGCGCCTTGTCGACGATCCGGGCGCCCTCGTCCTCGGCCTTGGCCTTGCGCTCGGCCGCGTACGCCTCGGCGTCGTTGCGCACCTGCTGCGCGGCGCCCTCGGCCAGCTCGCGGTGCTGCTCGGCGGCCCGACGGGCCTCCTCACGCAGGTCCTTGGCCTCTTCCTCGGCGAGGCGAAGGATCTTCTCGACGCGGGCCCCGAGCCCGGCATAGGACGGCTCGGCGTCCGTGATGGCCGCCTGCGCGTTCTGCGTCTCGAGGTGGAGCTCCTCGATCCGCTTCTCCAGGGAGGTGATCCGAGCGAGTGCGCTGTCGCGGTCGGCAACGAGCTTCGAGATGCGGTCGTCCACCTGCCCGCGGTCGTATCCACGCCGCACGAGCTCGAAGCCGAAGGGGGAGGAAGTTTCGCTCATGGGGTTCCTGTCGATTCAGACGGGTTCGGTGAGTTGGGTTGTGGGGCCTGGGCGTTCGGCGCTCCGAGGTCGAGCTCCCAAGCCTACGGTCCGGACGATCCAAGCCCTCGGGGCCATCATCCTAGGGGGCAAACCGGCGTGTCTTCGAGCGGATCAGGTATCTGTGTGGAGAATGTTCGCCCCATCCGCTCAATCGAGTGGCGATATGGACGGCCCGCCCGGGACCACGCCGCCGGCCCGGCCGAGCCCCGGATCAGGACCCCGAACGCCCTCTGCCCGGACGCGGCGGACCGCCCCCCGCCGCGGCGACGCTGCCCGGCGGCTTGCCACCCCGACTGCCGTTCTTCCCACTGGGCTTCGGCGCCTCGAACGACTCCAGCGCCTCCAACACGTCCTGCACCCGCGAGATCTCCGCGTTGATGTCCTCACGCCGGCGAGTGAGCCGGTCCAGCTCACGCCTGCCCTCCTCGACCATCCGCTTGGCGTCGCGCTCCGCGTCGGCCCGGGTCTGCTGCGCCTCGCGCACCAACCGGGCCCGCTGCTGCTCCGCCTCCTTGAGCAGCGCCTCCGCCTTCTTCACGGCGGCGATCCGCACCTTGCCCGCCTCGGAGTTGGCCTCCGAGACCAGCCGCTCGGCCGTGGTGCGCGCCTCGGCGCGCTGCTCCTCGGCCGCCTTCATCAGCTTGTCGACGCGCTCACCCGCCGCCCGCGCCTGCTCGGCGGACTCGCGCCTGGCCCGGTCGTGCAGCTCCTCGACCTCGGACTCGATCCTGGTCCGCAGCTCCTCCGCCCGGTCCCTTATCGCCGCCCCGTCCCGACGGGCCTCGTCCAGCAGCTGGTTGGCGTCCCTGCGGGCCGTCTCGACCAGCTCGGAACCCGCCTCCTGGCTGTCCGCGATGAGCCGGTTCGACTCCTTGCGGGCCGCCGCCACCATCGTGTCCGACTGCTCCTCGGCCGTGGCCGCGATCCGCAGCGACTCCTCCTGGGCCTTCGCCAGCAACTCGTCCGCCTGCGCCGCGGCCTCGCTGCGCTTGCGTGACGCCTCCCGGCGCGCCCGGTCCTGGAGCTCGTCCGCCTCGGCCCTGGTCCGCTCGGCCTGTTGGGTCGCCTCGGTGCGACGCCGCTCGGCCTCCGCGATCGCGTCCTTGACGGTGCGTTCGGCCAGCGCGGACGCGGCCTCCTTCTCCTCCGCCGACTCGCGCAGCACCCGGGCGGCCTCGCGCTCCGCCTCCGCGCGGTGGGTGGCGATCTCCGCCTCCGCCGCCTCGCGGATTCCCGAGACCGAGTCCCGCTCCTGCTGGGCCTTGTGCTCGGCCGCCGCCACCAGCGTCTCGGCGCGCCGCTCCGCCTCGTCCAGCCTGGCGCGCGCCTGCGCCAGCAACTCGTCGCCCTGCTCGCGCGCCTGCGCGCGCTCGGCGTGCGCCGCGTCCCGCGCGTCCGCCAGGAGCGCGTCCGCCTCGCGGCGCAGCCTGGCCGCCTCCTCCTGCGCGGCCGACAGCGCCTCGGCGGCCTCGGCCGCGGTGCGCTCGGCCGCCGCCCCGGCGTCGGACCGCACCCGGTCCGCGGCCTCCCGGGCCTCGTCCCGCAGCCGGTCGCCCTCGGCGATCGCCTCGCCGCGCAGCCGGACGGCCAACTCCTCGCCCTCGGTGCGGAATCGCGCCGCGTCCGTCAGGGCCCCGTCGCGCACCTCCTGCGCGGCCCGCTCCGCCTGCTCGGTGAGGCTCCTGATCCGCTCCGCCGCCTCGGCCCGCAGCCGCTCCAGCTCCGCGCTCGCCTCGACCCGCAGCCGCTCGGCCTCGACCCGCGCCTCGGCCAGCGCCTCCTCGGCGGCCCCGACCCGCCGCTCGGCCTCGACCCGCAGCCGCTCCAGCTCCGCGGTGGCCGCGTCGCGCTCGGTGCGCGACGCCTCCCTGGCCTCGGCCCGCACCCGGCGGGCCGTCTCCTCCGACTCCTGGGTGGTGCGCTCCGCGTGCTCGGCGGCCTCGGCGCGCAACTGCTCCGCCTCGCCCCGCGCCTTCCGCAGCGACTGCTCGGCCTGGTTGCGGAGCGTGGTGGCCCGCTCGATGGCCTCGGTGCGGACCCGCTCGCTCTCCGTGGTGGCGGAGCCCCGCATCTCCTCGGCGTCGGCCTTCGCCTGGGCCAGCAGCTCCTCGGCCCGGCCCGCCGCCTCCTGGATCTGCTGCACGGACTCCCGGCGCGCCTCGGCCCTGGTCCGCTCGCCCTCCTCGGCGGCCTCGGCCCGCAGCTGCTCGGCCTCGCCGCGCAGCCGGCGGGCCTCCTCCTGGAGCTCGACCGTCTTGGCCCGGTACTCCTTGGTGTCGTCCTGCGCGGTGCCCTTCAGCTGCACGGCGACGTCGTGCGCCTCGGCCCGCAGCCGGTCCGCCTCCGCCTCGGCCTCGGCCCGCAGCCGCTCGGCCTCCTCGGTGGCCGCCCTGGTGGTGGCCTGCGCGTCGGCCGCCGCCTTGGTCAGCACCTCCTCGGCGGTGCGGGCCGCCTCGGCGAGCTGCGCCGCGTACTCCTCGGCGGACTTGGTCCGCGCCTCGTCCGCCGCCCCGGCCAGCACCTGCTCCGCCTGGGCCCGCGCCTCGTCCAGCGCGTGCTGCGCCTCGGCGCGGCGGTTCTCCGCGTCCGTGGTGGCCTCGGAGACCATCCGCGCGATCTCCGCCTTGGCGGTCGCGGCGCGCTGGTCGTACAGGGACTCGGCCGCCGCCCTGCGCTTCTCGGCCTCCGCGGTGGCCTCGGCGACCAGCCGCTCCGCCTCCTCGCGGGCCGCGCGCAGCTCGGTCTCGGTGGCCGCCGCCCGCTCCTCGGCCCTGCGGACCAGCGCCGCGGCCTCGCGCCGCCCCGAGTCGGCCTCCTGCGCCGTCGAGGTGCGCAGCCGCTCGGCGTGCTCGGTGGCCTCCTGGGCCTGCGTGGCGGCGGCCGTCAGCAGCCGCTCGGCGTCGGCGCGGGCCCGCCGCACCAGCTCCTCGGCCTCCGCCCGCGCCTGCTCGGCGTCCGCGGCGAGCCGCTGTCTGGTCTCCTCGGTCAGCCGCACCGCCTCGGCCCTGGCCTGGCTGACGGTGCGCTCGGACTCGTTCCTGGTCTCCTGGAGCAGCCGCTGGGCCTGCGCCTCGCTGCGGGCCCGCACCTGCTCGGCCCAGGCGACGTTCTCGTTGACGTGGGACTCGACGGTCGAGCGGCGCTGCGCCAGCTCCTCGTCGAGGCGCTGCCGGCGGCCGACCGCCTCGGCGTGCAGCTCCGCCTCGATCCGGGCGCGCTGCTCGGCCTGCTCCTGCATGACCCGCTGCGACCTGGTCCTGGCGTCGCGCAGCTCGCGCTCGGCCTCCACGCGCATCTGGTCGGCCTGGTGGTGCGCGCCGCGCAGGACCTGCTCGGCGTGGGACTGGGCGTCGCCGTAGACGGGGCGCAGGGCAAGGGCGCGGCGCACCTCGTGCAGCTTGGCACGCAGCACCTCGACCTGATAGCCGAGGTCGTCAGCGTGATCGACCGCCTTGTCGCGCTCCTTCTTCAGCCGTCCCATCTCGGCTTCGAGCTGCGAGAGCTGGTCGTCAGCCTGGTAGGTGTCGTAGCCAGGCACCGCGCGGTCCCATCCGTCCCCTGGTCGTGGTGTAGCAGATCCGGTCATCGGCCGAACTCGGGACGAGAATGACGCCCACTGCCCCGGCGGGGCCACTCTACCGGCCGGGGCAGCTCACGTCAGTGGCCCGAGGAGTCTCCTGGTGCCTGAGCGGAGGCGGCGGTCACGATTTCCGTGAGCACTCCGTGACAGTCCTTGGGGTGGAGGAACGTGATGCGTGAGTCCATGGAGCCACGACGTGGCTTGTCGTAGAGCACCCGGACACCCTTGTCCCTGATCCCCTCGGAGTCGGCGTCCACGTCGGCGGTGCCGAAGGCGATGTGATGCACGCCCTCACCGTTCTTGGCCAGCCATTTTCCGACCGGCGAGTCCTCTCTTATCGGTTGCAGCAGTTGGAGGTACGAGGCGGCCCCGTCGTCGGTGCCGTTGATCCGGAGCATGGCCTCGCGGACGCCCTGTTCCTCGTTGATCTCGGAATGATGGACCTCGAAGCCGTAGGTGGCACGGTAGAACTCGACGGTGGCGTCGAGATCGAAACAGGCGATCCCGATGTGATCGATTCGAGTCAACATTCCCCTAGTGCACCGCTCTTGGGGCGGTGGTGCAACGTGCCCACCGTCACAGGTACGCGGCGGTGACCTTCCCGGTCACGCTCTGTACATTGGCGTAAACGATCGTTCACTCCCGAAGTCTTCCGTGGAGGGACCCATGACCATCACTTCTTCGCGAGGGCGTTCCTCCGGCGGCGGTTCGGTGATCCTCGCCGGTGCCAGGACCCCGATGGGGCGGCTGCTCGGCTCCCTGAAGTCGTTCTCCGGCGCCGAGCTCGGCGGCTTCGCGATCGAGGCCGCGCTGAGCCGGGCGGGCGTGGCGCCCGAGCAGGTCGAGTACGTGATCATGGGCCAGGTGCTCCAGGCCGGCGCCGGCCAGATCCCCGCCCGGCAGGCCGCCGTGCGGGCCGGCATCCCGATGTCGGTGCCGGCGCTCACCGTCAACAAGGTGTGCCTCTCCGGGCTCGACGCCATCGCGCTGGCCGACCAGCTGATCAGGGCCGGCGAGTTCGACGTGGTCGTGGCCGGCGGCCAGGAGTCGATGACCAACGCGCCGCACCTGCTGCCCAAGGGCCGCGAGGGCGTCAAGTACGGCTCCGTGCAGCTGCTGGACGCGATGGCGCTCGACGGGCTCACCGACCCGTTCGACGGAATCGCGATGGGCGAGTCGACCGAGCGGTACAACGCCAAGCTGGGCATCACCAGGGAGGAGCAGGACGCCGTCGCCGCCGCCTCCCACGAGCGGGCCGCCGCCGCCCGCGAGGCCGGCCTGTTCGACGCCGAGATCGCCCCGGTGGCCATCCCGCAGCGCAGGGGCGCCCCGGTGCCCTTCGCCCAGGACGAGGGGATCAGGCCCGCCACCACCGTGGAGTCCCTCGCGCGGCTCGCGCCGGCCTTCGCCGGCGAGGGCACCATCACGGCCGGCACCTCCTCGCAGATCTCCGACGGCGCCGCGGCCGTCGTCGTGATGTCCCGGGCGCGGGCCGAGGAGCTCGGCCTCTCCTGGATCGCCGAGATCGGCGCGCACGGCAACGTCGCCGGGCCCGACAACTCGTTGCAGTCGCAGCCCGCGAACGCGATCCGGCACGCGCTCGACCGGGAGGGACTGACCGTCGACGACCTCGACCTGATCGAGATCAACGAGGCGTTCGCGGCCGTCGCCGTGCAGTCAATGAAGGACCTCGGAGTCGGCCCCGAAAGGGTGAACGTGAACGGTGGCGCGATCGCCCTCGGCCACCCCATCGGCATGTCGGGCGCGCGGCTCGCCCTGCACCTGTCGCTGGAGCTGGGCCGCCGCGGCGGCGGCGTCGGCGTGGCCGCGCTGTGCGGCGGCGGCGGCCAGGGCGACGCGCTGATCCTGCGCGCCCCGCGCTCGTGACGGTTCCCCCGGACGTGGCGCGGCTGGTGGCCCAGGCCAGGGAGGGCGCGCCCCGGGCCGTCGCCCGGCTGATCTCCCTGGTCGAGGGCGCCTCCCCGCTGCTGCGCGAGGTGATGGCCGCGCTCGCCCCGCACACCGGCCACGCCTACGTCGTTGGCCTCACCGGCGCGCCCGGCGTCGGCAAGTCCACCAGCACCTCGGCCCTGGTCACCGCCTACCGGCGGGCCGGCCGCCGGGTCGGGGTGCTGGCCGTGGACCCGTCGTCGCCGTTCTCCGGCGGCGCGCTGCTCGGCGACCGCATCCGGATGGGCGAGCACGTCTCGGACCCCGGTGTCTACATCCGTTCGATGGCCACCCGCGGCCACCTCGGCGGCCTGGCCTGGGCCGCCCCGCAGGCCGTGCGGGTGCTGGACGCGGCCGGCTGCGACGTGGTCCTGGTCGAGACGGTGGGCGTCGGCCAGTCGGAGGTGGAGATCGCCTCCCAGGCCGACACCACGCTGGTGCTGCTCGCCCCCGGCATGGGCGACGGCGTCCAGGCCGCCAAGGCGGGGATCCTGGAGGTCGGCGACGTCTTCGTGGTCAACAAGGCCGACCGGGACGGCGCGGACGCCACGGTCCGGGAGCTCAACCACATGCTGGGCCTCGGCGAGGCGCGCGCCGTCGGCGACTGGCGCCCCTCGGTGGTCAAGACGGTCGCCGCCCGCGGCGAGGGCGTGGACGACGTCGTCGCCGCGTTGGACAAGCACCGCGCCTGGCTCGACGAGCACGGCGAGCTCGCCGCCCGCCGCCACCGCCGCGCGGCCCGTGAGGTCGAGACCATCGCGGTCACGGCCCTTCGCGAACGCATCGCCGACCTTCGCGGCGACCGCCGGCTCGACGCCCTGGCCGACCGCATCCTGGCCGGCACCCTCGACCCCTACGCCGCGGCCGACGAACTGGTGGCGGGGGTGGTGG
>NZ_SMKI01000245.1 GCF_004348415.1 Streptomyces hainanensis
AAGAGACAGGGTGGGTGGGGGGAACGAAACCTTCGAGGCGCTCAGGCCGCCAGGCCGGTCACGTGTTGATCATCGAGAACGCCGCGTACGTCAGGTAGCGCCACAGCTCGTCCTCCAGCTCGGGCGGCAGGTCGAGGCTGTCGACCGCCGCGCGCATGTGGCGGAGCCACGCGTCGTGGGCGGCCTGGTCGACCCGGAACGGGGCATGCCGCATCCGCAGCCGCGGGTGGCCGCGGTTCTCGCCGTAGGTGCGGGGGCCGCCCCAGTACTGGATGAGGAAGAGCCGCAGCCGCTCCTCGGCGGGGCCCAGGTCCTCCTCGGGGTACATGGGACGCAGCAACGGGTCGTCGGCCACGCCCTCGTAGAAGCGGTGCACGAGCCTGTCGAAGGTCTCCTCGCCCCCGACCCGCTCGTAGAACGACTCGGCCGGTGGCTGCTGCTCGTCACTCACCCCCCCATCGTCGCAGACTCGCCGTGGCGTACCGGACGTGGCCTCCGGCCGAAGCCCGACCGAAGCCCGGCAGGCGCCTGGCAGACGCCCCGCGAGATAACGAAGTGGTAACCGCCCGTTCGCCGAACGTCCGTACTGTCCCCCGCATGCCCATACGCGCTCGGACGACACGGATGACCCTGCTCGCCACCGCCGTGTGGGCGATCATGTTCACCACCCCGCCGTCGGCCGTCGCCACGCCGCGCAACACCCCGCCGCCCGAGCGGTCGTTGAGCCAGCCGTTCCGGCACGACACGGAGGGCTACGCCTGTTACCGGATTCCGGCGATCGTCACCACCACGGCCGGCACGCTGTTGGCTTTCGCCGAGGCCAGGGTCGCGGACTGCGCGGACATCGGCGACATCGACCTCGTCGTCAAGCGGTCGACGGACGGCGGCCGCACCTGGGGGGAGTTGACGGTGCTGCGCGGCGACCTGGACGCCGGTGGCTACGGCAACCCGGTGCCGGTGGTCGACGCGGAGAGCGGGCTCGTCACGCTGATGTACGCGTACAACACGTGGACGCCGAAGCCGGACGACGTCCGCTCCCGGGGTCCGCGTTCGCTCAGTCTGCTGCACTCGGAGGACGACGGCCTGACCTGGCGGGCGGGCGCGCCGCTGCGCGGCCTCAAGCCGGCGTCCTGGACCTGGATCTCGGTCGGTCCCGGGCACGGCATCCAGCTGCAACGCGGGGAGCACGCCGGCCGGTTGGTGGTGGCCGGGGACCACGACACGACGGGTGACCGGTCGGGCGGCCAGCTGTACTACAGCGACGACGGCGGCCTGAGCTGGCGGCTCGGCGCCGTCTGGGAGACGGTCGAGGAGCTGCCGAACCCGGCCGAACTCTCCCTGGTGGAACGGGTGGACGGCACGCTGTACATCAACGCCAGGGGCCTGGACAACGTGCGGCTGGCGGCGTACAGCGAGGACGCGGGCGAGAGCTTCACGCCGGCCGGCTTCCGGGAGGTGCGGGACCTGGACACACCGCCCGTCTCCGGCTCGCTGCTGCGGCTGACCGCGACGGACGTGGGCGACGACCGTGACCGGGTGCTGCTGTCCGCGCCCACCCGCCCGGGCGAGCAGGTCGGCAGCCGGCGGCGGATCATGACGATCCGCTCCAGCTACGACGAGGGCCGCACCTGGCACACGGTCGGCACCGTGATCACCCCGGCCAGGGCGGGCTACTCCGACCTGACCCTGCTCCCGTCGGGCGAGATCGGGCTGCTCTACGAGACCGGCAGGCACAGCCCGCACGGCGCCCTGAACTTCACGGCGTTCACCGAGCTGTCGCTGGACGCGGGCCGGCGCGAGCTGACCCTGCCGGACATCGTGGGGTGCCCGGTGGCCCGCCAGCGGCCGACCGAGACGGTCGCGCCGACCCGCTACGGCCGGCTGGACCCGGCGCGGCTGACCAGCCTGGCCTCCACCGTCACGGCCGTGAACATCCGTTACGGCAAGCGGGACCTGCGCTAGGACCCGCCCACCGCGTCAGCGGAGTGCGCGCCGGGCGGCGCCCGCGGTCACCGCCGCGGTGAGCGCGAGCACGACGCACAGGGCCGCGGCGGCCGTCCACTGCATGCCGCTCAGGTGGGAGTAGGGGACGTACTCGACCGCCCAGCCCACCACGCCGCTCTCGCCGAGGCAGGCGTCCGTGGTGAACCGGCCGCCGGAGGTCGTCTTCGTGAGGGTGTCGGCGAACTCCATCCGGACCGTGGACCATGCCTGTCGCACGGCCAGCAGGGCGACCAGGGTGATCACCATCGCGGGAAACGCGCGCCCGGGCAAACCACCCGGGCGCGCTCGGGGCGCCCCTGGCCCGGCCGGGCAGGGCAGGGCCTGGCAGGGCCTGGTTAGAGCGGCGTCACGGAGAGCCCGAGCCCGGGCGCTCCCGCGTCCCGGCGGCGGACCGCCGTGGAGCCGAGCGGGGTGCGCAGCCGCAGCCAGGCGCCCCGGCTCAGCACGGCGACCGGCTCGGCGGCGCGCAGCATGCCGAGGGCGTGGGCGGCGTGCACGGCCCGCAGCGGCAGCGGGGTGCCGGGCAGCGGGCGGGACCAGATCTCCTCGGCGAGCGCGTCGAGCGCCTCCCTGGTGGACTGCTCGGGCGTCAACCGCTCGCGCCGCTCGCGGAACTCGCCCACCACGGCGGCGGCCGCGCCGCGCACCCGCTCGGCCGGCAGTTCGGCCTCGACGCGCCAGCCGCCGCGCGGCGGCAGCAGCCCGGCCCAGGAAGGACCGGTGACCTGCCCGGGCACCGCCACGGTCGGGGCGTCCGCGGCGTCGGTGTCGATCGACTCCAGCAGCTCGCCGGCCGACACGGTGACGTCGAGCGTGGCCGGCTCACGCAGCCGGCAGGGCCGGACGGCGAGCACGTCGAACCTGGCCGGCCTGGTGAAGACGGCGACCACCTCGCCGTCCGCCTGGAGCCGGGCGGCGGCCGCCCGGTCCCAGCGCAACTGCCGCCCCAGATAGGCGGCGAGGTCTCCGGCCTCCCCCGACTCCGCGAGGGCCAGCCGCGGCGGATACGTCATGCGGCCGTCGAGCCCTCCAGCACCCCGTCCGTCTCGTCGTCACGGTACCTGCCGAGGAACTCCCGCTCCTCGGCCGTGAGTCGGCGCGGACGGGAGTCCTCCAGGCGGTAGGGCACGACGACGGTGGCGGCCCTGGCGTAGACCGTCTCCGCGTCCCTGATCTCGTACGCCACGGTCACCGAGGCGCCGCCGAGCCTGGCCACCCAGGTCTCGATGGTGACCGGCTCGTGCCGGTGCACCATCGGCTTCAGGTAGTCGATCTCGTGCCGCGCCACGACCGAACCGCCGGTGAACGCGCCGGAGTCGGCCTGCCTGGCCAGCCGGAACATGAAGTCGATCCTGGCCTCTTCGAGGTAGCGCAGGTAGACCACGTTGTTGATGTGCCCGAACGCGTCCATGTCGGACCACCGCAGCGGGCACTGATACACATGCCGCACCGGATCAGTCCCGGTTCAGCTTCTTGTACGAGGTGCGGTGCGGGCGGGTCGCCTCCGCGCCGAGCCGCTCGACCTTGTTCTTCTCGTAGGACTCGAAGTTGCCCTCGAACCAGAACCACTTCGACTCGCCCTCGTACGCCAGGATGTGGGTGGCGACGCGGTCCAGGAACCAGCGGTCGTGGGAGACGACCACGGCGCAGCCGGGGAAGTCGAGCAGCGCGTTCTCCAGCGAGGAGAGCGTCTCCACGTCGAGGTCGTTGGTGGGCTCGTCGAGCAGCAGCAGGTTGCCGCCCTGCTTGAGGGTGAGGGCGAGGTTGAGCCGGTTGCGCTCGCCGCCGGAGAGGACGCCGGCCGGCTTCTGCTGGTCGGGGCCCTTGAAGCCGAAGGCGCTGACGTACGCCCTGGACGGCATCTCGACCTGGCCGACGTTGAGGTAGTCGAGGCCGTCGGAGACGACCTCCCACAGCGTCTTCTTGGGGTCGATGTTGGCGCGGGACTGGTCGACGTAGGAGATCTTGACGGTCTCGCCGACCCGGACCGAGCCGGAGTCCACCTGCTCCAGGCCCAGGATCATCTTGAACAGCGTGGTCTTGCCGGCGCCGTTGGGGCCGATCACGCCGACGATGCCGTTCCTCGGGAGGGTGAAGGACAGGCCGTCCACCAGCACCTTCGAGCCGAACCCCTTGTGCAGGCCGTCGACCTCGACCACCACGCTGCCGAGCCGCGGGCCCGGTGGGATCTGGATCTCCTCGAAGTCCAGCTTCCTGGTCTTCTCGGCCTCCGCCGCCATCTCCTCGTAACGCTGGAGGCGGGCGCGGGACTTGGCCTGCCGGCCCTTGGCGTTGGAGCGCACCCACTCCAACTCGTCCTTGAGCCGCTTGGCGCGCTTGACGTCCCGCTGGCCCTCGACCTTGAGCCGGGTCTGCTTGGTCTCCAGGTACTTCGAGTAGTTGCCCTCGTACCCGTAGGCGCGGCCGCGGTCCAACTCCATGATCCACTCGGCCACGTTGTCCAGGAAGTACCGGTCGTGGGTGATGGCGACGACGGTGCCCGGGTACTTCGCGAGGTGCTGCTCGAGCCACTGCACGGACTCGGCGTCCAGGTGGTTGGTGGGCTCGTCGAGCAGCAGCAGGTCGGGCTGCTCCAGGAGCAGCTTGCAGAGCGCCACACGGCGCTTCTCGCCGCCGGAGAGGTTGGTGACCGGCCAGTCGCCCGGGGGGCAGCCCAGCGCGTCCATGGCCTGCTCCAGCTGCGCGTCCAGGTCCCAGGCGTTCGCGTGGTCGAGCTGCTCCTGCAGCTTGCCCATCTCGTCGCCCAGCTCGTCGGTGTACTCGGTCGCCATCTGCTCGGCGATCTCGTTGAACCGGTCGAGCTTGGCCTTGGTGTCGGCCACGCCCAGCTGGACGTTCTCCAGGACGGTCTTGGACTCGTCGAGCGGCGGCTCCTGCAGCAGGATGCCGACGGTGGCGCCGGGCGCCAGGAAGGCGTCGCCGTTGGAGGGCTGCTCCAGGCCGGCCATGATCTTCAGCACGGTCGACTTGCCCGCGCCGTTGGGGCCCACGACACCGATCTTGGCCCCGGGCAGAAAACTCAGCGAGACGTCGTCAAGGATCACCTTGTCGCCGTGCGCCTTGCGGGCCTTGCGCATGGTGTAGATGTACTCAGCCAAGAGAAACCGTCCGACGGGTCAGGCAGTGGGCAGGGGTGCGGAGGACTCCATCCTGCCGCATGCCCCTGCCACGGCGGAAACCGGCGCCCGTCCCGACCGGCCCGGGCGGCACCGCGGCAACGCGAAGGGGCGGGCCCTCGCGGACCCGCCCCTCACGCTCCGTGGTTCACGGAGTCACGCTGTGCTCAGTTGCCCGAGCCCGCGGCGGAACGACGGCGCATGAAGAACACGCCCGCGCCACCGACGACCAGCAGGGCCAGGGCGATGCCGGTGATCATGCCGACGTTGCTGCTCGAACCGGTCTCGGCCAGGTCCGGGCCGTCGTCCTCGGCGGCACCACCGGTGGTGGCCGGCGCCGGCTCGTTCTCCTCGTCGATCGGCGTCGGGGGCTCACCGCCGCCGGGCGCGCAGTCGAGGACACCGGTCGCGCTGAACGGCTCACGCGACTCGTCGGGGTAGGCGACGGTGATCTCGTACTCCTGGCCGTTCTCGACCGGGACCAGGATCGAGTCGGAGCCGCCGGGGGCGATCTCCCTGGTCTCACCGTTCAGTTCGAACTCGAACGGCACGTCGCCCTCGTTGGTGGCGGTGACCAGCACGCCGCCGTCGGCGCAGATCTCCTCGGCCTCGAACGCGACGGCCGGGGCACCCGGGGCGGCCCAGCTGGCGCCCGCGTTGGCGCTGACCGAGGACTCGGAGGAGCCGGCCAGGATCATGGTCTGGGTGCGCACGTCGATGCCGGTGAAGACGCGGCCGATCGGCACCTGGGAGGTGGCGGTGGCGGTCAGCGAGGCGCTGCCGTCCTCGGCACCCTCCGGCACGTCGAAGAACAGCTCGGTGCCGTCGGTGACCGGGGTGGTCTCGTCGATGACGTTGCCGGCGGAGTCGGAGAGGGTCACGCCCTGCTCGACGGCCGCGGCGTCCGGGGTCACGGTGACGGACTCGGCCGTGGTGTCGACCGTGACCGGGCCGAGACGACCGCCGGACTGGCCGGACACCTGGTTCGGGCTGAGGGTCAGCGAGGCGCCGGGCTCCTCGGCCTCCTCGGCGTTCTCGGTGAGCCAGTCGGTGAGGGCCGCGGCGTTGTCGCTCTCCGGCACGGCCTCGACGCCGTCGGAGAACTCCCAGATCGCGGCCTGGGTGCCGGCGGCGGCCTCCTCGTCGTCCAGCGACTCGACGCCGACCTGCGAGGCCAGCGCCACCAGGTCGTCGTTCACCGGGTAGGAGTTCTGCAGGATCCACTGGATCCGGCCCGAGTTGGCGTTGTTGTGCAGGCGGGACTCGTTCCAGCCGACCTCCTTGTACCGAGCGTTGCTCGAGGTGGCGGTGGTGAAGTCGATGCAGTACGTCTGGAGCGTGCCGCCGTCGTCCGCCTGCAGGGTGAACAGACCACCGCGGTAGGTGTCCGTCTCACCCTCGTGGGTGACGGCGATACGGCCGGAAGCCTCCGGGTCCAGCCCGCCGAGGGTGGCGGTGGCGCCACCGTTGTGCGGGTTCTGCTCGTCCGCGGCGGCCGTGCCCGCGGTCGCGATCGCCCCGGTGGCGAACAGACCGGTGGCGATCGCGGTGGCCGCAAGGCGGGACATGGCCCGCTTGCGCGCAAGAATCATGGTGTGAGTCCCCTCCACGAGATCACAGGGCGCTGCCGCGACATCAGGCGGCGCGCGCGCATCAACATCCCCGTGCGTACGGGGATCGTAGGGAGGGGAGTTGGTCAATGTCCCCACGAGAACGAGGAGTTACACATTCCGAGGTCGAATCGTTACCTCGAATCACCATGGAATGGCGAGGAATGAACAGGACTCGCCCATGCGGGACGTCATCCAACGCTCGGTGACAACGCCGACATGCTCGACATCGTCGCCAGGGGCGACAACGGCGACATCGAGGTGAACTCCGCGGCCCCGGTGGGCGAGGCGGCCACCACGTAGCGTTCCCTGACCTCCCGGTAGCGCAGCAGCTCGGCGGCGATGGATTCCAGGACGTGGCTGTGGCCCGCGTCGGCGGCGATCCTGCGGAGCCGCCACTCCTCCTGCTGGCCGTAGGCCCCGGCCGGGCCCCGGGCGGCGATCCGGCAGGCCCACGCGAGCAGCGGGCCGCCGAAGGAGCCGCCGACGAGCAGCACGAGCGGCAGCCAGCGGCCCACCACCGGCTGGCCGAGGACGGCGGCCAGCAGCCAGCAGAAGCCCAGGAGTTCGGCCGCGAGCAGCACGGCCTGGCCGATCGCGGCCACCGACCACCAGCGCGGCCTGGGCAGCGGCTCGGCCGGCTGCTTCTCCAGGGCGCGCTCCAACGCCTCCGGCAGCCGCTCGGCGCCCTGCCGCGCGGTGTCCCGCACGGCACGGCCCCAGGGCTCGGGGAGCCCGTCCGCCGCCTCGTCGGACAACAGGCGCACCGCGTGCTCCACCACGGCCGTGGCCACCGCCGGTGTGCCGGCGGCCCGCAGCCGCCGGGTGGCGAGCGCGGGTGGCTCGCCGCGCCGCTCGGCCTGCCGGCCGGCGAGCCAGCGCGTCACCTGGGCCCACGGGGTGCCGCAGGCCCGGTCGGCGCGGCGCAGCCAGCCGCGCTCCGCGGCCTGCCCGGCCGCCGAGGCGCCGACGGCGGCGGCCAACCGGTCCTCGAAGGTCTCCCTGGCGCCGGGGGTGAGCCCGGCGGGGGCCTCGGCGCCGTCCGCGATGTACAGGGGTCCGAGCCGGCGCGCCACGCCGTCCACGTCGGCGGCGAGCCGTCGGGCGGCGGCGGTCCTGGCGGCGGCCAACTCGCCGACGGTCCCGCGCAGTTCGGCCACCCCGTCGCCGGTCAGCGCCGAGACGGCGAGTACCCCGGCGCCCGGCTCGCCGTGCTCGCCGAGCGCCACCCCGCCCTCGTCGAGCAGCCGGCGCAGGTCGTCGAGGACCACGTCGACGGCCTCGACCGGCAGCCGGTCGGTCTGGTTGAGGACGACGAGGCTGACGTCGGCGTGGCCGGCGAAGGCGCGCAGGTAGCGCTCGTGCAGCAGGGTGTCGGCGTACTTCTCCGGGTCGACCACCCAGATCACGGCGTCGACGAGGCCGAGCAGCCGGTCCACCTGCTCCCGGTGGCTGGGGTCGACCGAGTCGTAGTCGGGGAGGTCGAGCAGGATCAGGCCGCGCAGCCCCGGGTCCAGGACGTGGGCGCGGCGGCGGGCCCTGGCCGGCACGCCGAGTCGTTCGAGCAGCCCGTCCGGGTTCTGTTCGCGGCCGGCCTCCCAGGTGCAGGAGACGGCGGTCGCGGTGGTGGGTCGGCGCACCCCGGTCTCCGAGAGCTGGGCGCCCGCCAGGGCGTTGAACAGGGTGGACTTGCCGGTGCCGGTGGCGCCTGCGATGGCGACGGCGGTGTAGGTCCTGGGCAGCTTGTCGCGGGCCGCGGCCTCGTCGAGCACCCGGGCGGCCTCGGCGAGCGCCGTGTCGTCGAGACGGGTGCGGGAGAGGCCGATCAGCTCGCGCAGCGCGCCGAGCCGCAGCCGCAGGGCCCGTTCCTCCTGGGTGCCCTCGGCCTCGCCCGCGGCGGGCCGCGGTTCCTCCCTGCTCTCCCGTCGGGTGCGGGTGATGGTCATGCTCTCCGTCACCGGACTCCTCCTGCCTCTCCCGCTCGATCCCCCGCCGACCCGGCACCGGTGTGCCTGGCATGCACCACGGACAGCGCGGCGACCAGCTCGACCTGGGGGGTGGGGGTGATCTCCAGGTCGTGCAGCGGGGCGCCACGCCGCTCCCGCTCGCCGTCGAGCACCCGGGCCACGCAGCCCCCGACCTCCTGCGTGCCCTGTTCGGTCAGCCGGGCGGCGACCCGGGTGCCGAGCGACCCGGAGAGCGACTGCCGCGCCACCGAGCCGCCCTTGCCGCCGAGCAGCCCGGCGGCGAGCAGCGCGGCGATCTCCCCCTCGGCGCCGGACATCGACCGGCCGCTGCCGCCCTGGTCGGGGCGGAGCCCGACGACGACGCAGGCCTCCTCGGCCAACTCCTCCAGGCAGCGCCGCAGTCGGCGCACCTGGATGCCGATACGTTCCCGCACCGCGTCGGCCCCGTCGACGCCGCCGGCCGGCGCCCCCGGCTCCCCGGCCCAGGCGGCGGCGACGCGTTCGTCGGCCGCCGACACGGCCTCGACCAGCAGCCCGGACAGGGCCCGGGTCAGCGAGTCGAGCAGTTCCTCCGGGCTGGCGTCGTGCGGGAACGCCAGCCAGTGCGCGCGGGACTGGCCGGTGAGCAGCCCGCCGCCGGCCAGGCAGTCGCGGACCCGCGCGTCGGCCGTCGCGTAGGCGTCGGCGAGCCGTTGGTCGAGGCGGACGGCGGTGGCGTGCTGGGCGGCGCAGGCGCCGGCGAGCGCGCCGACCCTGGCGCGCAGCGAGGCGACGGCGCCGGTGGCGGTGCGGGCGGCGGCCCGGTGCCGCGCCTCGGCGTCGTGGGCGCGGCGGAACAGCCACTCACGGAGCCCGGCGACCGCGGTGGCGGGCAGCAGCCCGGACCCGCCGCGGGCCGACTCGGGCAGCTCGGGCACGGTGAACCTGGGCACGCCGGTCAGGCCGGCGCGTTCGAGGAGCGTGTCGTAGTGCCGGGAGACCTCGGCGGCGATCTGGTGCGGCACCCGGTCGAGCACGGTGGCCAGCGTGACGTCGTACTCCCGGGCGCTGCGGAGCAGGTTCCAGGGGAGCGCGTCGGCGTAGCGGGCGGCGGTGGTGACCACCACCCAGATGTCGGCGGCGCAGATCAGGTCGGCGGCGAGGTCGCGGTTGTCGGCGACCAGCGAGTCGACGTCCGGCGCGTCGAGCAGGGCGACGCCGACGGGCACCGCCCTGGTGGTGTGCATGCCCAGTGCCCCCGCCGGCTCCCCCTCGCCCTCGCCCTGTCCCTCCTGGCGCGGCGTCACCACCCGGCCGAGCTGGGGCAGCACGCGCCGGTCCTCGAACCAGTGGCGGTCCTCGGGGTGGCAGACGAGCACGGGGGTGCGGGTGGTGGGCCGCAGCACGCCGGCCTCGGTGACCCGGCGCCCCACGAGCGAGTTGACCAGCGTCGACTTCCCGGCGCCCGTGGAACCCCCGATCACCGCGAGCAGCGGTGCGCCCGGCATGCGGAGCCGGGGTAGCAGGTATCCGTCGAGCTGCGCCAGCAGTTCCCCCCTGGACCGCCGGGCCCGCTCCGCACCGGGCACCTCCAGAGGAAAGCGCGCGGCAGCGAGACGCTCCCGCAGTACGGTCAGCGCGTCCAGCAGGTCGGGCCGTGCGTCCAAGATCGCCACATGCGCAGAATGCCCAATTTCAAGCTATTTCCAAAGCATATTCCACCGAACGCGCCTCATTCCGGGCACCAGCCCCACCCCCCGGCATAACGACTGCGCAACACCCCTCATCTCAGCCCTCGAAATCGCTGCGCTCATCGCACTCGCCTGCGATTATCAGGGCTGCTTCACTGGATCTCCACACGAGGGTGTTGCCGTGAAGCAACCGGGACGAACCCCTTGAGGCCATATCCTGTGCGACGGCGAGGTCACCAGGGGGCTCCGTCCCGCGCCATGGCCCACGACCGGCCCCCGTAGCTCAGTGGATAGAGCAGGTGCCTTCTAAGCACTTGGCCGCAGGTTCGAGTCCTGCCGGGGGCGCCCTACCAGGGCGAGCGTGTCCGAGCCGCGCCGCGTCGTGACGCGTGGTCCGTCTTCCGGGGGAAGCCCTCGGCTGTCGATCTTATCTTCGACCCGGTGCGCCGCGCGGTGCGCGAAGCTCAGATGTAGCTCTGAACTCGGCGTGGGGACGGGTTCGTTGGGCGCCGGGGGGAAGGAAAAGGACAGAACGCGGGGATACGGGGTGCAGGGGGGCGACATGGGTGTCGTGATCGTCGGTTTGGTGGGGATCGTCGTCGTGAGCCTGGCGCAGCTGGTCGCGGTGCGGGTATGGGCGCGGCGCGGGCGGCCGCTCGGCGGGAACACGTCGTTGCGGAGCGCGTACGAGCTGGCGTTCCTCGCCGGCGGGCCCGTCGGGGTGGCCGACGCGGTGGTGAGCGGGATGCGCGAGAAGGGCCGGGTCACGGTCGCCGGGGAGCGGCTGCGGGTGGTGCGGCCGGTGGCGGACGACGACCTGGAGCGGGAGTTGCTGACGCACTGCGGGCCGGCGTGGGACGGCTCGCTCGGCGAGGTGGCCGCCGGTCTCGCCGGGTCCGACGCCGTGTGGGCCGTCAGCGAGGAGTTGGAGTCGCGGGGCCTGCTGTGGAACCTCGTGCGGTACGAGGCGTGGCGGCTCGCCGGCCGGGTGCACGACGTGGTGTGCGTGATCGTGGCGTTCGGGATGGCGGGGGCGCTGCTCTCGTCCGACGTGCCGTGGGTCGCCGCGCTGCCGGCGTCGTTCCTCGGCGCGCTGGCGCTGTTCCTCGTCGGCCGTGCGCTCGGCGGCAGTCGGCTGACGCCGGTGGGGCGGGCCGCGCTGGTCAGGGCCCGGCGGAAGCGGCAGTTCCGGCGGCTCGGCACGCCGGCCCGCACCCGCGGGCACCGGATCAGGTCCACCGCGTCGCACAGCTACGGCTACGGCTGTGGCGCCGCCGCGGGCGGCGGTTGGGACGGCGGCGGCGGCGCGGACGCCGGTGGCGGCGGTTCGAGCTGCGGTGGCG
>NZ_SMKI01000246.1 GCF_004348415.1 Streptomyces hainanensis
GGCCGCCGAGGGTGGTCAGGCCCTTCATGCCCGGTATGCAGTCCAGCGCGGCGAACGCGACGTCCCACAGCGACGCTTCCCCGTTGGCGTAGTCGTAGAGGGTGTCGGCGAGGACGACGAGCGCGGCAGCCAGCACCACCCAGGCCAGTGGGCCGCCGATGATCATCACCACGATGCCGAGCACCGCGACGACGACCTTGCATATCTCGACGATGGTGTCCCAGTTCTCGGACACCCAGTGGATCGCGTCCTCCCACCACCGGCGGTTCTGAATACCGGCGTCCGATGCCTCGTCGATGCTGGAGGCGCAGGCGTCGGCCGCGTCCTCCCGCATCTCCTTGGCCTGCCGCGCGAGTTCACGCGCCGCCGACAGCGCCTCCTCGGCCGAGTCCACCTGCCCCTGCGCGTCGGACCGCGCCTGGCCGGCGGCGGTCGCGTCCCGCGTCGCCGCCCGGACCTCGGCCTCGGACGGCGGCTCGACGTTCTCCCGCTCGCCCTCGCGCTCCAGCCGGTCCGCCTCGTCCCCGGCGCGCGACACCCAGTCCTGCGCGTCGGTCAACGCGCCCTGCGCGGAGGTCAGATCGGCCTGCGCCGCGATCGCCCGGTCCAACGCCCGGTCCGCCATGCCCTGGGCGGTCTCCAGCTTCGGCCAGTACGTCTGTAACGCCCGTGCCGCCAGGTCGTAGGAGGTCCGGAGCTTCTCCAGATTCCCCGGCACCCCGTCGAACTCCGACCTGAACGCCTCCGCCGACAACCCGGCCCAGTCCATGACGGCCCGGTCCTCGGACATCCCCCTCACCTGGCCCAGCGCCTCACCGACATCGTCGGCGAACGTCTGGAGCTGGTCCGCCAGTTCGCGTACCTCGTCCGGATTCCCCGGCGTCGGGTCCGAGTCCATGTCGACCGGACTCCAGTCAGACGACCGCCCCATCCTCAACACCCCCGTGTGCCGCGATGATCGGACCTTGTGATCCGTCTCACGCTACGGATGGGCTGTCCGTGCTTCTATGGCTGGTTTGTCACAAGTCTGCTCCGCCGGGGCCTCCGACCTCGCGGCGTGCGGTGATCGCGCGGAGGGCGTCGCGCACCGAGGCGTCGCCGTTCAAGCGGGCGGCGACGTGGCCGTCGGGGCGGACGAGCAGGGCTCCGTGCGGGCCGACGTCGCAGAGACGGGCGTGCTCGGTCGGGAGTTTCTCGACGCGCAGCGGCCAGGGCGCGGCGGCCTGTCGTTCCCAGCGCGCGGGATCCGGGGTGAGCAGGGTGAACCACTCGCCGACGGCGTCGAGCGTGGAACGGCCGGGGGCCAGCCGGAGGTGTGGCATGCGGTGGCCCGGCGCCGCGGTGGGGACGTAGTCCGGGCCGCTGTCGGGCGGGATCTCGTCGCCGGCGAGGACCGCCCCGGAGCGGTAGGCGACGCCGAGTACCAGCCCGAGTTGCGCGAAGTACCGGTCGGACCAGGGCAGTTCGACGCGGGTGGGCGCCGCTTCCGCGGCCCGCAGCTGGGCGCGGCGCCGGTTCTGCACGTCGAGCATGAGCTGGGTGTTGGCCACCGCCTGGCGGAGTGTGCGGTCGGCGACGGGCCGGCGCTCGGGTTCGTAGCTGTCCAACAGCCCGGGCCCGGCCCAGCCCTGGAGCACGCCCGCCAGTTTCCAGCAGAGGTTGTGCACGTCGGCGATGCCGGCGTTCATCCCCAGGCCGCCGATGATCGGGATCGCGTGAGCGGCGTCGCCGGCCAGCAGGATCCGGCCGTGGCGGAAGCGTTCGGCGACGAACGCGTTCATCACCCAGTGCTGGACCCGCGACACCTCGGCGTCGACGCCGAGCGCGCGCGAGACGAGCTCGGCCCAGTCCGCGTGCTCGGCGTCCTCGGGGGTGGGCCTGAACCAGGCCCAGCCGCCCTCCGGGTAGAGCGGCGCGAACAGCCCGTGCGCGGTGAAGTAGACCCCGGCCGGCTGGTCGGCGCACCAGCGGTCGAGATCGGCGTCGAACACGACGGTGGTGAAGTCCGCCATCGCCCCCGGCCCCGCGGTCCCGATCCCCAGCGACTCCCGGACGGTGGAGCCCGCGCCGTCGGCGGCGAGCAGGTAGCGGGCCAGGACCCGGGACTCCTCGCCGCGCCGGTGGTCGACGAGCCGGGCCACCACACCGTCGGCGTCCTCCGCCAGGCCGACGAGTTCGACCCCGAACCGCACCGGGGTGTCCGCCGCGTCGAGCAGGACGGGTTCCAGCCGATCCTGCGAGGTGACCGCGCCGACCACCGGGCTCTCCGGCACCGGGGCGTTGATCCCGACCATCGCCGCCGTGGCGAAGTCGTCGTCGCGCAGGCTGTCGCGGAAGCGGATCCGGCCGTACTCGGGCGCGAAGGCGCGGGCCGTGACGGCGGCGTCCGTCCCGAGCTGCCGAAAGATCTCCATCGACCGCACGTTGACCAGTCGCGCCCGGGGAAAGGGCGACAGCTCGCCATGCCGCTCGACCAGCAGGGTCCGCACACCCCAGCGTTCCAGCAGCGCCCGTGCGGTGAGCCCGACGGGCCCGGCACCGACGATCAACACCGAGACGTCCACCCGATCCATCTTCCGCACCCGGGGGGCAGTGGCAACCGCCCACGCTGCCTAGGATCGAGTCATGCCCCTGACGATGGACGACGTGGACCGGTTCGAGACCGCCCGACCGCGGCTGGCGGCCATCGCCTACCGCCTGCTCGGCTCCGCGAGCGAGGCCGAGGACGCCGTGCAGGAGACGTTCCTGCGCTGGCAGGCCGCCGACGTCCGCCGGATCGAGGTGCCCGAGGCCTGGTTGACGAAGGTCCTCACCAACCTGTGCCTCAACCAGCTCACCTCGGCCCGCTCGCGGCGCGAGACCTATGTGGGCCAGTGGCTCCCCGAGCCGCTGCTCGCCGGGGACCCGATGCTCGGCCCCGCCGACACGGCCGAGCAGCGGGAGGCGGTCTCGTACGCGGTTCTGACCCTCCTGGAGCGGCTTTCCCCCAACGAGCGGGCGGTGTACGTGCTGCGGGAGGCCTTCGACTACCCGCACCGGGAGATCGCCGAGATCCTCTCCATCACGGAGGCCGCCAGCCAGCAGATCCTCCACCGCGCCAAGCGGCACGTCGCGGACGGCAGGGCCCGCGTCGAGATCGACGAGGCCGCCGCCCGGCGGATCGTCCAGGAGTTCCTCGTCGCCGCCACCAGCGGCCGGACCGAGCCGCTCGTGCGGCTGCTCACCGAGGACGCCATCGCGATCGGCGACGGCGGCGGGAAGGTTCCGGCCCGCGCCAAGGCGTACGAGGGTGCCGTGGCGGTCGCGAAGTTCCTGTGGGGCCTGTTCAAGCCGGGCGAGGCCAAGCGCGCCATCGTCGGCGGCTCGGCCGAGGTCTACGTCGCCACCGCCAACGGCGGCCCCGCGGCCGTGGCCGTCTTCGGCGGTCGGGTCATCGGCGTCATGTGCCTGGAGGTCACCTCCGACGGCCTCGCCGCCGTCCGCAGCCAGGTCAACCCCGACAAGCTCGAACGCGCGACCGAGGTGTGGGCCGCCACCGACCACGGGGAGCCCCTGCTCCACGCCTTCTGAGCCCGATGTGAGCTGCTTCACACCCTGTTCCTGTCAGGAAACGGCGGGCCGCCCGGTTCAGGTGGCGAACCCCCGCGAGACAGGAGCAGGGAAATGCAGCATCGCATCATCGTTCTCGGAGCCGGCTACACCGGAGCCATCGCCGCCGGGCGGCTCGCCAAGCGGCTGCGCCGCGAGGACGTCGCCATCACCCTCGTCAACGCCGAGCCCGACTTCGTGGAGCGGGTTCGGATGCATCAGCTGGCGGCCGGCCAGGACCTCCGACCCCGACCCTTCGCCCAGATGTTCGCGGGCACCGGAGTCGCCCTGAGGCTCGCCAAGGTCAGCGGCGTCGACGTCGACCGTCGGACCGTCGCCGTCGTCGACGCGGACGGCGTCGAGGAGTTGGCGTACGACACCCTGGTGTACGCCCTCGGCAGCGGCTGGAACGACCAGGGCGTCCCCGGCACCGCCGAGCACGCCCACGAGATCGCCAGTCGCCCGGGAGCACTGCGGCTGCGCGCCCGTCTCACCGAGCTGGACGCCGGACAGCGCGTGGTCGTCGTCGGCGGTGGCCTCACCGGCCTGGAGGCCGCGGCCGAGATCGCCGAGGCCCGCCCGGACCTCGACGTCGCCCTCGTCGCCCGCGGCGGCTTCGGCGACTGGCTCTCGTCCAAGGGGCGCGGACACCTGAGGAAGGTCTTCGACCGGCTCCGTATCGGCGTGCACGAGCACACCGGGATCATTGAAGTCGCGGCCGACCGCGTCGTGACCGCCGAGAGCGAGGCCATCCCGGCCGCGGTCACCGTCTGGACCACCGGCTTCGCGGTCCACCCGATCGCGCAGGCCACCGCGCTCGACGTGTCCGACACCGGCCAGATCGTGGTCGACGGCACCATGGCCTCGGTGTCGCACCCGGACGTGTACGCCATCGGCGACGCGGCCATGGCGATGGGCCCGGGCGACAAGCCGCTGCGCATGTCGTGCGCCTCGGGCACCCCCGCCGCGTGGCAGGCCGCCGACGTCATCGCGGCGCGGCTGACCGGCCGGAAACTCCCCGACACGAAGCCCCGCTACTTCAACCAGTGCATCTCGCTCGGCCGCAGGCAGGGCCTGATCCAGTACGTCACCGCCGACGACCGCGCCGTGCGGGCGGTCCTGACGGGACGGCTCGCGGCGTTCTACAAGGAGCTGATCTGCAAGGGCGCCGTCTGGGGCGTCGCCAACCCGATGCTGGGGATCCCGACTCGGCGCCGCCGCGTCGTGGCGTCGGAGCCTATGCCTGC
The DNA here is from genome assembly GCF_004348415.1 of Streptomyces hainanensis. GTDB lineage: Bacteria > Actinomycetota > Actinomycetes > Streptomycetales > Streptomycetaceae > Streptomyces > Streptomyces hainanensis. The sequence continues at coordinate 4,836 of NZ_SMKI01000246.1, forward strand.
GGGTACGTCCCGAACCGAGGCTTCCCCGTCGGTTCGTACATCTGGGCCGTGACCCCGCGCATCCCCACCGGCTCGCGCGACCGTCCACCACCGGCGGCCCGCGCCCGCCGAGGGCGTCGGTGGACGGTCGGGAGACGTGCGCCGGCGGCGGCCGGTCGGGCCGCGGCCTCGGTTCGATCGGCGGCGGTGTGCCGCGTCGCTGGGGCGGATTCGCTAGCCCATCGCGTCCGCCACCTCGGTGCGCAGTTGGGGCAGCATCTCGTGGAAGATGCCGGGGCACTGGGTCGAGTTGAAGTCCATGTGCCCGTAGAGCTGCGTCGGCACGATGCCGTACTGCTGGCAGACGTAGGCGCAGAGCGTCACCAGAACCTCCCACTGGGCCGTGGGCGGGGTCGCCCCGTCGTGGTAGGCGCCCTCGTTGGCGATGCCGATGGCGTCGTAGTTCTGGCCCGAGGTGTGGGCGCCGAGGACGAGGCCGCTGCCGGCGGTGAGGGTGCTCAGGCTCCGGTGGCGGCCCTCGGTGATCCAGCCGCCGCGGCTGACCAGGAAGTGGTAGCCGGTGTCGATCCAGCCGTTGTCGTCCATGTGCAGGCCCTGGACCCAGTGGGCGTGCGAGTGGGCCTGCGCGCGGGAGAAGTCGTTGGTGTTCGAGCTCACCGTGTGGTGGACGATGATCTTGTTGGGCCGGTTGCCGAGCACGGTGATGGTGCCCCGGTTGGGGCGCGCGCCCCAGGCGGTGGTGCTGTCGATGTCGGGTTCGACGGCGGCGGTGGCCGCCGTGGGGGTGGCGGCGTTGGCCGTGCCGGCCATGGAGGCGGTGGCGGTGCCGGCGACGAGGCCGGCGGTGCCGGCCAGGAGGACGCTGCGGCGGGTGGGGCGGGAACCGGACACGATGGCTCCTTCGGGCGGAGGCGTGTGGGGGGAAACGACGGAGGGACCGGTGGTCGCCGGCCCCTCCGTGGTGTGCGTTACGCGGTGTTGTTCGCCAGGGCGAGCAGCCGATCCCGTGAACCGTTGAACTGGTCGCGGTCGACGTTGCCCGAGATGCCGCTCACCGAGCCGGTGCTGGTGTACTGCCAGACCGTCTGGACGCCGAACCCGCCGGGCAGGGTCGGGCTGTTGGCGGTGGTCCAGTGCGCCACCCACAGCGGGCTCTGGCTGGCCATGCCGCTCCAGCTGCCGGTGCAGGTGTTCCACCAGCTGGGGGAGGTGTAGATCACCACGTCACGGCTGGTCCGCGACTTGTAGGTGTTGTAGAAGTCCTGGATCCACGTCCGCATCTGCGAGGTGGACAGGCCGTAGCACTGGGCGCCGTAGGGGTTGGACTCGATGTCCAGGACGCCCGGCAGGGTCAGGTTGTCGCGGGACCAGGCCCCGCCGTTGGAGGCGAAGAAGTTCGCCTGGGTGGCGCCGTTCGACGCGTTCGGCAGCGCGAAGTGGTACGCGCCGCGGATGACCCCGGCGCCGTGGGCGGCAGGGTAGTTCGCGTTGAAGTTCGGGTCCCGGTAGGTGGTGCCCTCGGTGGCCTTCATCCAGGCGAACTGGATGCCGGCGCCACGGACCGAGGTCCAGTTGATGCTGCCCTGCCAGCGTGAGACGTCGATGCCCTGAACGCCGTCGGTCGGGGCGAGCGGGACGATGGTGTCCGTGTCCTCGGCGAGGGCGCCGCCCTCGTGGGCGAGCTCGCCGGCGCCCATGAACGCCTGGCCGCGGCGCAGTTCGCCCACCGAGAGCTCGGTGGGCTCGCCGGCCGGGGGCACGGTGTCGGCCGCGGCGGCGGTGCCCATGGGCGCGATCAGCAGGGCGAGGGTCGCGGCGAGCACGCCGCCGAGCGTCAGTCGGCCCAGGCGCGGTCTGCGGGACCGGGAACGGCGGGACGTCATACTTGCTACCTCCTGGCACGTTGTGGGATGTGTGGGGGTATGTGCCACAGTGCGGAGAGACGGCCCGCCGGGAGTGAACCGGGCTGATCGGCGGAGCCGTTGAGCATTCTGTGTGGGGGTTCGTGGGGGTGTGCGCTCCCTGTGTTGGCGTGAGCGCGTCATCAGTGACGCATACAAACCCCGGACAGGTAAAGGGGGTTCGGGATCTCTCTGTGGTCCATACCGGTGAAAGTGATTCTGACCTGGGGCAACGGGCGTAGAATCCGGGAACTTTCGTGCCTGGAAAACCTGACCGTCAGTTGCCGCCAGCCAGTTCGAAGGCGAGATCGGGCGAGAATGCTCCGGCCTCGGCGGCACAGCCGTCGGCCTCGCCCGGGGGCTTGATCCACAGATAGGCCGCTATCACCGGATCACCCGTCTCGGTGGTGGGAGTCTGGCCGAGGCGACGGCCGGCCGGGTCGCACCACTCGTCGCCGAGCGGACCGTTGCCGTTCCGACTGGTGTCGACGACCGCCCGAAGCCGCTCCTCGCCGAGCTCGGCCAGGACCTGCTTCGCATACGTCGTCTCGCTGCCGGTGGCACGGAAGTTGGCTATGTTGGTGGCGATGCCGTCGCCGTTCTCCAGCACGCCGGCGGCGGCCAGCCGGGAGGCCATGTCGGCGGGGGAGTGCCAGTTGGAGTGGCCGCCGTCGAAGTAGACCGCGGCTCGCGGGTTGGCCTCGTGGATCGCCTCGGCCGCGCGGTTCAGCGCCGCGAAGCGGGCGTCGCGCTGATCCGCGGAGAGGCAGTCGGCCAGGGCGATCGAGTCGGGTTCGAGGACGATCACGGCCGGGTCACCGCCCAGGCCGGCGGCGAAGTCCGCCATCGAGGCGTCGTAGCTGGCCATGTCCGGCACGCCCCCCGAGGAGGCGCCGCCGCAGTCGCGGCCCGGCAGCAGATAGCTGACCAGGACGGGCACCTCGCCGGCCGCCGCGGCGGCCGAGGTGACATCGCGGACCCTGGCGGTCACGTCCCGGTCGTGGGTGAACCAGATGCCCTGCGGCTGGCTCGCTATCCGGTCGACCAGCAGTTGCCGGCGGCCGTCGCCCTCGTTGTCGGCGATCCACTGCCGGATCTGGGCCGTCGGATCCGAGAAGAACTCGACGGAGGAAGGCCCCTGTTCGGTGTCGTCCCCGCCGGCATCCGCGTCGGTGTCCCGGTCGGCCCCGTCGTCCTCGGCGGCGCCGTCCTCGTCGGGGGCGGGCGACGCCGGCACCATGCCCTCCTCGGGGTCCGGCGGGCTCATCGACTCCTCGGGACCGGAAGGCAGCGAGGAGGAGCGGGCCAGCGGTGAGGGGCCGGACGCCCCGGGCTCGTCGGGACCGACGGCGCCGACGGTCGCCACGATCGCCCCGGTGCCGAGGGTCAGGACCCCCACGAGCGAGGCGCCGAGCAGTACCCGGGAGCGAGGGAGCGGCGGGCGGCGGAAGTCGGGAGCCTTGGGAAGACGCACGAGCCGGGATCCTCTCACTGGCCCGTGGACACTCGGGCCTGGTATCGACGATGGTTCCCCGCCCCCGCGTGCCGATCGCTGGCGTCGATCATTGCGCGGTGCTGACGCCCCGTCAATGGGAATCGCCGGCGACGGCGGCACTCGCCCCGGGTGGGCGTCCCCGTCGTGACGGGCGGAGGCCGAGGACGGATCGAGAGCGGAGCGGGCGATGACCCGGCTGCCTGCCGTTCGGGTGAACTGCTACCTGTACGAGATGGCCGACCGGAGCTGGCGCGACAAGCCGGTGGCCATGCCCCGGCGGACCATCGACCAGGTCGCCCACCGCAGCGGAGAGCACCTGCGCGCCCACGCCGCCCTCGCCGTCCACGCCCTCCGCGCCGCCACGTCCGCGACCGGGTCCTGACGGACGTGGCTCGGCTGAGCGGGACGGTGACCGTAGCTGAGCGTGACGAGGTCCCGTCACCTCCGTGACATGATCGCGCCGCCGCATGACCCGGTGTGAGCTGGGCAGACGTTCCGCGCCGGTCGGCCTCGAATCCCGTCGCTCCGAACGGCCTTGGACACGGAGTGTCGCCTCGGCGGCGGGGCACGGTAGGGAGGTCGAGGACAACGATGTCCACCAACAGCCGGTCGCTGAGCCGGCGCGCCCTCGGCAGGCTGGCCGCCGCGGCCACCGCGGCCGCCGGCGGGGTGACGCTCGCCGGGTGCGCCGGGCGGGCCGACACCGCGTCCCCGGACGCACCGCTGCGGATCGTGGCCAACAACCACGTCTGGGCGGAGGCGATCAGGGAGTACTTCGGTGAGTTCGAGGAGCACGTCGGCCGCCGGGTCGTCATGTCGATCCTCACGGCCGACCAGCTGGCCAACAGCTACAACGTCAAGCTCAACGCGTCCGCCACCGACATCGACGTGATGATGTTGCGGCCGCTCCAGGACCTGCTGCTCTTCGCCCACAACGACTGGGTCGCCGACCTCACCGACCTGGTCACCGGCGACCGCGACTACGACTGGTCGGACTTCCAGGAGGCGCCACGCCAGCGCTGCACCGTCGCCGACCGCGTGGTGAGCGTCCCGGTGGTGACCGAGCGGCCGGCGCTCTACTACCGCCGCGACTTGGTGGCCGACCTCGGCGGGCCGCCGGCCACCCTGGACGAGCTGATGGCGGTCTCCCTGGAGCTGGCCGACCGGCGGAACGGATTCTTCGGCTACGTCGGCCGGGGACAGCGCGCCGGGGCGGTCAGCCAGTGGTCGAGCTTCCTCTACTCGTTCGGCGGCGACTTCACCGTCGACGACCGCTCCGCGATCGCGACCGACGAGGCGATCGCCGCCTACCGGTACTACGGCGAGCTGCTGGAACGCACCGGCCCGCCGGGCGTCACCAACATGACCCTGGAACAGGCCATGCCGATCTTCGCCCAGGGCAAGGCGGCCTTCTACATCGACGCCGACGCCATCTACACCAACTTCCTCGACCCGACGATCTCCACCGTCCAGGACACCATCGGCTTCGCACCCTTCCCCGCCGGCCCGGCCGGCGCCCTCGGCTACAACATTCCCTCCTGGTCGCTGTCCATCAACGCGTTCTCGCTGCTGCGGGACGACGCCTGGGAGTTCGTCCGGTGGGCGACGAGCCCCGAGATGGTCGCCCGGATCCAGGGCGACGGCATACCCGGCGCCCGGGCCTCGGCCTGGGCGGACAGCGACACCCTCGGCGCGTTCCCGCCCGAGCTGGCCGAGACGATGCGGATCGGCGCCGAACGCGGCGTGGACCACGACCGGCCCGAGGTGCTCCAGGTCGGCCGCGCCCGCGACATCGTCGGCCGCCCGCTGGTGGCCGCGGTGCTCGGCCAGGACGTGCCGCCCGTCGCCCGCGACGCGGACGCCGAGTTCGCCGACTTCCTCGTCCGCGACAACCGCCACCGGGGGATCTGATGTCTGTCCTCCAGACCGGGCCCCGGCAACGGCGAACCGCCCTCGACGGCGGGCGCGCGGGGCGCCGGCCGCGCACGTTCGAGCAGGCCAACCGGCGGCTGAAGTGGGCGATGCTGGCGCCGGCGCTGCTCTTCGTCGGCTCGATGATCGTCTTTCCGCTGCTCTTCACTCTCGACCTGGCCTTCAGCGACGCGTTCGGGGCCGTCAACTCCGGCCGCGAGCATGTCGGGTTCCGCAACTTCACGGACGCGCTCGGCGACACCCGGCGCTTCTGGCCGGCCGTCCAGCGCACCGTGGTGTTCACCGTCGGCGCCGTGCTGCTGGAGACCGTGCTCGGTCTGGCGCTCGCCATGCTGATGCGGAAGGCGTTCCGCGGCATGCGGTGGGTGCGGGTGATCCTGCTGATCCCGCTGCTCACCACGCCGGTGGCGATCGGCATCCTGTGGCTGCTGATCCTGGACCCGACCAACGGCATCGCCAACCACCTGCTGGAGTCGGTCGGGCTGCCGCCGCAGGAGTTCCTCGGTTCGGTCAGCCAGTCGCTGCCCACCCTGATGCTGATCGACGTCTGGCAGTGGACCCCGATGATGACGCTGCTGCTCCTCGCCGGCCTCTCCACCCTGCCCGAGGAGCCCGAGGAGGCCGCCCACGTGGACGGGGCCAACGCGTGGCAGCGGTTCCGGCACGTCGTGCTGCCGATGCTCTCCACCACCCTGGCCACGGCGTTGGTGCTGCGCTCGGTCGACGCGCTGAAGACCTTCGACCTGCTCTACGCCACCAAGGGCCCGGGCGGCGGCTCCGACTTCGAGGCCGAGACCCTCAACGTCTACGCCTACGGCCTCACCTTCGACTACCTGGAGTACGGGCTCGCCTCGGCGGTCCTCGTGCTGTTCACGCTCTTCATCATCGGCGTCGTACTCGTGCTGCGCCGCCGCGCCGGAAGGGAGTCCGCATGACCACCGTCGACGCCACGGCCGCCAGGTCCAGGCTCCGCCGCCGGCGCGCGCTCGGCTGGCTGCGGGGGATCGCCATCGCCCTCGTCTGCCTGGTCTTCGCGCTGCCGGTGGTCTGGATGTTCGCCGCCGCGTTCAAGACCAACGTGCAGGTCACCGACCCGAGCGTGGGGCTGTTCTTCGAACCGACCCTGGCCAACTTCCGCGCGGTGCTCTCCGACAGCGAGATCCCGCACGCGATGCGCAACTCGCTGATCGTGGGCGGCGTCTCCACCGCGCTCTCGGCGCTGATCGCGGTGCCGGCGGCCTGGGCCGTCGGCCGGTTCCGGATGTACCGCACCGGGTCGCTGATCCTGGTGGCCCGCATCATCCCGGCGATCTCGCTGCTGGTGCCCTGGTACTACCTGTTCGCGCGCGCCGGCCTGGTCGGCAGCTACACCGTCCTGATCCTCAGCCACATGTTCGTCTCCGTGCCACTGATCCTCTGGATCATGATCGGCTTCTTCGAAGGCCTGCCCGTCGAACTCGAGGAAGCCGCCCGCACCGACGGCCTCTCCGCCTTCGGCGCCTTCTGGCGCATCGCCCTCCCCCTCGC
>NZ_SMKI01000247.1 GCF_004348415.1 Streptomyces hainanensis
GGGTGTGTGGGACGTGTGGGGGGTCGTCGCGGCTCATGGGATGTGCGTCTCCGGTTCGAGCGGGTGGCGTCCCGCTCAGGTAGGGGTGACGCCCGGACGGCCCGACGACGTGGTGCCGAAGGCGTCGGCGTTCGACGCCGGGCGGCGGGGTGGATCGGGCCAGGGTGATCCGCAGTGGTCCGCGGTGGTGCCGGTGCGGCGGTGCGGCCGGGCGGCGACCTCGGCGTAGCAATCGATTTCTAGTAGCGATACAAAAGTTCCCACCGTCGCGTCGGGGGCGTCAAGACACGTGCGCCGATTGCTTACGGACGGGGCGTCACGGCACGATCCTGCTCCGACTCCCCGCCCGGGAGCGGGTCGGTATCCGTGCGGCACCTCTTGACTTTGTCCGGTGCTGAGGTAGTTTCTGCGCACCCAGATTTGTATCGATAAACAGCGGGGCTGAGGAGCGCGACGCGGGCGTGGGCGGCCGGCCGCCCGTCGATCACGCCTGTCGGGGCGTCGCCGAGCCTTTCGCCGACGAGCCGCGCGCCGAAGAGGCGCGTCGACCGTCATCCCGCCACGAACCGCGAGCAAGGAGTGTTCCCGATGTCGAGGCACGTGAGAAACATGGCCGCCGTACTCGCCGTGGCCACCGGGCTGGCCACGTCCGCCTGCGGGACCGGTGGCGGTGGGGGCGGCGGCACGACGCTGTCGCTGCTGTCCTGGAACGGGGAACAGGTCATGACGCCGGTCATCGAGGCGTTCGAGGAGGCCCACCCGGACATCGACGTCGAGGCGTCCTACTCGCCCCCGGTCGCGGAGTACATCCAGTCCCTCCAGACCAGGGTGCTCTCCGGCACCGCCCCTGACGTGTTCCTCATCGCGGCGGAGAACAAGACCAACCTCATCGAGGGCGGGCACGTGCTGGACCTGGCCGGCGAGGAGTTCCTGGCCAACGTGCCGGAGTTCAACCAGCGGACCTACGGCGCCGACGGCGCGGTCCACGGGCTCTCGCTGTCCTCCTGGGGCGGGGGCATCCTCTACAACGAGGACCTGCTCGCCGACGTCGGGGCCGAGGCGCCACCGGAGACCTGGGAGGAGTTCCTCGACCTGTGCGCCACGCTCCAGGACGCCGGCATCACGCCGTACCTGGAGCCGGTGGACGCGATGCCCGGGGTGCTCGCGGCGTTCCTCGGGGCCTACGACGCGGCCAACGGAAACACGATGGACGACGAGATATTCGCCGGCACCTCGACGTTCGAGGAGCACTGGACCCCGCTGCTCGAGCAGTACTACCGCCTCTACGACGAGGGCCTGGTGACCAGGGACACCGTCGGCATCACCGCCGACCAGGTGCAGTCGGAGTTCGCCAACGGCCGGGTGGCGATGATCACGGCCGGGCCGTGGACGGTGCCCCCGCTGCGCGACTCCGCGCCGGACCTGAACTTCCGGATGGCTCCGGTCCCGGGAGTGGCGGGCGGCGAGCCCTACCTGTCGGGGGCGGCGAGTCCCGGCTACGCGATCAACCCCGACTCGGAGAACATCGAGGCCGCGAGGACGTTCCTGTCGTTCCTCGCGTCCCCCGAGGGCATCGCGGTGCTGCAGGAGGCCGAGGGCTCCATCACGGTCACCAGCGACTTCGACCCGCCGTTGGACGAGGCCCTCGACCCGATCGTCGACGACGTCCGCGCCGGCAACCTCTACCTGCCGCAGATCTCCTGGCAGCGCGCCGAGGACGTGCTCAACATCGAGGCCGTCGCCCAGATCCAGCGCATGGTGCAGGGGGAGATATCGCCGCGCGAGGTCGCCCAGGCGCTGGACCGGAAGCTCGCGGCCTCATGAGCGCCGCCACCCTCTCCCGGCCGCGCCCCCCGTCCGGCGCACCGGTGGCCCGGCGGCGAAGGGACTCGTCGGGCGGCTGGCGCGAGGCCGGCGCGCACCAACTGTTCCTGGTCCCGGTGGCCGCGGTCTTCGTCGTGCTGTTCGTCATTCCACTCGGGCAGACGTTCTACTGGAGCCTGACCGACTTCACCGGGTACTCCGACGACGTCACGTTCGTGGGCCTGGAGAACTACCGGACGATCCTCTCCGATCCGTCCATGACGGCGGGACTGTCGTTCACGTTGCTGTTCGCGGTCGGGACGACGCTGCTGACCACCGCCATCGCCATTCCCCTCGCGGTGGCCCTCAACCAACGGTTCCTCGGGCGGAACCTCGCCCGCTCGCTGTTCTTCTTCCCGGCGATCCCCAGCATGGCGGTGCTGGGCCTGGTGTGGGGGTACATCCTGTCCCCGCTGGGTTCCGGGGTGCTCAACTCGGTGCTCGACGGGACGCTCGGTCTCGGGCCGGTGCCCTGGCTGTCGGACGCCACCCTGGCCAAGCTGTCGGTGGTCCTGGTCGGGGTCTGGGGCGGCGCGGGCTGGCACGCCGTGCTGTACCTGGCCTACCTGCAGTCCATCCCGGCCTCGTACTACGAGGTCGCCACCATCGACGGCGCCGACGCCTGGCAGCGGTTCCGCCACATCACGCTGCCGCTGCTGACGCCGGCCATGGTGATCAGCCAGTTCCTGCTCATGACCAACGGGCTGAAGGTGTTCGACCTGCCCTACACGCTGACCAACGGGGGACCCGGCTTCGCGACGCAGACGATCACCCAGTCGATCATCGTCAACGGCGTCGGCCAGGGCCGGTACGGCATGGCGTCGGCACTGGCCGTGCTGTTCACGCTCGCCGTCGCGGCGCTCTCCTTCAGCCAGTTGCTCGTCTCCCGGCGGATCGAGAGGAGGGTGTCGTGAGTCGCCGTCGCCCGCTGCTGAGCGTCTTCGTCATCGGCCTTGCCTGTCTGGTCGGGATGCCGCTCTACTACATCGTCGTCAACACCTTCAAGACCCAGGAAGAGATGGTGAGCTCCCCGCTCGCCCCACCCACCTCCCTCCACCTGGACAACTACCTGGCGGTGTTCGACCAGGTCCCGCTGGCGCAGAGCTTCGGCAACACCCTCTACGTCACCGCCGGGGCGATAGCCGTCCAGCTGTTCGTCGGCGCCACCGCGGCCTACGGCATGATCCTCCGCGCGACGCTGTTCAACCGGGTCTTCGGAGTGCTGTTGTTGCTGGCGTTCGTGGTGCCCGGGCAGGCCACCCTGATCCCGCTGTACCGGACGCTCGTGGACACGGAACTCGTGGACACCCTCAACGGGCTCGTCTTCCTGTACGCGGGCGGCTCGATCTTCTGTTTCTTCCTGATCCAGGGCTACATCCGCACGCTGCCGTTCGAGATCATCGAGGCCGCCCGGATCGACGGCGCCGGCGTCTTCCAGATCTTCTGGCGGATCGTGCTGCCGCTGATCAGACCGATCCTGGTCACCGTCGGCATCTTCCAGACGATGTGGGTGTGGAACGACTTCATCCTGCCCAACGTCGTGCTGTCCTCGCCCGAGAACCGCACCATCGTGCTACAGGTCTACAACGCCGTGGGGGAGTTCACCACCGACTGGCCGGCGTTCATGACGCTGTCCGTCGTCGTCCTCGCCCCGATGGTGGTCTTCTTCCTGGTCACCCAACGCCACATCGTCAGCGGACTGCTCGCCGGGGGAGTCAAGGGATGAGCGACAACACGACCACCGGCGGACCCCGGCAGCCGGGCGCCCCGCTCTACACCGACCCGCTGTACGACGCGCCCGCCGACCCGACCGTGGTCGAGGCACCGGACGGCTCCTGGCGGATGTTCTACACCCAGCGGCGGGCGTACGACGACGGCCCCGGTGTCCGCTGGGTGCACGGCACCGACATCGGCGTGGCCGGGTCGACCGACGGCGGCCTGACCTGGACCTATCGCGGCGCGGTCGCCGGACTCGACCCCCATCCCGGCCGCAACACGCTGTGGGCGCCCGAGGTCGTCCACGCCGAGGGGCGCTACCACATGTTCCTCAGCCACATCCGGGGCGTGCCGTCGACCTGGGCGGGACATCCCCGCACCATCCGGCACCTGGTCTCGGACGACCTGGAGGTCTGGCACGACCTCGGCGCGGTGCCGCTGTCGTCCGACCGCGTCATCGACGCCTGCGTCCACCCGCTGCCCGACGGCGGTTACCGGATGTGGTTCAAGGACGAGGCCGACGGATCCACCACCTGGGCCGCGGACTCCCCCGACCTGACGGCCTGGAGCGCCGCCCGCCGCGTCGTCGGGGACCCGCCGCACGAGGGACCGAACGTCTTCGCACTCGGCGGCTGGTACTGGATGGTCACCGACGAGTGGCGCGGCCTGGGCGTCCACCGCTCGACCGACCTGTCCGGCTGGGAGCGCCAGGGGCTCATCCTCGACACCCCCGGCCGTCGCCCCTTCGACGGCGCCAACGGGCAGCACGCCGACGTCGTCGTCGGGTCCGAGGACGACGGCGCGGCCGAGGAGGTCGGCTGGATCTTCTACTTCACCCACCGCCCCGAGCCGGCCGGGCGGCACACGGACCTGCAGGTCGCCACCCTGCGCGTGGTCGACGGCCGCCTCGTCTGCGACCGGGACGGCCCGACCCGCCTCGACCTGCGCCGGGCACGTCGTGGGTGAGCCCGCCCGTGGCCGGCTCCGGGCGGCGGAAGCCGCCACGAGCGAGACCCGGTACGGATACCTGCTGGTCCACCACGTCGAGGCCCCCGAAGGCGACGGCGAGCGGATCCACTTCTCGCTCAGCGACGGCGACGACCCACGGTCCTGGACCCGGCTCAACGGGGGCCAACCGGTGCTGACCTCGCGACTCGGCACCAGGGGGGTCCGGGACGCCCACCTGGTGCGGGGCGCCGACGCGTACTTCCTCATGGCCACGGACCTGCGGATCTACGGCGGTGACCGGCGAGGCTGGGAGGCGTGGACCCGTACCGGCAGCCGCTCCATCGTGGTGTGGCGCTCGCGCGACCTCGTCCGCTGGTCCGAACCGTGGCTGCTGGAGGTCGCCCCGCCGAACGCGGGGATGGCCTGGGCACCCGAGGCGACCTACGACCCGGAGCGGGGCGACTTCCTCGTCTACTGGTCCTCCCGGCTCTTCGCCGAGGACGACCCGCGGCACGAGGGCGACGGCTACAGCCGGGTGCTGGTCGCGCGCACGCCCGACTTCCGCGGTGTCGGCCCGGCGTCGGTCCTCATCGACCTGGGCACCGACGTCATCGACACGACCGTCCACGTCGACGGCGGCACCGTCCACCGGTTCTCCAAGGAGAACTCGTTCGGACCCGACTCGATCCGGCTCTTCCAGCAGTCCGGTCCCGACTTCTTCTCCGACCGGTTCAGAACCACCGCCACCCGCATCGCCGACACCCTGTACGCGCACGTCGAGGGTCCGCTGGTCTTCAAGGACAACCACCGAGAGCTCTGGTACCTGTTCGTCGACCAGTTCGCGCGGCGGCCCCAGGGCTACGTCGGGCTGACGACGACGGACCTCGACAGCGGGCACTGGGAGCCCATCCCGCCCGACGCGTTCCACATGCCCCCGAACACCAAGCACGGAGCCGTCCTGCCGCTGACGGGCGATCAGTGGCAGGTCCTGCGTTCGGCCTTTCCCGGCTGAGCGGTCGCCCTCCCGTCGCGGCTCCGACCGGCACCCCGGTCGGAGCCGCGACCCGTGTCAGGCGGCGACGAGGGCGGTGACGGCCCCGGCCAGGGCGTCGGTCGCCGCGTCGACCCGATCCTGGTCCGCGCCCCGGTCGTCCGCCACCGCCCGGGCCGCGACCCGGGCGGTGACGAGCGTCTCCCAGGACGCGGCGGTCCAGTCCGCCTCGGTCAGGTCGGCGCTCTCGGTCAGGTACAGGTCGAGGGCCGAACCGTCGACCGTCCGCACGACGAACCGGAGTTCGGCGACGTTGCAGTAGCCGTTGCCGCCACTGATCCGCAGGGCTCCGTACCGGGCCGGGGATGCCGGCACGACGGTGTTCCAGCCCGCGACGGGAACCCCGGTGTTCGCCAGGGCGGTCCACGTGGCCCCGCCGTCGTTCGAGCCCTCGACCGGCATCCCGGTCGCCCGCGAGACCGCCCCCGAACGGGGGTGGTAGCGCACGGACTCGACCTCGAACACGGTGCCGTCCGTCGGGAGCACGGTGACCGTGCAGGCCCTCGTGGTCGTGTCGGTGTACGTCGCCGGGTCGCCGTCGAACATCCGCCAGCCGTTCGCCGCGGCGTCGACCGAGCCGCCCGCGGTACCGGTGCTCGCCGTCACCCAGGACGGGTCGACGTCCGCCGGCGCCGAGGACGTGGCGGCCTCCAGGAGATCCCAGGCGTCGAGCAGCCGCAGCGCGAGCGCCGTCTCGTCGGCTCCCTCCTCCGCCGCGGCGGCGCGCACCGCCTCGACCTCGCGCGGGAACAGGACCCGCGAGGCCCGGGTGTAGTCGGAGAGGTCGACGGCGTCGGCTCGCGCGAGGACCGGCGCGAGGGCCAGCCGGACGTCACCGAAGACCCGCAGCTCGGCGATCGAGATGCCCCGGTCGGCCCGCACCCGCAGGTAGCGGTACGCGCCGCCGTCGCGTGACGCCAGGTTCTGCCAGGCGAGCACCTTGGCGGGCGAGGCCGTCAGGTCCGTCCACTCCCGGAGATCGTTCGAGCCCTGGAACACCAGGTTGTCGAGGTTGACCATGCCGGTGTTGTCGAGGCGGGCCAGCAGGTCGACGCGTTCGACGCCGACGGCCGATCCCTCCCCGAAGTCCCAGACCAGGTGGCGCTCGCCGTCGACGGCGCCGACCTCGCCGAAGGTGGTGGCGTTCCCGTCGAGCATGCGCGCCGCCTGGGCCGCCTTCGTCGGATCGGCGGCGCCCGAGGCGTCGACGACCCGGGCGTCGGCGAGTTCGACGAGGCTCCGTTCGTCCGACCCGTACAACGCCGTGGCGTCGGTCGAGCCGTGGATGGTCGCCGCCCGTCGGCCGGCTTCCGTGGTGTGGTCGACGGTGACGTCGAGGCGGCCGCCGCCGCTCAGCTCGCCGAGCTCCGCGGTGCCGCTCCAGGACCTGCCGTCCTCGCTGGTCGCCTCGACCGGCTGCCCGCCGACCTCCACCACGACGTCGTCGACCGGCGTCGGGCTGGAGAGGGACACGGTGACGCGGTCGCCCGCCGTGACCCGTCCTGACAGGGCGTCGGGCGAACTCACGGACACGTCCGTGACGGTTCCCCCGACCTCCGAGCGTTCGCCGTGGACACGGAACCCGGCGAACGACCACAACCCCGGGTAGGCGGGGTCGGTCTCGATCCCGGGGTGGTCCACCCGCGGTCTCAGGTAGCGGTACTCCTCACCCGCGTGCTCCGGGACGACGTCGATGTCCTCCCACAGGTTGGTGTTGACGGTCTCCCGCTCGGTGAGCAGGTCCCATGTGATGCCGTCGTTCGAGCCGTACACGTTCGTGCCCTGCAGCCGGTTGCCGAACGTGAAGCGCGCCTGGAAGGAGAAGGCGCTGGGCGCGATCCGGTACCGGGTGCCGAAGTCGAGGACGAAGGAGTCCACCCGCAGATCGGCGATACCGGTTCCGTTGTGGTCGTCGGCCAGGTTGTTCAGCCCCACGGTGTCCAGCGTCGTCGTGGTCACGACGCCGTCGCGGTAGTCGAGCGTGCCGTCCGCCAACGTCGGGTTGAGCAGCCGCAACGCCCCGATCCTCGACAGCAACGTGTCGAGAGCGGCCCGGAACTCCGCGTCGGAGCCGTGGCGTGCCGCCTCGCGTGCCGCGGTGAGCGCGACCTCGTACGGTTCGCGGGTCTCGGCCGTGTACACGGCCCCGCGGTCCGTCCCGTCGGCCACCGCGGCGCGGACGGTCCCCTGCCGGTTCGGGGAGACGACGAGCTCCACGGACCGGGCGGCGACGCTCCGCCCGTCGTCCGCGACGACCTGGACGGGGTGACGCCCGGTGTCGCGCGGTGCCGGCTCCCACGTCAGGAGGCCGGTGGCGGCGTCGAGTTCCGCGCCGCGGGGGAGTCCCGTCGCCGCGTAGGCGACGCCGTCGCCGTGCTCCGTCGCGGAGAGGTCGACCGCGCCGGCGGACCGTGCGGTCAGATACCGGGTGCCCGCGCTCTCGGCGAACCGCGGGGCGGTCAGTGCCGTGTCGGCCTGGAGGAGCACCTCCCGCAGGTCGACGGTGGTCCCGCTCCGGCCGGTGAGCCGGTAGAACGCGACGTACGAGCCGCTCTCCGGATACGTCACGTACCGCCACTCGCCGCCCGTGTCGGGCAGTCGCACCGTCGCCAGCACCGTCGGTGCCAGTTCGTTCCCGTTGAGTCCCGACGCGGGTTCCTTGTCGAGTACCTCCAGCAGGGCAGGTCCCTCGGTGCGGACGAGCACGGCGTTGCTGCCCCTGCCGTCGTGCATGAGCCGGCTGACGACGCTGACCGTGCCCCGCTCGTCGACGTGCGCGCGGGCGAAGGTCTCGTCGTCCTCGGTCACGATCTCGGTGCGGTCGTCGAGCCGCAGGGCACGGCCGTCGAACGGCAGGTCCGGGGCGTCGGGCAGCGGCACCGGTTCCGTGCCGGCCAGTTCGGCCGGGAACGCGACCCAGTACTCGGGGTTCTTGTCGCCCGGCGCCCAGAAGTTGGCCCGGTTCACCCCGTCGTGGAAGTACGGCCCGTCCCGGCGCGCGGACAGTTCGGCCAGCCACGGCGCCTCGGCCTCGACGTCGACGCCGCGCTCGTAGGCGTACTCGTAGTACAGCTCGTTGACGGGGTTGAACAGCCGACCCCGGTACGCCTCGGAGATCGTGCCGTTCCAGCCCTCGCCGCGCTCGTCGACCCACGGGGTCGGGGCGCCCATCATGAAGCCGTAGAAGGCGTCGGCCCCCTGGAGCAGCCGCCGGTCGAGGAAGTCGTAGGCGCTCACCGCGTCGGCGGCGGTCGAGACGGTGCCGGCCGCCGGGTCGACCCGGGTGCCCTGCACCTCCAGCATGCGCGCGAGACCGGTGAAGTTGTCGATGTTGCACTCGCCGTGCGCCTGATCGCGGCCCATCTCCCGCACCTGCGTGAACTCACGGCCGTAGGGGTTGGCCGGGTCGTCCGCGCCGATGACCGGTATCTGCGGGGCGAGCGCGCCGTTGTCGTAGCCGTCGTACGTCGCGTTGACGGTGAACCACTCCACGCCCTGGGCGTAGCCGTCCGCGTCGTCCGCGTAGATCGCGGTGGCGATCCGGCCGAAGAGGCCGAAGTTGTGCTGGTTCATCCACTTCCGGTTCGAGTGGAGGAAGGTCTCCACCACGGGGTTCGCGAAGTTGTCGAGCAACCTCCGGTCGTCCTCGGCGCTCCACACCACGTCGTAGCCGTCGGACGTCCCGGGGGTGTCGTCGGCCAGCGGCTCGGTGGCCCGGATGATCTCGGCCGCCATGAGGAACTGGTACAGCGGGTGGCCCGTGTGGATGTGCGCGTCGGGGAAGTACGCGTACGACCCGGGGTCCATGCCGGCCCACGCGCGGAGCGCCCGCACCGCGTTGCGCCGGTACGTCTCGTCGCCCGTGACGACCCACATCAGCGACTGCGTCAGGGCCCCGAACGAGTCGTTGGTCTCCCGGCGCCGCTGTCCCACCTGCGTGAACGTCGGGTCGAGCGGCACGTCGGGCTCGGCGGCCGACCTCGAGTTCGAGGCGCGGTACGTCGGGGACGCGAAGGTGGTGTCGGCCATGGCCGCGAAGTACGAGGCCCAGGGCTCCTGCCCCGCGCGCACCTGTGTCTGGGCGGTCCTCAGGTCCTCGGCGGACAGGCCCACTCCGGGGTGGACGAACCCCGCGTCGCTGACCGTCTCGTGGACCTCGACGACGTTCTCGGTGAGCAGGTCCTCGCGCTCGGCGGCTCCGGCCTGCGGCGGCAGGACGACGACTCCGAGCGCGGCGAGGAGTGCCGCCAGCAGTGCGAGCAGGTGGGACGGTCTGTGGTCGCGGCGTTTCCAGACGTGCGTCATCGCAGGTCCCCTTCGCGTCACCGGCACGGACGTCTTCGCCGCGCCGGAGGGTCGGATAGCGCTGTTCGAACGGATGGGCTCCGGTGTCCTGAGACGTCGGCGTCGCCTCGGGCGACGCGGCGACGCCGTGGCGGCCTACGGCTCGCGGCGGTCGTCCGCCTCGTCACGCCTCGGCGTGACGGCGGGCCGTCGGTAACCCCGCGTGCCGGTCCGCGCCCCGGTCGGCGGGCGGCGCCACCGAGGGGAAGGCCGCCGCGGTGGCGACTCGGCCGGCACGGACGCGGCTCATGCTTCCCTCCTCTGAGATGCCTCATCCTCAGAACCGTCGGGGGTGTGTCGGTGCTGGGGCGAGGCAGTCCAGAAAACGTTCTCTTACCATAGCGAGCATGGTCAGGGCGTCAACTGATCTGACACGGGGAAGTTGGCGGGTGCGCGGGACGGTCCCTCGGCCGCAGGTCGAGATATCGTTATCTGCCGAAGGAGTCCGGAGACGGACGTGCACCGGTTCCTCGACGGGCCGCCCCCAGGCGGTCGTTGTGGCGGACCGGGACCGCGTCGAGCCGGTGCATCAGGGTGGGGCGGTGCAGTTCGGTGGTGGCCCGGAGGATCGCGGTCGGCACCTGTGCGTGGCGGTAGAGGCCGACGAGACGGCGCAGCCATTCCTCGTCGCCGAGGTCGAGCTCCGGCCGTGCGGGGCTGGAGGTCTGGGCCGACCAGACCACCCTCGCCGGCCCGCCCAGCGAGGGCCGCGCGTGGGCGAGCATGGCCGAGGAGACGAGCACCTTCCGCGAGCACCTGGAGTGGCTCCGTCGGCGCGGCCGCCAACTCCCGGGCGACCCCTCGCTGGTCGCCGCCGCCATGGGGGCGATGGTCTCCATGCTCGGGTTCGCGGTGATCACCGCGGGGGAAAGTGGCCCGCGCGCCACCGACGAGGAGATCGTCGAGACCCTCACCGCCCTGCTGCTGCACGGCCTGGCCGGACCCTCGTCGGGCACGAGCCGACCAGCCGGCCACGACGGCTGACGCCCCGGACGAGACGGCCCGCACCTCTCGTGCCGGTCCCGCGGCGGTGAGGTCAGAGCGCGCGCCGCAGGGCGAGGACGTTGTCGGTGACGGTCGCGCGCCGGCCCTGGGGGCCGGTGGCCGTGCGCCGGGGGGAGTGGCACCGCTCGGTACGCCACCCCTCGCCCGGGTCGAGGGCGGCGAGGGCTTCCTCGGCCGTGGGGAAGCGGACATCCTCGCCCGCCTGCCAGGACCAGGGCGCCACGGAGGCGTGCTCGACCACGAGGAGCAGTCCGCCGGGAGCCACCGCCTCGGCGGCGCGGCGCAGCACCTGGGCCCGGGGGATGTCGACGGGGGTGTGGAAGTAGGTGGCGCTGACCAGGTCGAACTCCCCGGCGGGGAAGGTGCGGGCGAGGTCGTGGCGCGCGGGGTGGACGCGGTCGCCCACGCCGGCGCCGCGTGCTGCCTCGGCGACGCGGGCGAGGGCGGTGGGTGCGATGTCGACGGCGGTGACGTCCCAGCCGCGGGCGGCGAGCCAGATCGCGTCGCCGCCGTGCCCGCAGCCCAGGTCCAGCGCGGTGCCGGGGGTGGGCGCGAGAGCGCCGACGAGGCCGGTGAGGACGGTGTTGGCGGTGGTGCCCCACCGGGCGTCGAGCCGGGAGTAGTGCTTCTCCCAGAAGCTCGCGGAGTCGTTGTCGGTGTGCATCTGCGGTGCTCTCCTCTCCTCGCCGTCAGGCGGCGGGGGCGGGCCGGGTG
>NZ_SMKI01000248.1 GCF_004348415.1 Streptomyces hainanensis
CAGTATGGCCGAGCACCCGCCCCTGGTACAGACCATTGGGTCGCATCCTGCGGGAGGGTGGACACACCGCGCGGTGTGTCCACCCTCCCGCGCCTCACGCCCCCGGGATCCCGCTCCGCGCCGCCCTCACAGGTCCATGACCCGCACGTCGCGGAACCAGACGTCGGAACCGGTGTGGTGGTTCTGCAGGCCGACGCGCCCCGAGGAGAGGTCCCGGTCGGGGTCGGCGCCCTCGGTGTCGAAGTCGTTGATCAGCACGTCGTTGAGGTAGACCCGGACGTTCAGGTCCTCGACCACGATCTCGTACGTGTTCCACTCGCCCGGCGGGTTCAGCGCCGCGTCCCGGGCCGCGATGTCGGCGCCCTGGAAGTTGTAGATCGCGCCCGTGGTGCGCTCGGGCTCGTCCGTGGCGTCGATCTGCACCTCGAAGCCCTGGTTGCGCGCCTCGGGGTCGCCCGCGGGGTCGGGGACACCGATGTGCACGCCGGAGTTGTCGTCCCCGGCCATCTTCCAGTCCAGCTTCAGCCGGTAGTCGGTGAGTTCGTCGGGATGGGTGATGAGCCCGAGTCCGCCGACGGACCGCATCGTGCAGTCGGCCTGGAGGATGAAGCCACCGGGGCCGGCCGTCTCCCACTCGGCGAAGCGCTCCTCGGTGCCGTCGAACAACGTGCGGTAGCCCTCGTCGGGCTCGGCCGGGGCGCAGGGCTCCTGCTGGACGCGCAGGTGGTCCCAGTTCACGTGGCGGTCGTCGTCCTCGCCGGCGGAGACCGTGATGGTGTTCGTCCCCGCCCGCAGGGGGAGTTGCTCGACGTGGTCGGCCCAGGTCTGCCAGGTCCCGGTCGTCTCGACCGCGATCTGTCCCAGGTCCTCACCGTTGACGGCGAGCGAGATCGTCTTGGTGCCGACGTACGGGTTGGGCCCGTTGGAGTACCGGAAGGTCACCGGGTAGGTCCCGGCCTCGTCGACCCCGACGTTCCAGGTCAGTTCGGCGCCGATGTTGTCGAAGCCGTCGACGTAGCCGTCCCCGGTGTGGTTGCCGTGCTCGTCGTCGAGGTCGGCCCGACCGCGCAGTTCCCCGTCCTCGGCCTCGTACATGCCGAGCTCGTTGGGCGGCTCGACGTAGTTCGGGATGGTGTGGACGGTGTACCAGGCCTCGGTGCTCCACAGCGCGGTGCCGTCGGCGGACTCGAACGGGCGTGGCGAACGCACGTGCACGACCCGGTCCTCGCGCAGCCCGGGGATGTCCAGGCTCACCGTGCGCCCGTCGTCGGACACCGAGGCGTCGGCGACGGACAGGACCTCCTCGTGCTGCTTCTCGCCGCCGTACTGCGAGGTCGGGGTGTACGTCCACTGCTCCACCTCGTACCGTTCGACGGCGTTCTCGATCACGTCGGCGGAGACCGGCTTGGTGTAGGTGAGGTCGAACCCGGTCTCGGTGATCTCCATCGACAGGATGTCCATGGCGTCCTCGGACGTGGGCGTCAGCTTCTGGAGGCCGTAGGGGAACTTGCCCGGCTGCTGCCAGTTGCCACCGCCGCCGATGCCGCCGACGTAGAACGAGCCGTCCGGGCCGATGGCGAGGCGGCTGACGCCGGACTCGAGACCCTGGGTCATCCGGAAGACCGCGCCCTGCCGCCGGCCGTCGACCTCCTCGAGGAACGCCCGCTGGATGCCGCCGTAGGTGACGTCGCCGAACACCGTCTGCCCCTCGAACACCCCCTGCTCGACCTGGACCGGATTCGTCGGCGAGTTCGCTATCTCGCCGTGTGGCAGCCACAGCACCGGCTCGGTGACCGGCTGGTCGTCGAACGGACCCGGCGGGGTCGTGTAGTGGTTGTAGAAGGCACCCGGCTCGATCTCGACCAGCTTCGACGACGGCAGCCAGTCCCCCTGGTTGTCCGTCACGAAGACCTCGCCCTCGGGGCCCCAGCCGATCCCGTTCGGGGTGCGCAGGCCACCCGCGACGTACTCGAGATCGCCGGTCTCCTTGTCGATCCGCACCGAGGTGCCGCGGTTCTCCACGTGCTGGGGCACCGTGGTCCTGCCGCCCGGGGTGATGGCCACCGACAGGTTCAGGTAGTAGTGGTCCTCGTCGGCCAGGAGACCGAAACCGAACTCGTGGTACGTGCCGCCGCTCGGCCAGGTGGCGATGGCCGCCTTGTCCTCGTAGAAGCCGTCGCCGTCGGCGTCGATCAGCCTGCTGAGCTGGTGCTTCTCGGCGACGATGACCTCGCCGTCCTCCACGAGCACGCCCTGCGGCTCGTTCATGTCGGTCGCGACGACCTCGGTGGTGGTGTTCTCGGGGTCGGCGTCCTCCCCGACGGTGCCCTCCACGATCTCCACGGCGCCGTCGAAGCTCTCCCTGCCGGCCCAGGTGGTGATGACCATGCGGCCGTCGTCGAACCAGTCCATGCCGGTGACCTTCGGCTCGAATCCCTCGGGCCGCAGGTCGGTGAGCGTGTAGTTCGGGTGGACTCCGGCCAGCGGCGCCCCGTCCCCGGGGCTCGCGTTGACGTCCGCGCAGCTCTTCACCCCGGGCGACGTCACACGCGTGACGCCCGCGTCGGTGGTCAGCACCGACTCGGGTACGAGCACGAACGCGTCCTCCCCCGGTGGCCGCCACTCCAGGCGCAGCGCCTTGCCGTAGGCGCCCTGGAAGTAGTCGACGCGCAGGGCGTGCGCCCCCGCGGTCAGTTCGGCCCGGCCGTCGGCCGCCGTCGGCGGCTGCCGTTGGTCGTTCTCGATGATCTGCTCGCCGTCGAGGTACAGCCGGGAGCCGTCGTCGCTGGTGACCCGGAAGTCGTAGACGCCGTCCTCGGGAACGTGGATGTTCCCGATCACGTGCCCCATGAAGTTGTTCGCGATCCCTCCGAAGTCCGCGTCCGACTCCCAGTCGACGGTCGGTCGCAGGACATCGATGTTCGGTGTCTGCCCCTCGGTCAGGACGCAGATCCGCTGCGGCTCGAATCCCACGTCGAAGGCGCGGAGTGTGACACCCGGCTCCTGTGGCGGCAGGTCGCCGTCGGAGGAGGCGTTGGCCGAGGTCACCGGCAGGATCACCGCGGCGACCAGGGCGGCCCCCAGGGCTAACGCTGGATGGCGATGTGGCCTCACACGCATGAACTGACTCCTTTACACGGCTCGGGGAGCTACGGTTCGGCAGGCGTTCTGCCGGTCGTCGGGATCGGCTCGGAGGCGGATTCGGTGCCGCGCGGATCTCCGTGAATGTCGTGGGCCGACGCCGTGGGGCGAATTCCGGGAGTCGCCGGGGGGACGTCGTTTTCCAGAGGGAGAAGAAGCGCTTCCCGGAAACCGTCGGAGCGGCTCGGGGGAAGCGGGTGTGTCCTCGGCGGGCAGCCTCGGCCTGGATGCGGGGACGCGCCGTCGCCCTCGCCGCCCGACGAGCCGGAGGGGTGACGGAGGCACCATCGGGAGAGGCGGGCGGCGCGGAGACTTCCGCGCCGGGACGTCCGATCGGTGGGGGTGGCGATGGTGGACGCGGGAAGGATCTTCGTTCGCTTGCGGGACGGGTAAGCGCTTTCGCCCCCGGGGAAACTAGGGATTCCCCGGAATCCTGTCAATACGTCGGGCCGCACGAACGGCGGAGCCCCACCTCGGCCGGCCACCGACGACTCCCGGCGCGGCCACCTCCGCGCGGGGTCGGGATCGCCGCGGGACGCCCTCGCTCTCCCTCGCTTCCCTCGGCCCGCCCTTTGCACAGGCATTGACCCCTCCACCTACGCCAACTTTAATATCCCGGGGAAAGCGCTATCCGGCATTGCGAGGCTTCTCACCCCCGTCTCCTGAAGCGCGACGTGAGGTTTCAGATGACTCAACAGGCGCAATACGCCTCACCCGTTCCACCAGTTCCGCTGACCGAGGATGCGCCAGGCCGCAGGCGTCGTGCCTCGCGCGGGGCGATCGCCGCCGTCTACCCCCTGACGTTTCTCGTGTTACTGGTGGTGACGTGGTTCTTCGTGACCGCCACCGAGTTGGTCGAGCCCTACATCATCCCCTCACCCGGAGACACCTGGCGAGCGTTCGCCGACTACCCCGACTACCTGTGGGAGCACACGCTCGTCACCATGGGGGAAACCATCGCCGGGTTCGCGATCGCCGGCGTCGTCGGCATTCTCTTCGCCGTCCTGATGGTCTACTCGTCCACGCTGGAAAAGACGTTCTACCCACTCATTCTCTTCGCCCAGGTGATCCCGAAGATCGCGATCGCGCCGCTGTTCGTGGTGTGGCTCGGCTTCGGCGCCAGTCCGAAGATCCTCGTGGCCGTCCTCATGGCGTTCTTCCCGGTGGTGATCTCCGGGATCAGCGGCCTGCGTTCGGTCGACCCCGAACTCCTCGAACTCACCTCCACCATGGGGGCGTCACCCGTCAGGACCTTCTGGAAGGTCCGCCTCCCGGCGGCGCTGCCCGAGCTGCTGTCCGGCCTCAAGGTCGCCGCGACCCTGGCCGTCACCGGCGCGGTCGTCGGTGAGTTCGTCGGCGCCAACTCCGGCCTGGGCTACGTGATCCTCCAGGCCAACGGCAACCTCGACACGGCCATGCTCTTCGCCGCGCTCATCATCATGTCCGTCGTCGGAATCCTGCTCTTCGCGGTCATCCAGGTCGCCGAGGTGTTCCTGATCCCGTGGCACGCCTCGCGCCGCAACCGGCGCTGAACCGCTCTCCCAACCGACCGCCTCTGACCGAAGGATGCCTCATGACCAGTCGAACATCCCTCAGGCCGGCGCGCTCCCCCCTGACCGCCCTCGTCGCCGGGGCCGGCGCCCTGGCCCTCGTCGCCTGCGGAGGTGGCGGGGAGACGTCGGGAAACGGCGACGACGAGGTCACGTTACAACTCAACTGGTACCCCTACGGCGAGCACGCTCCCTTCTACTACGGCGTGGCGGAGGGGATCTTCGAGGAGCACGGGATCTCGCTCACCATCGAGGCCGGGCAGGGCTCCGCCAGGACCGTGCAGGCCGTCGGTCAGCAGGACTTCGACTTCGGCTGGGCCGACACCCCCGCGGTGCTGGCCAACATCGACGGCGGGGTCGACGTGAGATCCGTGGGCGTCTTCCTCCAGTCCACCCCGTCGGCGGTCCAGGTGTTCAGCGAGACCGGCATCGAGGAGCCCGCGGACCTCAGCGGCCGGACGATAGCCGTCTCGGCCGGTGACGCCGTCACCCTCACCTTCCCCATGTACCTGGAGGCGGTCGGGCTTTCCGAGTCCGACGTCCAGCAGCAGAACCTCGACTCCGCCGGCAAGACCGCGGCGATGCTGAGCGGCCAGGTCGACGGCCTCATCGGCTTCGCCCACGACCAGGGCCCCGCGCTCTCGGACACGAGCGGCAGGGAGATCACCTACCTCCGCTACACCGACGCCGGGCTGAACTTCTTCAGCAACGGCCTCATCGCCCACACCTCCCGCATCGCCGACGACCCCGAGCTGGTCGAGCGGATGGTGGCCGCCACCTCGCAGGCGTTCGAGGCCGCGCGGCAGTCTCCCGAGGACGCCGTCGCCGCCATGGACGACGGGGACCCGCAGTTGCCCGACGCGGACGTCCTCCTCAACCAGTGGCAGGAGACGATGTCGCTGCTCTCCACGGAGAACACCGAGGGACTGGCCCCCGGCCACACGGCCGAGGAGGACTGGCGGGGGACCATCGAGGTGCTGGCCGAGGCGGGGCTCATCGAGGCACCCAGGGAGACGGAGGCCTACTTCGACGCCTCGTTCACCACGGGAGGGGAGTGAGCGTGCTCGCCAGCACCTTCGACGGCGACCAGAGCGGCACCACGGGCGGAGTGCCCGCGTCGGAGGGCGCCATGGTCGCCGTCCGGAGCGTCGACGTCACCTTCCGGACCAGGAGCCGCACGGTACACGCGCTCAGCGGCATCGACATGACCATCGCGCCCGGCGAGTTCCTCAGCATCGCGGGCCCCTCGGGCTGCGGGAAGTCGACCCTGCTGCGGGTCGTCGCCGGGCTGACCCGGACGAGTGCCGGCCAGGTGACGCTCCGCGGCACCCCCGTGGTGGGCCCGCGCCGCGACGTCGGGTTCGTCTTCCAACGCGCGGCACTCCTGGACTGGCGCGACGCCCGCGGCAACATCCTGTTCCAGGCCGAGATGCGCGGACTGCCGAAGGCGTGGGCACGCAGGCGGGCCGACGAACTCATCGAGATAACCGGCCTGACCGGCTTCGAGAAGGCCATGCCCTTCGAACTCTCCGGCGGGATGCAGCAGCGGGTGTCCCTCTGCCGTGCCCTGCTGCACGAGCCCGACCTCCTGCTGATGGACGAGCCCTTCGGCGCCCTCGACGCGCTGACCAGGGAGAACATGAACGTCGAGCTGCGCCGGATCTGGGAGGCCACCGGCATGACGGTCATGCTGGTGACGCACTCGGTGACCGAGGCGGTGTACCTGGGCTCCCGCGCCATCGTCATGGGGCCGCGCCCGGGACGCGTCATCGAGGAGTTCCCCATCGGCATTCCGGGTCACCGGGAGTACGAGCCGACGCTGGAGAGTCCGGAGTTCCAACGGCTCAGCGGCCGCATCCGCGGACTTCTCGGCTCCGGCGCCGGCTGACGATGCGGTGCGGTGCGGTCCCGTGCGGTGCGGCGCGGGGGGCGCCGCCGGCGGCCCGGCCGGCGCCGCCGTTCGACGCGGTCACGACGTGCGGAGCGGGCGGCTCACGCCCGCGCGGCCAGGCTGGACTCGCGGACGATCAGCTCCGGGTCGAGGACGATGCGCTGGTGCCGGTGGAGCCCCGCCTCCTCCCCCGTCTCCTCGAGAAGCAGTTCGGCGGCCTGCCGCCCCATCCGGACGGCCGGTTGACGTACCGACGTCAACGGGACGGCCGCCGCCGCGGCGAACTCGATGTCGTCGTAGCCCACGAGCGCGACCTCGTCGGGCACCCGGACCCCGGCCGCGAACAGCGCCTGGAGGACCCCGAGGGCCAGCAGGTCGTTGGCGCAGAACACCGCCGTGGGGCGGTCGGCCATCCCGAGCAGCCGCCCGCCCGCGTCCCGCCCGGCCGCCACGTCGAGCCGCTCGGCCTCCAGGTGACGCAGCGCCGAGGCGGGCAGCCCGGCCTCGGTGAGCGCGGCCTCCGCACCCTCCTTGCGGTCCTGGCACTGTTGGAGTGTCATCGGGCCGCTGACGTAGGCCACCGAGGAGTGGCCGCGCGCGAGCAGGTGCCGCACGGCGAGGGTGCCGCCCAGCACGTCGTCCACCGAGACCGAGCAGCCCTCGGCACTCGGCAGCACCCGGTCGACCAGCACGAACGGGATGCCGTGGCGGCGGAAGTCGGCCAGGTTGCGGCCGGACATGTCGGCCGGGGTGACCAGCACTCCGCGCACCCGCTGCTCGGCGAAGAGCGAGAGGTAGTCGGACTCCTCGGACGTGCTCTGCGCGCTGTTGCAGAGCATCACGCCGAGGGTGGCGGCGCGGGCCACCCGCTCGGCTCCCGAGGCCACGTCCACGAAGAACGGGTTGGCCATGTCGAGGACCAGCAGGGCGATGATCCGGCTCTGGCCGGCCCGCAGTTGACGGGCCGACTCGCTGCGCACGTAGCCGAGCTCGACGATGGCACTCTGGACCCGCTCCCGGGTCTCGTCGGCGACCATGTGGGGGCGGTTGATCACGTTGGAGACCGTGCCCACCGACACCCCCGCCTGCCGGGCGACTTCCTTGATCCCCACCGTGTGCGCCATGTGCCGTGCCCCGTTCATCTCCGTTACGCGCCAGTCACCGCCCGGCCATGGTACGGACCGTGCGCGGTGCGTGTGCTCAGGCCAGATGGAAGACCTCGGTCAGCGGCTTCATGGCCTCGTCGGGACGGGAGCCGTCCAGGGACTCGAAGAAGTCCGCCATCTCCGCCTGCCAGCGGGCGTTGACGTCGGTGGCGGCCATCGCCGCCTGCGCCGCGGCGAAGTCGTCGGTCTCCAGATACCCCACCAGGAGCCCGTCGTCGCGCAGGAAGAGCGAGTAGTTGTGCCAGCCGGCGGCGGACAGCGCGTCCAGCATCTCCGGCCAGACGGCGGCGTGCCGCTCCCGGTACTCCTCGATCCGGTCCGCCCGGACCTTGAGCAGAAAACACACCCGCCGCGACATGGTCGCCCGCCTCTCCGCCGTCGCCCCGGGCCACGGGGCGCGGGCGCGGCCGCGGACGGCGGGGCTGAGGGATTCACTCAATGAAAGGATTCACTCGAACCCCGGCAAGCTAGCCACCCCCGCCGCCGAGCGTCAAGATCCCCAGTTCAACCCCGACGGCCCACCGAACGGCGAACGGCACACCGATCATGATCCCGCTCCCTTGACAGCGATCGCCAACCGCTCTTAGCGTCGCCCTAGTGAAACGATTCATATTCGGTGTCCGCACCCCGGGAGCCCTGATCGCATGACCGCCCCATCCGCCGTCAAGGCGGCACTGACCTCGCAGTCAATCGAGACCCCGTCGTGGGCCTACGGAAACTCCGGCACCCGCTTCAAGGTGTTCGCGCAGGAGGGGGTGCCGCGCACCCCGCGCGAGAAGTTGGACGACGCGGCGCAGGTGCACCGGTACACCGGAGTCGCGCCGACCGTCGCGCTGCACATCCCCTGGGACCGGGTCGACGACTACGCCGCGCTGGCGGGGTATGCCGAGGACCAGGGGCTCCGGATCGGCGCCATCAACTCCAACACCTTCCAGGACGACGACTACCGGCTCGGCAGCGTCTGCCACCCGGACGCCACGGTGCGCCGCAAGGCCCTCGACCACCTCCTCGAGTGCGTGGACATCATGGACGCCACCGGCTCCCGCGACCTGAAGCTCTGGTTCGCGGACGGCACCAACTACCCGGGCCAGGACGACGTCCGATCCCGCCAGGACCGGCTCGCCGAGGCGCTGGACGCCGTCTACGCGCGGCTCGGCGACGACCAGCGGCTGCTGCTCGAGTACAAGTTCTTCGAGCCGGCCTTCTACAGCACCGACGTGCCGGACTGGGGCACCGCCTACGCGCACTGCCTGCGGCTCGGTCCCAAGGCGGAGGTCGTGGTGGACACCGGGCACCACGCGCCGGGCACCAACATCGAGTTCATCGTCGCGGTGCTGTTGCGGGAGGGGAAGCTGGGCGGCTTCGACTTCAACTCCCGCTTCTACGCCGACGACGACCTGATGGTCGGCGCGGCGGACCCGTTCCAGCTGTTCCGCATCATGTACGAGGTGGTGCGCGGCGGTGGGTTCACCTCCGACGTGGCCTTCATGCTCGACCAGTGCCACAACATCGAGCCGAAGATCCAGGCGATCATCCGCTCGGTGATGAACGTCCAGGAGGCCACCGCCAAGGCGCTCCTGGTGGACCGGGACGCGCTCGGCGTCGCGCAGGCCGAGGGTGACGTGCTCGGCGCCAACGCGGTGCTGATGGACGCCTTCAACACCGACGTGCGGCCGTTGCTGGCCGAGGTGCGGGAGGAGCAGGGGCTCGCCCCCGACCCGATCGCCGCCTTCCGGGCCTCCGGCTGGGCCGAACGGATCAGGACCGAGCGCGTGGGCGGCCAGCAGGCCGGCTGGGGGGCGTGACGACGATGACCGACCCATCGGAGAAGGGCGCCGGGCTCCACCCGGCGGTCGAGGCGCTGCTCGACCGCTCGCACCGGCTCGGCGCGGACCCGCGGAACACCAACTACGCGGGCGGCAACACCTCGGCCAAGGGCGCCGCCACCGACCCGGTGACCGGCGGCGACGTCGAGCTGGTGTGGGTGAAGGGCTCGGGCGGCGACCTCGGCACGCTGCGCGCCGAGGGCCTGGCCGCGCTGCGCCTCGACCGGCTGCGCGCGCTGCGCGACGTCTACCCGGGCGTGGAGCGCGAGGACGAGATGGTCGCCGCGTTCGACTACTGCCTGCACGGCAGGGGCGGGGCGGCGCCGTCCATCGACACGGCCATGCACGGCCTGGTCGGGGCACCCCACGTGGACCACCTGCATCCGGACTCCGGCATCGCGCTGGCCTGCGCCGCGGACGGCGAGGAGCTCACCCGGGAGTGCTTCGGCGACCGGGTGGTCTGGGTGCCGTGGCGGCGGCCCGGCTTCCAGCTCGGCCTGGACATCGCGGCGGTGCGGGAGGCCCATCCGGCGGCCGTCGGCTGCGTGCTCGGCGGCCACGGCGTCACGGCCTGGGGCGAGACCAGCGAGGAGTGCGAGCGCAACTCGCTGTACATCATCAGGACCGCGGAGGCGTTCCTCGCCGAGCGCGGCAGGAGCGAGCCCTTCGGCCCGGTGCGCGCCGGCTTCGAACCGCTGCCCGGGGACGTGCGGCTGTCCCGGGCGGCCGAACTGGCGCCGACGATCAGGGCGTTGGCCTCGGCCGACCGGCCGCAGGTCGGGCACTTCACGGACTCCGAGGTGGTGCTCGACTTCCTGGCCAGGGCGGAACACCCGCGGCTGGCCGCGCTCGGCACCTCCTGCCCCGACCACTTCCTGCGCACCAAGGTGCGGCCGCTGGTGCTCGACCTGCCGGCCGACGCGCCGCTCGACGAGGCGCTGGCGCGGCTGCGGGAGCTGCACGCGGAGTACCGGGAGGAGTACCGGGCCTACTACGAGCGGCACGCGACCGCCGACTCGCCGGCGATGCGCGGCGCCGACCCGGCGATCGTGCTGGTGCCCGGCGTGGGCATGTTCTCCTTCGGCAAGGACAAGCAGACGGCGCGGGTGGCCGGCGAGTTCTATGTCAACGCCATCAACGTGATGCGCGGCGCCGAGGCGGTCTCGTCCTACGCGCCGATCGAGGAGTCGGAGAAGTTCCGGATCGAGTACTGGGAGTTGGAGGAGGCCAAGCTGCGGCGGATGCCGCCGCCGAAGCCGCTGGCGACCAGGATCGCGCTGGTGACGGGCGGCGGCTCGGGGATCGGTCGGGCGATCGCGCACCGGCTGGTGGCCGAGGGCGCCTGCGTGGTGGTGGCCGACCGGGACGCCGCGGCGGCCGAGACCGTCGCGAAGGAGCTGGGCGGCGCCGACCGGGCCGCGGCGGTGGCCGTGGACGTCACCTCGGAGGAGCAGATCGCGGCGGCGTTCCAGGCCGCGGTGCTGGCCTTCGGCGGAGTCGACCTGGTGGTCAACAACGCGGGCATCTCGATCTCCAAGCCGCTGCTGGAGACGACGACGGAGGACTGGGACCGGCAGCACGGCATCATGGCGCGCGGCTCGTTCCTGGTGTCGCGTGAGGCGGCCCGGGTGATGATCGAGCAGGGGCTGGGCGGTGACATCGTCTACATCTCCTCCAAGAACGGCGTGTTCGCCGGGCCCAACAACATCGCCTACGGCGCGACCAAGGCCGACCAGGCGCACCAGGTGCGGCTGTTGGCGGCCGAGCTGGGGCAGCACGGGATCCGGGTCAACGGCATCAACCCGGACGGGGTGGTGCGCGGCTCGGGGATCTTCGCCGCCGGCTGGGGCGCCAAGCGGGCCGCGGTCTACGGCGTTCCCGAGGAGAAGCTCGGCGAGTACTACGCGCAGCGCACGCTGTTGAAGCGCGAGGTGCTGCCCGAGCACGTGGCGAACGCCGTGTTCGCGCTGACCGGCGGCGAACTGACGCACACCACGGGGCTGCACATCCCCGTGGACGCGGGGGTGGCCGCCGCGTTCCTGCGCTGAGGACAACCCCGCCC
>NZ_SMKI01000249.1 GCF_004348415.1 Streptomyces hainanensis
GGGCGGGGCGGCGTCCCGTTCCGGCTGGGCGACGGGTTCGTTGAAGCGGTGGACGAGGTGGGTGGCGCCGTCGCGGTCGCGCTCCAGGCCGATCCAGGAGTACACGTTCCCGAGGACGGTGAGCCCGGCCCTGGCGCCGGGCGCCGCGGCGTCCAGGGCCAGTTCCACGGTGACCCGGCGGGGGCCGACCGGCAGCCGCTGGGCCAGCACGTGGGGCAGCAGCCGCAGGTCGTGCGCGTCCGGGGTGGGCTGGCAGGCGAGCCGCAGGCCGTCGCCGGGGCCGGGGAGCGTCCAGCCGGGGCGCGGGTTGGCCAGCCAGGACCACTGGAGGCCGTGGACGCCCTCGGGGAAGTCGTCGTCGGTGGCCGGCCGGGCGGTGGGCTGGCCGGCGACGGGGAGCGGCCCGCCGGCCACCGGCTGGCCGGCGGCGCCGAGCACCGGCCAGCCGTCCGCGTCCCAGCGCAGGGGTTGCAGGTGCGCCACCCGGCCGAACGCGCCGCGCTGCTGGAAGTGCAGGAACCAGTCGGAGCCGGCGGCCGTGGTCACCCAGGCGCCCTGGTGGGGGCCGTTGACGTCGGTGTCGCCCTGGGCGAGCACCACCCGCTCCTCGTAGGGGCCGAATACCGAGCGGGAGCGGAACGCGCCCTGCCAGCCGGTCTCCACGGAGCCGGCCGGGGCGAGGATCCAGTACCAGCCGTCCCGCCGGTAGAACTTGGGCCCCTCCAGGGTGAACCAGCCGGGCAACGCGTCGCCGTCCACGACGACCCGGCCCTCGTCGAGGACCGCCGTGCCGTCCGGGCTCATCCGGTGGCAGGTGAGCCGGTTCCTGACGCCGGAGCGCGACCTGGCCCAGCCGTGGACCAGGTAGGCGGCGCCGTCCTCGTCCCACAGCGGGCAGGGGTCGATCAGGCCCTTGCCCGCCCTGACCAGGTGCGGCTCGGTCCAGGGCCCGGTGATGGCGGGCGCGTTGACCTGCTGGATCCCGAAGTCCGGGTCGCCCCAGAAGATCCAGAACCGGCCGGCGTGGTGCCGCAGCGCCGGCGCCCAGACGCCGTCGCCCGGGCGCGGCGCGGTGAACTCGTCGGCCGGTTCCAGGCGGTGCAGCGCGTGGCCGACGAACCGCCAGTTGACCAGGTCGCGGGAGTGCAGCAGCGGCAGCCCGGGCACCCGGCTGAAGCTGGAGGCGGTGAGGTAGAAGTCGTCGCCGACCCGGATGACGTCCGGGTCCGACCAGTCGGCCGCCAGCACCGGGTTGCGGTAGGTGCCGCCGTGGAGGTCCGTCACGCCCCGCTCCCCCAGCCCTTGCCGGCCCACGGCGCGCCGAGTTCGGCGTAGCCCGCCAACTCGGCGGCGCCGCGCGCGGTCAGCTCGTCGACGCCGGGGATGACGCGGCGCGGGCCGCCCTCGCCCGGCTCGACGCGCCAGGCGTCGGCCGGCAGTTCGGCCGGCTCGGGGGCGGTGCGCACCGCCTCCACCAGCCTGGTGAACGCGCCGGTGCGCTCCAGCGGGACCAACAGCGGCTCGCCGTCCCGCAGATGGGCGACCAGGTTCTCCAACAGGTCGGTGCGGCCGTGCCGGCTGGTCACCGGCTCGTGCCCGTCGCGTTCGAGCAGCACCTCGTCGGCCTTGTACCAGAAGGTGATCCGGCCGTGCTCGCCGTGCACCACCACGTACGGCTCGCCGGGGCGCTCCGCGCACAGCGTGACGGCGGTGACGATCCGGCCGCCCGACGCGGTGCGGATCCGGGCGCAGGAGGTGTCGTCGGCGGCGATGTCGTTGATCCGGTACAGCTCCAGGTCGACGCCGGCGACGTCCTCGACCCGGTCCGAGCCCTCGATCCGCAGCGCGGTGGCGGTGGCGTGGGCCAGCGGGTTGGTGAGCACGCCGTCCACGACCTCCCGGCCGTCGAGGACGCGGTGCCCGCCCCACGGGGCACGCCGCCAGTACGCCTCGTCGCGCACCCAGGCGCCGGCGGCGCCGATGCCGCGCACCGCGCCGACGACACCGTCCGCGACGAGGCGGCGGATGGCGTCGACGGCGTGTGAGCCGAGCGACTGGAAGCCGATCTGGCAGGCGGTGCCGGCCGCGGCGACGCCGGCCGCCAGCTGCTCGAACGCGGCCATCGAGGGGGTGGGCGGCTTCTCGAGCAGCAGGTGGACGCCGTGCCCGGCGGCCAGCAGGCCCAGCTGCTCGTGGGTGTGGATGGGGGTGCAGACCACGGCGATCCGGGCGCCGGTGGCGGCGAGGAGTTCCGCCAGGTCGGGGGACTGCTCGACCCCGCGGGGGTCGAGCCCGGACGCCGCGAACTCGGCCGGTTCCAGCGGCGCGAGCTCGCAGATCCCGGCGAGCCGCACCACACCGCGGTCGGCGAGCCGGGCGATGTTACGCAGGTGCCACCTTCCGTGGCCCCGGGCGCCGGCGAGCACCACGGGCAACGGTTCGGCCGCTCCTTCGGTCAGGATGCTGTCGTTCATCGTGCGGTGCGAACTCTCTTTCTGGTGTCTCGTGGCAGGTCACCCCTTCACCGCCCCGGCGCTGAAGCCGGTGATCAGCCAGCGCTGGATGAAGGCGAAGACGATGACCACGGGTACGGCCGCCACCACCCCGCCGGCGGCGAGCGCGCCGAGGTCGACGCTGTCGGAGCCGATCAGGGTGTTGAGGCCGACCGGAATGGTCTGTTTGTCGTTGGAGTTGAGGAACATCAGGGCGAACAGGAAGTGGTTCCAGCTGTGCACGAAGGCGAAGGAGCCGACCGCCACCAGGCCGGGACGCAGCAGCGGCAGCACGATGGCGAGGAAGCCGCGCAGCCGGGAGCAGCCGTCCACCCAGGCGGCCTCCTCCAACGAGGCCGGCACGTTTCTGATGAAGCCGCTGATCAGGATCATCGACAGGGGCAGTTGGAAGACGGTCTCGGCGAGGATCACGCTCCACAGCGAGTTGAGCAGTCGGAGTTCGCGGAACACCTCGAAGAGCGGCACCAGCATCAGCGCGCCGGGGATGAACTGGGAGCAGAGCAGGGCGAGCATGAACGGCATCCGCAGCCGGAACCTGAACCGTGCGAGGGCGTAGCCGCCGGAGAGCGCCACCAGCATCGTCATCAGCATGGTGGCGACGCCGACCCGGACGCTGTTGACGAAGTAGGTGTCGAAGCCGCGCTCGGTCCACACCTTCTCGAAGTGCTGGCCGGTGACGGGCCAGGGCACCAGCGAGTCGGAGCCGGGCTCGCGCAGCGCGAACAGCAGCATCCAGTAGAAGGGGATCAGGGTGAAGAGCAGGTAGAGGCCGAGCGGCAGGAGGACCTGCCAGCGCGGCGGCTCGTCGTGCGGGCGGCGGCGCCGGCGGCGGGCCCCGCCGGCGGGCGGCGCGGGCGGCGGCTCGTCGGTCGCCGGCCGGGGGTCGTGGCCGAGGCTGACGGTGGTCACCTGTCGTCACCTCCGAACTTGCTCAGGCGCAGGTAGAGGATCGAGCAGAACAGCAGGATCACGAAGGCGACCGTGGTCAGCGCGGCGGCGTAGCCGAACTCGTTGCCGTCGATGCCGGTCTGGGCGACGTACAGCGGCAGGGTGGTGGTCCGCCCGGCCGGCCCGCCGCCCGTGAGGGTGTAGAGCAGGTCGACGTTGTTGAACTCCCACACCGCGCGGAGCAGCGTGGAGAGGACGATGGCGTCCCGCAGGTGCGGCAGCGTGATGTGCCAGAAGCGGCGCAGCCGGCCGGCGCCGTCGACGCCGGCCGCTTCGTAGAGGTCCTTGGAGACGGACTGGAGGTCGGCCAGGATGAGGATCGCGAAGAACGGGACGCCGCGCCAGAGTTCGGCGACCACCGCGCCCCAGAACACGGTGCCGGTGTCGGCGAGCACGGAGGTGCCGTACTCGCCGATGCCGGCGTCGGCCAGGTAGCGGCTGAGGCCCGTGGACGGGTTGTAGAGCAGCAGCCAGATGGTGCTGGTCAGCACTCCGGAGACGGCCCACGGCGAGAAGACCAGGGCGCGGGCCAGGCCGCGCCCGACGAAGGTCTGGTTGATCAGCAACGCCAGGACCAGGCCGAAGACGAGTTGGAGGCCGACCTCGACGAACACCCAGCGGGCGCTGAACGCCAGGGTGTCCCAGAAGAACGGGTCGTCGGTGAGGATCTCCCGGAAGTTGTCGAGGCCGGCGAACCCGTTCCGCCAGGGCTTGGTGGCGTTGTGGTCCCGCAGGCTGTAGTAGAGGACGCTGAGCATCGGGTAGGCGATGAAGCCCAGCATCAGCAGCCCGGCGGGCGCGATCAGCAGGTAGGGCAGACAGCGTGACGTGCTTCCGGCTCGGCGGCGGGGGCGCTTTGGCCTTGCCGGCCGTTCTTGGTGCGCGATTGCCATCGTTACCTCTCGAAGCCTTCAAGCTGTCGTGGCCTCCCCGGCTGAACGGCCCCCGGCCGCCCGGCGGCTCAGCCGGCGTAGGGCTCCGGCACCTCCCCCGGTCGGGACAGGAACGCGAAGTCGCAGCCGGTGTCGGCCTGGGTGATGTGCTCCTGGTAGAGCGCGCCGTAGCCGCGCCCGTACCGCTCGGGCGGCGCGGTCCAGGCCGCGCGGCGCCGGGCCAGCTCCTCGTCGTCGACCTCCAGGCGCAGCACCCGGGCCTCGACGTCGAGGGTGATCAGGTCGCCGTTCTCCACCAGGGCGAGCGGGCCGCCGACGTGCGACTCGGGCGCGATGTGCAGCACGCAGGCGCCGTAGCTGGTGCCGCTCATCCGGGCGTCGGAGAGCCGCACCATGTCGGTGACGCCCTCCTTCAGCAGGTAGTCGGGGATCGGCAGCATGCCGTACTCGGGCATGCCGGGGCCGCCGAGCGGGCCCGAGCCGCGCAGCACCAGCACGTGGTCCCTGGTGATGTTCAGCTCGGGGTCGTTGATGGTGCGCTGCATCGTGCGGTAGTCGTCGAAGACGACGGCGGGGCCGGTGTGTCGGTGCAGGTGCGGCTCGGCCGAGATGTGCTTGATGACGGCGCCATCGGGGGCGAGGTTGCCGCGCAGCACGGCCAGGCCGCCCTGCTCGGCGAGGGGGTTGTCGACGGTGCGGATCACCTCGTCGTCGTGGACCAGCGCGTCCGCCAGCTGCTCGCGCAGCGAGGCGTGCGCGATGGTGGGCCGGTCCAGGTGCAGCACCCCGGCCTCGCCGAGCCTGGCGAGCATCCCGGGCAGCCCGCCCGCGTAGTAGAAGTCCTCCATCAGGAACCGGCCGCCCGGGCGGACGTCGGCCAGCACCGGCACGGTCCGCGCGATGCGGTCGAAGTCGTCGAGGTCGAGCGGCACCTGGGAGCGGCCGGCCATCGCGACCAGGTGGATCACGGCGTTGGTCGAGCCGCCGAGCGCCAGCACGGTGGCGATGGCGTCCTCGTAGGCCTCGCGGGTGAGGAAGCGGGAGAGCGTGGCGCCCTCCTCGACCAGCCCCACCGCGCGCATCCCGGCGGCGGCCGCCATCCGCTCGTGGCCGGAGTCGACGGCCGGGATGGCGGCCGCGCCCGGCATGGTCACGCCCAACACCTCGGCGGCCGAGGTCATGGTGGAGGCGGTGCCCATCGTCATGCAGGTGCCGGCCGAGCGGGCGAGCCCGTTCTCCAGCTCCGCCATCTCCCGGTCACCGATGCGGCCGGCGCGCTTCTCGTCCCAGTACTTCCACATGTCCGTGCCGGAGCCGAGCGTCTCGCTCCGCCAGTGGCCGCGCAGCATCGGACCGGCGGGCACGAACACGGTGGGCAGGTCGGCGCTGGCCGCGCCCATCAGCAGCGCGGGCGTCGTCTTGTCGCAGCCGCCCATCAGCACGACGCCGTCGACCGGGTAGGAGCGCAGCAGCTCCTCGGTCTCCATGGCGAGGAGGTTGCGGTAGAGCATCGGCGTCGGCTTCTGGAAGGTCTCCGACAGCGTCGCCACCGGGAACTCCAGCGGGTAGCCGCCGGCCTGCCACACCCCGCGCTTCACGGCCTGCGCGCGTTCCCGCAGGTGCTGGTGGCAGGGGTTGATGTCCGACCAGGTGTTGAGGATCGCGATGACCGGCTTCCCGAGGTGCTCCTCGGGCAGGTAGCCGAGCTGCCGGGTCCTGGCCCGGTGGCTGAACGTCCGCAGCCCGTCCGTGCCGTACCACTGGTGGCTGCGGAGGGTCTCCGACGGCCGACCCGAGCCGGCCCCGGCCTGGCGGCCGGCGCGCTCCACGGGAGCTTCGGCCTCGCCGGCCGAGCCGGGGCCGGCCGCGGCCGTTTCGGGGGTGCGAGGGCTCCGCCCCCGCACGACGGGTGCCGTGGGGCTCACGCGACCTCCCACCCCTCGACTATCGCCGCGACCGCCGCCCGCGAGGGCTCCGGCAGGACCGAGCTGGGCGGGCGGACGTCGCGCCGGCACAGGCCGAGCGCGGCCAGCGCCTCCTTGACGACCGTCACGTTGTCGGCCGACTGGCGCGCCGCCCGCAGCTCCTCGAAGACGCGGATCCGGTCCCACACCCGCATCGCCGCCGGGTAGTCGCCGACGCGCAGCGCCGCCAGCATCTCCCGCGAGATCGCCGGCGCGACGCCGACCAGGCCGGAGGTGAAACCGGTGGCGCCGCACGCGAAGTACGCGGGCGCGTACAGCTCGGCGAGCCCGGCCACCCAGACGAAGCGGTCGCGCCCCGCGTCCCGCGCGAAGGTCGCGAACCGCACCGGGTCGGGCACCGCGTACTTCGCGCCGACGACGTTGGGGCTCAGCTCGCCGAGCCGCGCCAGCGAGGCGCCCTCGATCGCCGGGTTCCGCACGTAGGGGACGACGCCGAGCTCCGGCACCGCCTCGGCGACGAGGCGGTGGTACTCGATCCAACCGTCCTGCGAGACGTACGGGTTGACCGGCTGGTGCACCATCACCATCGACGCGCCGGCCTCCGCCGCGTGCCGGGCCGCGGCGACCGCCGTCGTCGCGTCCTGGCCGACGCCGACGATGACCTGCGTCCCGTCGCCCGCCTCGGCGACCGTCAGCTCGGTCTCGACGCGCCGCTCCTCCAGGGTCAGGGAGTAGAACTCGCTGGTGTTGCCGTTGGCGGTGAGGGTGCGCACCCCGCCGTCCACCAGCCGGCGGACCAGCGTCCGGTAGACGTCCCGATCGAACGCGCCGTCGGCGTCGAAGGGGCTGACGGTGATGGCCACCACATCGGCGAGTGCGGCTCGCTGCGCCGCGAAGTCGTTCATCACGCTTCTTCCTGTTCCCTTGCCTGTCGTTCGTGTTCGGGTGCCGGCGGCCCGCCGTCCAGGGCCGACGCCTCCGCGGGGAAGGCGCGGTGGACGAAGGCCAGGATGTGCGCGCGCAGCAGCTCGGCCGCGCCCGGCGCGTCGCCGGCCTCGGCCCGGGCCAGGATCGCCCGGTGTTCCTCGGCCTCCCGGTCCCAGGTGGGCCGGGCCTGCCAGGCCACGGAGGACACCAGCGCGGCCTGGTCGCGCAGCTCGTCGAGCATCCTGGCCAGCAGCGGGTTCCCGCAGGGCAGGTAGAGCGCCCGGTGGAAGTCGCGGTTGGCCAGGGAGCGCTCCGCGGTGTCCTTCGCGGTGTCCGCGCGGGTCAGCGCGGCGTGCGCGGCCGCCAGGTCGGCGCCGGAGCCCACGGTGCGGCTCAGCGCCTCGGGTTCGAGCAGCAGCCGGACGTCGTAGACCGAGCGGGCCATGGCGGCGTCCACGGTCCGCACCGAGGCGCCGCGGTACTCGCTCATCTCGACGAGCCCCCGGCCGGCCAGCGTCTTCAACGCCTCCCTGACCGGCGTCTTGGAGACGCCGAACCGGGCGGCGAGCTCGTTCTCGACCAGCGGCGAGCCCGGTTCGAGCACACCGGTCAGGATCGCCCGCGTCAGGTGCTCCAGGACGAACTGGGTGCGGGAGGGGATGGGCACCGGCGCGGCGCCGGACAGCGGAGCGTTCACGCGCGTCGTTTCTCGTGTCTCGTATCTCGTATATGACATCTGGTGTACGGCATACGCCATATGACGTGCGCCGCCGACGAACGTAGGTCGGCCCCGGGGCGGCGTCAACGGTTCTGACAGAAATCGCTTGCCGTCCCGGCGGCGCGCGGCGTGCCACGCCGCCGGGACGGGATCGCGGGCGGGATCAACTGCAGGTGCTGCGGCTGCTGTTGTTCAGCGTGAGGTTGCGGTAGGTGATCCGCACGCCGCACGGGTTCTCGGTGAGCGAGTTGTTGGTGAGCGTGAGGTTCTGCAGCGTGACGTCGCTGGTGTTCGCGAACTCGGTGCGGGCCGCGATCCGCACCCCGCCACCGCCGGTGATCGTGCCGCCCTGGGTGGCGATGTTCACCCCGTAGCAGTTCTCGATCAGGATGGCGTTGTTCCCGGTGTTGGAGATGGTGACCCGGTCGATCTGCGCGCCACCGCTCTCCGAGACGCAGAACACGCCGCGCCCGCCGCCCCTGGCGATCACCTCGCCGACCCGGATGTTCACCGGGTAGCTGCTGCCGATCCGGCCGTTCCGGTTGGCCATCCGGAACGCGGCGTAGCCGGTGCCGGTGCCGGCGTTCTCGGCGTCGACCCGGGTGATGGTGGCGTTGATCGTGTCGTTGAGCAGCAGCCCGGACTCGCCGACGTTTCGGGCCGTGACCGTGCCGATGGTGATGCCGTCCACGCCGTAGGTCTCCACGGCGTGGCTGCCGCTGCCGGAGACGAAGACGTTGTCGATCCGCACGTTGCGGGTCCGGACGTTGCGGTTGGAGTGGTTGTCGATCCGGACGCCGAGGCCCCCGGAGAGCTGCATGTTGATCTGCCCGAGGGTGATGTTGGTGCCGTTGCGCACGAAGATGCCGAAGTAGGGCGCGCCGGTGATCGAGACGTTCTGCACCTCGACGTCGGTGGTGTTCTGGGTGCGGATCGGCGCGTGGTTGGCGCCCACGGTGCCGCTGGAGTTGATCGTGCCGCAGACGTCGAGCACGGTGTAACTGGGCAGGTCCAGCGACTGGTTGCCGGGCACCGAGCCCGAACCGCGCACCACCACGCGCTGCTTGGAGGTGCGGCCCGGGGTCAGGCTGTTCACGGCCGCGCGCATCGCGGAGAGCATGTCGGTGCCGGAGTAGCCGGGCGCGGTCCAGGTGTTGCCGTTGCGCACCGCCTCCGCCTGGTACGAACCGTCGCCGCAGGCCGCGACGCCGATGTCGTCGGCGGCGACGGCCGGCCCGCTCATCGTGGCCCCGGCGGTGACGAGGGCGACCAGGGCCGAGAGGAGAAGGGTGACCTTGCGCTTCGTGCGGGGCTCGCCGAGAGGCTTGCCTGCGGGCTCGTCGAGGGGCCTGCTGATGGGGGTTGCGGCTCTGCGTCCCATCGTTCACTCCTGAAGCTGGGGCCTGTGGGGGCCGGTGGGGGATGGAGACCGCGCGCCACCTCATCGAACATGAATCGATTCACGACCGGCCTGTCCTCGACCGGGGAGTGACATGGACCCAGGGAGATCGAGCGGCGCCACGGCGACGTCTGGCGAGACCGGCACGAGATACGGCGCCGGCCGGGAAAGCGCTTGCCGAGCCTTGCTGAACCGCGAGTATGGCAACGGCCCAACGGCCCGTCAATAACCGGTAAAGCGGGGGCGCCGCGCTGGCTTCCGGGACCTCCCGCGGCCTGCGGCCGGCGGCCGGGCCCGCCGCGTCACAGCAACTCGCCGCGACTCCTGCGGTTGGCCTCCCGAACCCGCGCACGCAGCAGTTCCGCCAGGCCGATCTCCCGCAGATCCTCCGGCCGTACGTCCCACTCCCGCCCGCCGCCGACCGGCCGGAGCTGCACGTACGGGCCGACGCGGCCCATCACGACGCCGCCACGCCCCGCCCTGGCATCCCAAGCGGGTGCACCGACCTCGGGCACATCCGCAGCATCCGACCCACTCCGCACAGAACCTCCCGCGTTTGCCGTAGTCGAGCAATCACTGAGGGTGGTTCACCATTTCGGGCACCGCACCGGCGGAACGACGCCATAATCGCCATTGCCACATAGCCTCTTGAAGTGTCGCCAATGGCAGGGAGGCTGACCATGAACGAGCCGCTACGGCGTGCGATCTCGGAGTCCGGGCGAACGGCGCATCAACTGGCCCTGGCGTGCGGGGTCGAGGACCGTACGGTGGAGAGGTGGTTGTACGAGGGGCGCGTGCCGCGTCCTCGGGCCCGGGTGGCCGTCGCCGAGGTGCTGGGAGTTGAGGAGCGCGTGTTGTGGCCGGCCGCCGCGAGGGCGGTTGTGAAGACGGGGGCCGATCGCGAGGTCGTCACCGTATACCCGTACCGATCGGCCTGCCCTTCGTCGGTGTGGCGCGGGCTGATCACGGACGCGCGGGAGCAGTTGACCTTCGCGGGCTACACCAACTACTTCCTGTGGCTCGACCACCCGAACCTGGCCGGCGTGCTGCGGAGGAAGGCCGGGGCGGGTGCGTCCGTGCGGTTCCTGCTGGGCGATCCGGAGTCCGAGGTGACGCGGCGGCGCGAGGCCGTCGAGGCGACGGCGCTGACCGTCTCCACCCGGATCCGGATCACTCTGGAGCACCTGGCCCGCATCGGCCGGACCGAGCGGATCGAGGCGCGGTACAGCGACGCCGAGTCACATGTCTCGCTGTCCGTCTTCCGGTTCGACGACCAGATGCTGGTGACGCCGCATCTGGCGAAGCTGGTCGGCCACGACTCCCCCATGCTGCATCTGCGGCGCCTCCAGGACGACGGGATGTTCGACCGCTTCGCCTCGCACGCCGAGGAGTTGTGGCGCGACGGACGCCGCGTCGGCCCCGAGGGCGAGAGGCCGGCCTCGCTTCCCTGACCCGTCAGCCGCGCCGCGGCGGCTGGGCGAACTCGTCGGCCCGTGGACGTCCTGGGACTCGGGAACCCGCGCACGGGAGCTGGATCCAGCGGATCGCAGCCGCCGCGCGCGGGCGGGCGGACAGCCGGTGTGTGTGGCGCGCGGTTTCTAGCCCTCCACCTCGTACTGCCCGGTCAGCCGGAAGTACCGCAACGCCTCGGGGGAGCCGTCGTCGAGGACCGCGTTGATGGCGGCACGCATGGCGGGGCTGATGTCCGGGTCACCGAGCATGGTGGCGATGTAGACGGCGTCGTCCTCCGCCTGGGCGAGCCGGTACCCCGTCTCCCGGAAGGCGCGTGCCGACTCCGGGGTGTAGGCGTCGAGTGTCGCGTTGGCCAGCTCGATGACCGCTTTGTCGTTGTTGAGCCTCGCTTGGTGGAGGGCCCTGGCGACGGCGACCAGGTCGTCCTCGAACTGAACCCTCGCGTAACCGGTTTCCAGGAAGGCGCGTGCCGACTCCGGGGTGCGGGTGTTGAGCACCTCGTTGCATGCCTCGATGACAGCCCTGTCGCCGGCTCTCGTAGCCCGGCCGAGGATGGTGCCGATGGCCACCAGGTCATCCTCGAACAGGGCCTGCTGGAATCCGGTGGTGAGGAACGCGCGCATGTCCTCGACGGTGCCGTTGAGTGCCTTGTTGGCTTCCCTGACGACTCCCTTGCCGTCGTGCGTCGCCAGGATGTCGGCTATCGCGGCGCGCAGTTCGGCCTCCGTCATCTCGTCCACCGGCGTGTCGGACGCGACCGTGACGCTGGTCGGTGTGCCCGCCGGGGCGGCGGCGAGGG
>NZ_SMKI01000024.1 GCF_004348415.1 Streptomyces hainanensis
CCGTTGGAGGCGGCCGCGGAGAAGGTGTTGTCGCCGGCGCCGCCCTCGGGCGCCGGCGGCGGCTCCGCACCGATGACCCGGGCGAACTCGTCGCCCAGCGCATCCAGTACGGCCTCGGCCTGCCGCCGCAACGCGTCGCGCCGATCGTCCGCGACCTCGTTGGTACGGATCACGCCCATACCGACGTCGATCACGTCGATCCGCTGCTGCTCCCAGGCGTTGACCTCGGAGAACTCGACGTCCAGCTCGACCGCTCGCTCCGTCGCCTGGGCCGACCGCTCGCCGGCCCGCGACAACTGGTCCGCGATCTGCTGGGCCACGGCCCCCGCGCCCTCGGCCCAACCGCTGACCGCGTTCATCCGGTCAGCGAGCTCCAGCAGGCCGAGGCCCTCCTGGGACTCGGCCTCGCTCGCGGAGCCGGACAGCGCACCGCTCTCCGCGCCGGCCGCCCTGGCCAACGCCATCCAGGCACCGGCCGCCGCCCGCATGTGGAAGTAGCGGGCGCTCATGATGTCGTTGATCGACTTGTAGAACGCTTGCTCAGCACCAGCCATGCCCGATCACCTGCCCGGAATGATCAGGGTGGACCGCCGGTACTCGCGCGGCCTGGTCGGGTGGTTCTCCTCCATGCGGTCGTCGAAGCTGGTGGCGTCCTTGAGCGGCACCTTCCCCAACTCCGCCTCGGCCGCCGCGTCGGTGTCCTCACCGATGCCGGCGGCCTCCGCGGCGCTGAGTCGGATGTCGTCCACGGTGCGCCCGCTACGCTGCAACTCGCGGAGCATGGCGCGGGCCGCGGTCTCCAGCGCCGCGGACGCCTTGGCCGCGTTCGGCACGTCGCCGAACATCGTGACGTCGGACGCGATCTGCGCGAAGCTGGTCCGCATCGCCACAAGTCCGTCGCGGTCCGAGGCACCTCTCTCGGCGCCGTTGAGGGCGCCGATGTTCAACGTGGTCATGTGCCCAACTCCCCGTGAATGGGCGCCGTCAGGCCCCGCCCCGAGCGGCGCGCACCATCGCGGCGCCACCCTCGATACCGATGTTCTGGACGTTGCGCACCGCGGTGTTCTGCGCGAGCACGCTGTCGTCGAACCCGGTCGCCTCGCGCCGGAATATCTGGTCGCGCTCCTGGAGCACCGAGCCCACCTGGGCGTCCACCAGCCCGGCCTCGACGAGGCCGAGCAACTGGGTGCGCACGTTGTCCCAGATGGCGATGTACTGCTCCTGCTGACCGGTGGTCTGCGACTGGATGTCGGTCAGGTTGCCACTGCGGAAGTGGATCAGGCCGTCGTTCGGCATGACAACTCCTCCTGATTGCTCGCTTGGTGGGTGTGGTCGGGGCGGCGGTCAGATCGCCGCGGAGATCCGCGGGTCGTAGACGGTCACCTGGTTCACGGCGCTCTCGGCGTCCGCGTCCGTCTCGCGACCGGTGTTCGCGGTCAACCCCATGTCCTGGGCGAGCCCGTTGAGCGCCTCGGCGAGCGCCTGGCCGGCCCGGCCGAGCCCCTCGTAGGTCTCCATGCCGCGCGCGGTGCCACCGCCGGTGTAGGCCGCGCCGAAGTTGGCGGCGTGGCCGCCGATACCCGTCGACACCTGAGCCATGTCGCCGAAGGCCGTGTCGATGATTCCCCTGACGCGCTCGGCCTCAGTGACATC
Organism: Streptomyces hainanensis; assembly: GCF_004348415.1. Lineage (GTDB taxonomy): Bacteria > Actinomycetota > Actinomycetes > Streptomycetales > Streptomycetaceae > Streptomyces > Streptomyces hainanensis. Next base: position 1,654 of record NZ_SMKI01000024.1, read on the forward strand.
GAGCTTGACTTCTTCGAACATCGTTCCCTCACTTTCGCACTCTGCTGGTCGGGCAGCGATGCCGTGATTCGTGAAGGCACACGCCCCCGCATGCCTCGCCCATGATCCGACAGAGTCGGTGTGGGCGCATCAAAGATCTCGTATCAGTTGTGTAGCAAACAGCCGAACGTGACGGGACGACATCTCGGGTCGAAGCGGTGAACGCCCGGCTGCGTGATGTGTTGGCCGTAACACACCACCTGCGCGCATACGGTAGCGCCTGCGATCGGCAGGCTACCTCAGAGGAACCTCAAGGCTCAGCAAAACCTCAACTACCCAGCGCCAGCGGGTTGCAACCGCACACGGACGTCAGCCGACCAACCCGCCGCCTCGAACGGCCGCGACGAACGACGACCAGCCACCGACGGCGAAGGCGAGCACGGGACCGGTCGAGTCCTTGCTGTCCCGCACGGGCACGACGGCGGCGAGGTCATCGGCGACTTCGACGCAGGCACCACCGTCCTGATTGCTGTAGCTGCTCTTGCGCCAGGTGGCGACGCTCAGGTCGACGGATCGCACGTCACTTCCTCCAACTCGCGCAGGACGAATTTCCGCGACTCAGTCGGGGTGCGGGCCAGGTCGCGCACGGAATCGTAGCTGAGCTGAAGTCGCCCAACAGCTGTGGCCTCTTCGATGACTTCGCCCCGATACCCGTTCTCCGTGTACGCCACGGTACTGCCGTCCGGCAGCCGCAGGTACCACATGTCGGCGCTCACCAGACCATGCAGCCCAGCGCTGAGCGGGAGGACATGAATCGTCACGTTCGACCGCTCCCCCATCTCGGCCAAGTACTCCAACTGTGCCCGCCACGCCCTCGGGTCCCGCAGCGGCGTCCGGAGCACCGCCTCCGACAGGACCGTCCGGAACGGCGGTGCGTCATCGCCTTCCAACAGTTCCCGTCGGCCCATCCGCGCATCGACCTGCTGTTCCAGTTCCTCCCCTTTGAGACCACCTGCCGCCAGCAGTTCCCGTGCATACTCCGGCGTTTGAAGCAGACCAGGCAGCACGCTCACCGCGAAGTGCCACAGGCTCGTCGCCCGCTCTTCCAGAGCCATGTAGCGCTGGTACTGCTCGCGGAACTGTGACTTGTCGCTGACCGCCAGTTCCCACAGCGCGATCAACAGCCCCGGCGTCCCGTAGTACTGGTCCAACGCCAGGACGACCTCCGGGCCACCCAGCGTCTCGCCCTTCTCCATCTTGCCGAACAACGACCAGTCCCAGCCCAGCCGTTCACCGAGCAGGCGCAGGCTGTCACCACGTTCGGCCCGCAGGCGGCGCAGTTCCTCCGCGAAGCGGGCACGTGGTTCTCGACTCCGCCCGGTGATCACTCGTCTCGTCGGCATGCGCGCCTCCCGTGGAACGTGTGGAACGTGCCAGGCCCGCCCGGGAATCCCGGCCCGCCGTACGGCGTGCCCACCCCGCGGCGGACGCATCCTCGTAATGGCCCCGTCGCGCACGGTACTTCGATCATGTCGCCGGAGCCGGGAATCCGCGTGAGTGGCACCCGAAGGAGTGAGCGAATCATGACGGTCGGGGACGTACCTGCCGTGGGCACGACCGTGCACGACACGTCGCGTGACCGGGTCGGCGTCGTCATGGGGCACGTCGGCCCCTGCTACCAGCTCCGCCCGCTCGGCGGCGGACGCGAGTGGGACGTCGCCCCGGGCGACATCCGTCCCATAAGCCCGGAGGAAGTGCTCCACGCCCGCCTCGCGGTGGTGAACGCCCGGAGCAGCAATCCGACCCGCTGAGCCGGTCAGCCCCGGCGGAATCCCAGGTCGGCGGAGATCTCGTGGGTGAGGGCGATCAGCCGCTCGCGGCTCAGTCGGGGCATCGCACCCGCCCCGGCCGTCGCGCGCTCCAGGAACTCCTCCGGCAGCCGCGGTGAGTACACCTTGACGTAGTCGACGAGGTCGAAGCGCCAGGCGAAGTCACCGTCGGTCATGACCGACGATCCGCCGGGGACTCCGAAGGCGCCGGCGACCACGTCGCTCGTGAACTCGGTGACGTCCAGGATGGGGTGTCCCGCCTCCAGGTACTCCGCCACCGCGCCGGCGGGATAGTCCGCCTTGGGCGCGATGGCGTCGTGGACGCTGGTCCGGTACACGTCCTCCGGGCCCGTGGGTCCGAGTTCGCGGTAGAAGCCGAGGTAGATCACGCGTCGTCCTTCGTCACGCCGAGACGATGGGCAGGAAGATCCGCCACGAACCGTTGTTGTCGATCACCGGTGTCTGCCCTGGTCCGAGTGCTGGCTGTGTTCCCACCCTGTCCGTGGGCGCCCTGACTGTAACACCCAGTTCGTTGGCCACCTGTTGGGCGATACCCGACGAGTCGGAGCCGGAGTGGCACACCATGAGCCGAATGTCCTGCCCCGCGTAGTGGGGGTTGTTGGTCACCGCGTCGACGATCTGTCCGCCGTTCACCGGTCCGCCGGGAAGTTCGAGGAATCCGTCCCTGGAGCCGTGTGCCACCACGTCGTGCTGTCCCTCGTTGAGCACGTTCTGGAAGTTCCGCACGCTCCTGGCGTCCGAGCCGATGAGGGTGCCGTTCGGGCCGTGGGTGACGGGGGCGCCGGACGGGATGTAGTTGTCCGCGCCGTCCATGAAGTCGACCGCGCCGCCGCAGGGAGCGAGCCCGAGCGGGTCGGAGACGGTGTGCGGATTCCGCACGTAGGCGACGGCGTTCGGGGCGGCGGCGAGCCCGAGGGGGTCGGGCGAGGAGTAGCGGGCCGTCTCGGGGTCGTAGTGGCGGTTGAGGTTGTAGTGGAGGCCGGTTTCGGGGTCGAGGTACTGACCGGGGAACCGCAGGGGGGTGTACGCCGTGCTGTCCGACGGCCAGGCGGTGGTTCCCCAGAGGGTGGAGCGGGTGCGCCACGCCAGGGTGCCCGAGGCGTCGACGAGTTCGGTCGGGGTGCCGACGAGGTCGGTGACGATGGCGAAGAACCGCTCGTCGACGACCTCCTGCGGCGCGTCGGCGGCGCTGATGCGCTCGGCCTGGGCGACGGGGTGCAGGCCCTCGTGGTCCCAGGTGGTGGTCACGAGCCCCGACCGGCCGGCGGCGGTCGCGGTCTGCTCGATGAGCGTGGTGCCGTCCCAGGTGAAGTCGATCCGCTCGACGACGGACGCGCCGTCGGGTGCCAGGCGTTCCTTGGCGGTGCGCCGGCCGAGCGGGTCGTAGCGGTAGCGCCACACCGTCCCGTCGGGCGTCGTGGTGGACGTCAGCCGGTCCTCGGCGTCCCACCGGTAGCGCCAGACGTCGGGCTTGCGGGAGAGCCGCTTCTTCCGCCGCTCCACGACGCGCCCCGCCCGGTCGTGGGTGTAGGTCACCCCGCCGGCTCGGGTCACCAGGCCGCCGGAGAACTCGCGGTCGCCCTGGGTCTCCTCGTCGCCGTGGCGGCTCGGCCAGAAGGCGTGGGTCTGGTTGCCGGTCGCGTCGTAGGCGTAGCGCTCCGACCAGTCGCGCCCCTGGACCTGGGTGACGCGCCCCGCGCCGTCCAGGGTGTAGGTGGCCTCCCCGCGCAGGTGGTCGTCGACGCCGAGGAGATGGCCGTCCGCGCCGTAGGTGTACGCGAGGCGCTGGACCAGGTGGTCCCCCGCGGTGACCGTCTGCTCCGTGAGCCGGCCGATCACGTCCCAGGTCCGCGTCAGGCCGAGCCCGGAGTCCAACTCCCTGGACACCTCCCGGCCGGCGGCGTCGTGTGCGAAGGCCAGGCGGTGGCCCGCGGTGTCGACGGCGACGCGCCGGCCGGCCGCGTCGTAGGCGTACTCCGAGGAGACGCCCGCGGGCGTCGTCCTCGTCACGCGCTGGCCTGCCGTGTCGTAGCGGAAGGAGGTCGTGCGACCGTCGACCGCCTCGGTCAACACCCGGCCCATGGCGTCGCGTTGCCAGCGGATGTCGCTCGTGGGGCTGGTGGCGCGCGTCATCATCCCGATCGGGTCGTACGCGTACGAGGTGACGGTGCGGTCGACGTTCTTCGCCGTGACCTGGCCCAGGGCGTCGTAGGCGTAGCCGACGGTCTGCCCCAGGGGATTGCTCCGGGCGACGAGGCGGCCGGCGGCATCGCGCCGGTAGCTGACCCGTCGGCCGTCGAAGTCGCTTTCCGCGACCAGGCGGCCGGCCGCGTCGTACTCGTACTCCCAGGAGCGGCCGCGCGGATCGCGGACCTCCACCAGCCGCAGCGCCGCGTCGTGGGTGAACTCGTAGCGGGTGCCGTCCGGTTCGACGCGGGCGCTCATCAGGTCGAAGTGGGTGTACTCGTAGCGGGTGACGGCGCCGGCGGTGTCGGTGAAGCTGAGGCAGTTGCCCTCGCCGTCGTAGGTCCAGCGGCGCTCGCCGCCGTTCGGGTCGACGGCCCGGGCGATGCGTCCCTCGACGGTCCAGGACAGCCGGGTGACCGCTCCCAGGGGGTCGGTCACGGCCGTGACGCGCCCGAAGGCGTCGCGGGTCTTGCGCGCCACGTTGCCGAGCGGGTCGCGGAACTCGACCGGGAGACCGGCGGCGTCGCAGCGGATCCCGGTCCTCGCGCCGGTCGGCCCGGTGATCGCCGTGAGTCTGCCGAGGTCGTCGTAGTCGTACCGGGTGGTCGCCCCGGTGGCGTCGGACGCCGCGGTGCAGTTGCCCTGCTGGTCGAACTCCCAGTGCCAGGTGCCGGCTTCGCCCTTGGTGGCGCTGGTGAGGAGTGCGTGTTCGCCGTAGGTGTAGTCGCTCGTGGTGCCGTCCGGGCGGGTGACGCGGACCGGCTGACCGGTGTCGTCGAGATCCAGTCGGGTGGTGTGGCCGAGCGCGTCGGTGAGCGCGACGAGGTGGTGGTCGCCGTCGTACTCGCGGCGGGTGACACCACCGCAGGCGTCGATCTCGGCGACGACCTGGCAGGCCCCGTCCACGACGAAGCGACTCACCGCGCCTTCCGCGGTCGTCAGGGTGGTGACGCGCCGGTCCGGCCAGGCGGGGTCGGTGCCGTCGTAGGCGAGGGCGAGGGTGAGGTGGCCGGCCTCGCCTCCTTCGGCGACGCAGCGGTCCTGGTCGTCGTAGGCGTAGGTGTAGGCGCTGCCGTTGGTGTCCGTCCAGGACGTGACGCGCAGCCGGTGGTCGTAGGCGAGGTGGAGTGGCCGCCCCGAGGAGCCGACGATCTCGGTGAGGTTGCCGCCGGTGTATCCGTATCGCTTGATCGGCACGTCGGAGCCGTCGGGGCCCGCTCCCACGAGGTCGAGTCCGGTGACGCGGCCGGCCTCGGTGTGCACGCCGAGGTGGTAGCCGCCCGAGTGCCGGATCGAGGTCGGGGCGCCGGACGTGTCGTAGGCGAAGGTGATCGTGTTGCCCCGGCGGTCCGAGACGCGGTGGAGAAGCGCGAACTGGCCGGCGCCGGGATTGCGGAACCGGCGGGTGTGCCTGGCGGACGGGGTGGTGATCTCGTAGTCGCCGTCCGGCAGTCGGGTGAGCGGCCAGCGGGGCCCCCTGTCCGGCAGGACGGGCTCCAGCGGCCCCCGGGGGTGCGGGTAGCTCAGCAGGAGCCCGTCCTCCGTGACGAGGACGACGCCCTGCTCGTCCACCTCGAGACGCTGGTCGCAGGTCGACGACCAGGTGGGCCCGAACCACCTGCCGGAGCGGTAACCGGAGTCGAGGCGGCGTTGGAACACCAGCGGCAGCGTCCCCGGAAGCACCACGTCCGTCTGGGGCAGGTACATCCTGCCGGTGGCCAGGTCCACGGGGTCGGTGCCGCCGCTCCTGACGAGGTTCTGCATGCGGCTGTAGGCGCCCTCGGCCGCGTCGCCGATCATGCGCCGGCCACTCCGGGCGAGCCCTCCGAGGTTCTGCGCCATGCCGCGCAGGCCCATGGTGCCGAGGGACCGCATGCCGCGAGCCAGGCCGCCGAGGGTGGTCAGGCCCTTCATGCCCGGTATGCAGTCCAGCGCGGCGAACGCGACGTCCCACAGCGACGCTTCCCCGTTGGCGTAGTCGTAGAGGGTGTCGGCGAGGACGACGAGCGCGGCGGCCAACACCACCCAGGCCAGCGGCCCGCCGATGATCATCACCACGATGCCCAGCACCGCGACGACGACCTTGCATATCTCGACGATGGTGTCCCAGTTCTCGGACACCCAGTGGATCGCGTCCTCCCACCAACGCCGGTTCTGGATACCGGCGTCGGACGCCTCGTCGATGCTGGAGGCGCAGGCGCCGGCCGCGTCCTCCCGCATCTCCTTGGCCTGCCGGGCGAGTTCACGCGCCGCCGACAGCGCCTCCTCGGCCGCGTCCACCCGCCCCTGCGCGTCGGACCGCGCCTGCCCGGCGGCCGTCGCGTCCCGCGTCGCGGCCCGCACCTCCGCCTCGGACGGCGGCTCCACGTCCTCCCGCTCGCCCTCGCGCTCCAGCCGGTCCGCCTCGTCCCCGGCCCGCGACACCCAGTCCTGCGCGTCGGTCAACGCGCCCTGTGCGGAGGTCAGATCGGCCTGCGCCGCGATCGCCCGATCGAGCGCCCGGTCGGCCATGCCCTGGGCGGTCTCCAACTTCGGCCAGTACGTCCGCAGCGCCTGCCCCGCCATGTCGTACGACGTCCGCAGCTTCTCCAGGTTGCCCGGCACCCCGTCGAACTCCGACCGGAACGCCTCAGCCGACAACCCGGCCCAGTCCATGACGGCCCGGTCCTCGGACATCCCCCGCACCCGGCCCAGCGCCTCGCCGACATCGTCGGCGAACGTCTGGAGCCGGTCCGCCAACGTCCGCACCTCGTCCGGACTACCCGGCGTCGGATCCGAGTCCATGTCGACCGGCGACCAGTCAGACGACCGCCCCATCCCCAACACCCCCGTGCGCCCAGATGATCAGTTCCCGCGATCCGTCACCCTAGGGAACGGAACCCCGGCAAACCATGGCCGATCTGTCACAAGTCATCTGCACGCGTGCACGCGGAAGGTCCTGGTCGTGCCGCTCAGCGGCGCCGCTTCGCCACCGGCTCCAGGATGGCCACGCACTCCAGGTGGTGGGTCATCGGGAAGAGGTCGAAGGCCCGGAGGAAGCGGGGGACGTAGCCGGCGTCGCGGAAGTGGGCGAGGTCGCGGGCGAGGGCCGCCGGGTCGCAGGCGACGTAGGCGATGCGGCGGGCGCCGAGGGGCGCGATGTGTCGGACGACGTCGCGGCCGGCGCCGGCCCGTGGCGGGTCGAGGACGATCAGGTCGGCCTCGGTGATCCCGGTGCGCGGCAACACCCGCTCCACCGTGCCGTGTTCGATCCGGATCCGGGGGAAGTCGGCCAGGTTGTGCCGGGCGTCCTCGACGGCGCGCTTGGACGCCTCGATGCCGAGGACCGCGCCCCGCTCCCCCATCCGGTCGGCCAGCGCGCCGGCGAAGAGGCCGGCGCCGCAGTAGAGGTCGATGGCGGTCTCGCCCCGGCGCGGGGTGAGGCCGCGCATCACCGCGTCCACCAGCACCCCGGCCGCCTGGTGGTGCACCTGCCAGAAGCCGCCGCCGCTGACCCGCCAGGTGTGGTCGTCGGCCCGCTCCCGGACGAAGGCCCGGCCGTGCACCCGGTGCAGCGCCTGCGGGCCGCGCCCGCGCTCCTCCTCGGCGCGCATCACGGAGACCGGCCGGTCGAGCTCCACCAGCGGCAGCCGGCCGCCGGGACGCGGGGTGAGCACCACCATGCGGTCGTTCGACCCGGTCGCGGCGACGGCCTCCACGGTGGCCATGTCCGGCCAGCGGCGGGCCTCGACGCCCAGCTCGGTGACGGCCTCGGCGGCGATCAGGCAGCGGTCGATCGGCTCCACCTCGTGCGAGCGGTGCCGGCGGAGGCCGGCCCGGCCCTCGTCGTCGATCGCGTACTGCACCCGGGTGCGCCAGGCGGGCACCTCGCCGGGCTCCACCTTGTCGCCGGGGGCCGGCTCGACGGTGCCGTCCCAGCCGGCCTCCTCCGCGGTCAGCCCGGCGAGCTTGGCCAGCTGCTCGGCCAGCACCTCGCCCTTGAGCCGACGCTGGGCGCCCGGCTTGACGTGCTGCCAGTCGCAGCCGCCGCACCGCCCGGGGGCGGCGTAGGGGCAGGGCGCGGGCACCCGGTCCTTGGCGGGCTCCAGGATCTCCACGGCGTCGGCGCGCAGGAAGCGGGAGTCCTCGCGGCCCTCGGTGACCCGCGCGACGACCCGCTCGCCCGGCAGCGTGTGCCGGACGAAGAGGACCCGCCCCTCGGCGGTGCGGGCCACGCAGTGGCCGCCGTGCGCCACCGGGCCCACCTCGACCTCGTACTCCTGGCCGGCGAGCGACGCCGCGGTGGGCGTCGTGGGGGACGAGTCCGTGCTGGCCATGGGGGGTCGGGCTCCTGTTGGTGGAAGGGGAGGGCGGCCGCCCAGTCTACGGCCGGCGCCGACGCTCCTCCGAACCGCCGCCGTTCCCGTCGTTCCGGTGCGGCCAGTGCGGGACGTGCGGCAGGTGCGGGAGATGCGGCCGGTGGAAGCCGCGCCTGACGTGGCCCGGCGGGTGGAAGGGGGCGCGGCGCCTGAGCCGCGCCTTCGCCGCCTCGGCCGAGCTGAGCTGCCACGGCACCGAGGTCACCGTCACACCGGGCGTCAGCAGCAGCCGGCCCTTGAGCCGCAGCGCGCTCTGGTTGTGCAGCAGCGCCTCGTACCAACGGCCCACCACGTACTCGGGGATGATCACGCTCACCACGTCGTTCGGGTGCCGGTGCCGCAGCTCCTTCACGAAGCCGACGAAGGGGTGGGTGATCTCCCGGTAGGGCGCCTCGAGCACCTGGAGCGGCACGTCGAGGTCCCAGCGCCGCCACTCGGCCCTGAGTCCGTCGGCCTCCTCCGGGTCGACGGCGATGGTGACCGCCACCAGGCTGTCGGCGCGCAGCAGCTTGGCGTAGGAGAGGGCGCGCAGCGTCGGCTTGTGGATCTTGGAGACGAGGACGACCGCGTGCACCTGGGAGGCGCGCACGTCGGGGCGCTTCTCCGACGGGTCGAGGGCGAGCTCGGCCGCGACCCGGTCGTAGTGCCGCCGGATGGCGTTCATCAGGGAGTAGAAGAGCGCCATGCCCACCAGCGACACCCAGGCGCCCTGGGTGAACTTGGTCAGCACCACGATGGCCAGCACCAGCGCGCAGAGGCCGGCGCCGAAGCCGTTGAGGGCCCTGGCCCTGGCCATCCGGCGGCGCGCCCGGCGGTCGGTCTCGGCGGCGAGCAGCCGGTTCCAGTGCCGGACCATGCCGCTCTGGCTGAAGGTGAAGGAGACGAAGACGCCGACGATGTAGAGCTGGATCAGCTGGTTGACGTTGGCGTCGAAGACGGCGACGAGCAGCGCGGCGAGCAGGGTGAGGAAGGCGATGCCGTTGCTGAAGGCGAGCCGGTCGCCGCGGGTGTGGAGTTGGCGGGGCAGGTAGCGGTCCTGGGCGAGGATCGAGCCGAGCACCGGGAAGCCGTTGTAGGCGGTGTTGGCGGCCAGGAAGAGGACCAGGGCGGTGGCGGCGGCCAGCACGAAGAACGGGAAGGAGCCGCTGCCGAAGACCGCGGCCCCGACCTGGGCGATGACCGGCTCCTGGTGGTAGCCGTCGCCGGCGGGGCGGCCGTCGATCAGCAGGTCGCGGGCCGGGTTCTCGGCCATGTGCACGTCGGTGTGCAGGGCGAGCGCCATCACCCCGAGGAACATGGTGGTGGCCAGCGTGCCCATGATGAGCAGCGTGGTGGCCGCGTTGCGCTCCTTCGGCTCCCGGAAGGCCGGCACCCCGTTGCTGATGGCCTCGACGCCGGTGAGCGCCGCGCAGCCCGAGGAGAAGGCGCGGAGCAGCAGGAAACCCATGGCGAGGGCGGAGAGGCCGGTCTGCTCGGGCACGATCTCGAAGTGGGCGGTGGGGGCGCGCATGTGGTCGTCGAGCACCAGCCAGCGGAACCCGCCCCACGCCACGGTGCCGAGCACGGCGACGACGAAGGCGTAGGTGGGGATGGCGAACAGGGTGCCCGACTCCTTGACGCCGCGCAGGTTCAGCAGCATCAGCAGGACGATCACCACGAACGCGGCGAGCACGGCGTGGTCCTTGACGACACCGATCGCGGAGCCGAGGTTGTCGATGCCGGCCGAGACGGAGACGGCGACGGTCAGCACGTAGTCGACGAGCAGCGCGCTGCCGACCGTGAGCCCGGCCCGGCGGCCGAAGTTGGCGGCCGCCACGGCGTAGGCGCCGCCGCCACCCGGATAGGCGTGCACGGTCTGCCGGTAGGAGGCCACCACGGTGATCATCAGCAGCACGATGGCGAGGGTGATCCAGCCGCTGTGGTGGTAGACGGAGAGGCCGGCGATGGAGAGGATCAACAGCACCTCGCCGGGCGCGTAGGCCACGGACGAGAGGGGGTCGGAGGCGAAGACCGGGAGGGCGATGCGCTTGGGCAGCAGGGTCTCGCGCAGGGTGTCGCTACGCAGCGCGCGGCCCAACAGGAAGCGCTTGGTGACCGCCATGCGGCCACGTTACGCCCGGTGGCCCCCTGAAACGGACAGCGGCCCGAGCGCCCGGTAGCGTGGTGCGCTGCGAAGACCTGTACGACGGAAGACCCTGTACGACGCGATGTCCCTGCCCGACCGGCAGGACGCTCGACCTAGGCACGGAGACCGATGCACATCGTGATCATGGGATGCGGGCGGGTCGGCGCCGCCCTCGCCCAGAACCTGGAGGAACGGGGGCACTCGGTCGCCGTCATCGACCAGGACCCCACGGCCTTCCGCCGTCTCGGCTCACGCTTCGCCGGCCGCCGCGTCACCGGTCTCGGCTTCGACCGCGGCACGCTCGCCGAGGCCGGCGTGCAGGAGGCCGGGGCCTTCGCGGCGGTCAGCAGCGGCGACAACTCCAACATCATCGCGGCCCGGGTGGCGCGCGAGGTCTTCGGCGTGGAGAACGTCACGGCGCGCATCTACGACCCGCGTCGGGCCGAGGTGTACGAGCGGTTCGGGATCCCGACCGTGGCGACCGTGCGCTGGACCGCGGACCAGATGCTGCGGCGGCTGCTGCCGTCGGGCGCCGAGCCGCTGTGGCGGGACCCGAGTGGCGGGGTGCAGCTCTCCGAGGTGCACGTGGCGCTGAGCTGGGTCGGACGCCGGGTCAGCGAGTTCCAGGAGCACACGGGTGTCCGGGTGGCGTTCCTGACCCGGCTGGGCGAGGCGATGCTGCCGACCGCCGGCACGGTGCTCCAGGAGGGTGACCTGGTGCACGTGATGATGTACGGCGACCGGGTGGCCGAGGTCGAGGCCGCCTGCCTGCGGGGACCTGAGGAGCCGGCATGAGAGTCGTGATCGCCGGGGCCGGCGCGGTGGGTCGGTCGGTGGCCAGGGAGCTGCTGGAGAACGGCCACGAGGTGCTGCTGATCGACAAGTCGCCCGAGGCGGTGGCCGTGGTGCGGGTGCCGGAGGCCGAGTGGCTGCTGGCGGACGCGTGCGAGATCACGACGCTCGACGAGGCGGCGCTCGAACGCTGCCAGGTGGTGATCGCGGCGAGCGGCGACGACAAGGTCAACCTGGTGGTGTCGCTGCTCGCGAAGACCGAGTACGGGGTGCCGCGGGTGGTGGCCCGGGTCAACCACCCCAACAACGAGTGGCTGTTCAACGACTCCTGGGGCGTCGACGTCGCCGTCTCCACGCCGCGGCTGATGTCCGCGCTGGTGGAGGAGGCGGTGAGCGTCGGCGACCTGGTGCGGCTGATGCGGTTCAGTCAGGGCGACGCCAACCTGATGGAGCTGACGCTGCCGGAGGGCGCCTCGCTGGTCGGCACCCGGGTGGGCGAGGTGGCCTGGCCCCAGGACACGGCGTTGGTGACGATCATCCGCGGCTCGCGGGTGCTGATCCCGGACCCGGACGACGCGCTGGCGGCGGGCGACGAGCTGCTGTTCGTGGCGGCCGGGGCGCGCGAGCCGGAGCTGCGGACGTTGCTCTCGCCGCGTCCGGAACGCTGACGCGGGGATTGCTTGTCAGGACATCCGCACCTGAGAATCTCCTGACATGAGGGACTCTGACGGTGTGACGGAGCTCGGTGTGGGCGTCATCGGCGCCGGCTGGATGGGGCACGTGCACGCCCGCGCGTACGCCCGGCTGCCGCACCACTACCCGGAACTCGGCGTCCGCCCCCGGCTGGTGGCGGTGGCCGACCCGGTGCCGGCGCAGCTGGACGACTTCGCCGCCCGCTTCGCGCCGGCCCGCCGCCACGCGGACTGGCGCGAGCTGCTCGCCGACCCCGAGGTGCGGGCGGTCAGCGTGACGGCGCCCAACGCGCTGCACCGGGAGATCGGCACGGCGGTGGCCGAGGCGGGCCGCGACCTGTGGATCGAGAAGCCGGTGGGCCTGACGGCGGACGACGCCCGCGCGGTCGCCGAGGCCGTCGAACGGGCCGGGGTGCGGGCGGCCGTCGGCTTCAACTACCGGACGTTCCCGGCGGTGGCCAGGGCCAGGGCGCTGCTCGGGGAGGGCGCCATCGGCACCCCGACGCACGCCCGCTGCCGGCTGCTCACCGACTACGCGGCGCATCCCCGGGCCGCGCTCAGCTGGCGCTTCACCCGCCGGCTCGGCGGCGGCGGGGTGCTGGGCGACCTGGCCTCGCACGGCGTCGACCTGGTGCGGTTCCTGCTGGGCGACCTGGCGGCCGTGGTCGCCGAGACCGCCGTCTTCACCCCGCGGCGGCCGCGGACGCCGAGACGGGCCGGGTGGAGAACGACGACTACGTCTGCGCGCTGCTGCGCACCGCGGGCGGCGTCCCGGTCACCTTCGAGGCCAGCCGGGCGGCGGTGGGCGAGCAGAACGCCTACGGCTTCTCGGTGCACGGCACGAGGGGGCTGCTCGCCTGGGACTTCCGCCGCCCCGGCGAACTGGCGGTGAGCACCGGCGACTCCTACCTCAACCAGCCGGTCTCGCGATGGACGGCCGCCCCCGGCGACGGCGACTACGACCGCTTCCACCCGGGCGCGGGCAACGCGATGAGCTACGACGACTCGAAGGTGGCCGAGGCCGCCGACTTCCTCTCCCCGGACCGCCACCCCGCGACGATGGCCGACGCGGTGGCGGCGGCGGAGGCGGTCGAGGCGCTGGCCGCCTCGGCGGCCGGGGGTGCGTGGGTGTCGCTGTGACGGTGCCGGCCGGCCACCCGGTCGTGCCGGCCGTTCCCGCCCGGACAGGGCCTAGTCGCGCGGGCACACCGGGTTCGTCGGCGCGTCGGGAAGGTAGAGGGAGCGCTCCTCCGCGGTCAGGTCCCGCCGGACCGATCCGCAGATGGCCCGGCCGGCCTCCGCCGCGCCGGGCAGCGTGAACCGCCATCGTCTGAGGGTGCCGTTCCCCTCCACGGCGGTGAGGGCGGTGCTCTCGCGGTTGAACACCAGGGATCGCACGGTGCCGGTGTGGCCGGTGAGCGCGGTTCGGGTGCGGCCGGTGCTCACGTCCCACAGGCGTATCGTCCCGTCGTCGCCCGCGGTGGCGAGCGTGGCACCGTCGGGGCTGAACGCCAAGGCCTGGACCCGGTCGCCCTGGTCGGGCAGGAGGGCTCGGGGGCGACCGGTGCCCGCGTCCCACAGGCGGGTCACCCCGTCGTCGCCCGCGGTGGCCAGCGTGGCACCGTCAGGGCTGAACGCCAACACCCGCACGGCGGTGGGGTGGTCGAGGGTGAGCCGGACCCAGTAGGTCTCCCTGTCGAAGATCTGCACGACCTTCCGTTCTTCGCGGGCCATCGCGATGACGGATCCGTCGGGGCTCAGCGCGGCCGTGTTCGGGAGGACGTCGAGCGGCACCGATTCCCGCAGGCGGCCGGTGCGGGTGTCCCACAGCCGGGTGACGCCTCCCTTGGAGAGGGTGACGACGGTGGTTCCGTCCGAGCTGAAGGCGGCGCTCGTGACGAAACCCGAGTAGCCGACGAGGGCGGTGCGCGGCCGGCCGGTGGCGACGTCCCACAGGCGCAACAGTCCGTCGTCCCCGGCGGTGGCCAGCGTGGCGGCATCCGGGCTGAACGCCGCGGTGGAGATGGCGTGCCCGATGCCCGGCATCGCGGTGACCCGGCCCACGGGCACGTTCCACAGCCGGGCCGTGCCGTCGTCCCCGGCGGTGGCCAGCAGGGCGCCGTCCGGGCTGAACGCCACCGTCCGCACCGCGTCGGTGTGGCCGGTGAGCGTGGTCAGGGTGCGCCCGGTGGCCACGTCCCACAGCCGTATCTCGCCGTCGCTGCCGGCCGCGGCGAGGGTGGCGCCGTCCGGGCTGAACGCCAGTTCGGCCACCTCGCCCCTGGGGTTGTCGAGGGTGCGCAGGAGCCGGCCGGACTCCGCGTCGTGGATCCCGATCGTGGCGGGCGTGCCGGCCACGGCCAGGGCACGCCCGTCCGGGCTGAACGACAGCGCCCCGGGGATCCCGGACAGCTGGTCGGTCGGAACGTCGAGCGTGGTCCGCACCCGGCCCGACGTGGTGTCCCATATCCGGACGCCGTCCGCGGAGGCGCCCGCCAGGGTCCCTCCGTTCGGTCCGAACAGCTCGACGACACCCCAGGTGACGGGCAGGCCGGGGGTGTCGAGCGGCTCGCCGGTGGCCGCGTCGAAGAGGCGCACGGCAGCCTCTCCCGAGACCAGGGCGGCCAGGGCGGTGCCGTCCGGGGTGAAGGCCAACGGCCACGCGCCGCCACCCGGCGCGGCCAGCGGGGTCGACGCCTCGCCGGTGACCACGTCGCCCAGGTGGACCGCCTCGTCCGGCCCGGTGGCGGCGAACGTGACGCCGTCCGGGCTCAGGACGCTGTAGGGGGCCTCCCCCTGGGCACGGACGCGGGCCGTCCCGAGAGGTTCCCCGGTGGCGGTGTCCCAGCGCCGCAGGGTCCCGTCCTCCCCGGTGGTGACGAGCGTGCCGCCGTCCCGGCTGAAGGCCAGGTCGTGGACCGGCTCGCCATGGCCGGCGAGGCGGTGCCGCAGAGGTAGTGCCGCGGCGGTGTAGAGGCTGGACGTCGCCTCGGTGGTGGGGCTGGTGCGGTACGCCTCCACGGCGAGCAGTGCGGCGAGGTCGGGGTCGGAGGCGATCAACGCGGAGGACTGGGCGGCGAGTTGGCGGGAGCGGGCCATCCGTTCCGCCGCGCTGGCGTTCCGCTGCTGGTGGATGGCCACCACGGTGGCGACCAGGGAGAAGACGAGGAGGAGCGACAGCGTGCCGGTGAGCGCGCGCAGCCGGCGGGTGGTCCGGGTCGCCACGCGTCGCTCGTGGTGGCGGGTCTCGCGGCTGGTGGTGAGGAAGGCCCGTTCCAGTGCGGTGAGCTGTTCGTGCCGCTCGGGCGGGAAGGCGTCCTCGGCCGCCGCGAGCCGGGAGCCGCGGTAGAGGGCTCCCGGATCGCGGTCCAACTCCTGCCAGCTCGCGGCGGCCTCGGTGAGCCGACGGTGGGTGCGGAGGCGCTGGCGGTCCTGGTCGATCCATGAGCGAAGCCGCGGCCAGGCGGTGACGAGTGCCTCGTGGGCGAGCTCGACGGTGCCCTCGTCGACGGTGATGAGCCGGGCGCGGGCCAGCCGGTCCAGGACGTGACCGGTGTCCGCGGGATCACCCATGTCCAGCTCTCGGCGCGGCGCCGGGCGTCGGGTGTCCTGGGCGCTCTCTCCCGGGTTGATGAGGCGGAGCAGCAGTTGGCGGGCGAGCGCCGCCTGGCTGGCGGAGAGGCGGGTGTAGAGGAGTTCGGCCGTATGCGCGATGGCGCCGTGCACGCCGCCGGTGCCCTCGTAGTCGGTCAGTGTCAGGGTGCGGCCGCGACGGCGGCGCCAGGTCTCCCGCAGGGCGTGGGACATCAGCGGCAGGCAGCCTGGCTCGCCGTCGACGTCCGCGATGACGCGTGCGGTCAGGCTCCGTTGGATGATCAGCCCCTGGGTGGCGGCGGGCTTGACGATCGCGGCCCGCAGTTCCTCCCGGCGCATGGGCCCGACGAGCAACGTGGTCTCGCGCACCGCGTCCGCCAGGTCGACGTGTTCGGCGAGGCGCCCGTAGAAGTCGGATCGCAGCGACACCACCACCCGTACCCGGCTGTCGGGCTCGACGGCCGAGAGCAGCGCGTCGAGGAAACGGTCCCGCTCCTCCCGGTCCTGGCAGAGGGTGAACGCCTCCTCGAACTGGTCCACGATCACATAGGTGTCACCTGCCCGCCCCGCCGGCGTCAGGGCTGCCGCGTGGGTGCGGCAGGGCTGGGCTCCGGGAGTGAGGATCCGGACGGTGGCGGGGCGGTCGGCGGCCGGTTCCGCCCTGCGGAGAACCGGGATGAGGCCGGCGCGCAGCAGGGAGGACTTCCCGCTTCCCGAGGCGCCCACCAGCACCGCGAAGCGCCGGTCACGGACCAGCCCGACGAGGTCGGCCACGAGTTGCTCCCGCCCGAAGAACTTGTCGCGATCCGCCGGCTCGAACCGCGTCAACCCGAGGTACGGGGACTCGCCGTCCTCCTGACGAGGCGACAGCGTGCAAGCCGCCGCGGCCGCACGCCAGCGCCGCTCCCACTCGGCCTCGTCTCCGCCACAGGCGCGCGCATACGCCAGGGCGACCGGCAACGACGGCAGCCGGTCGCCGGAGGCGGCTTCCGAGAGCGTCGCGGCCGCGTACGCGACGCGCCCGGCCATCGTCCGGTACGTCGGACGGCCGGCGGTCCCCCGTAACTCGCGCAGCTCGTACGCGAAGCGCTCAACGGGACCCGCCGTCGGATCCAGTGGATTCTCCCGACGCCCCATCCCTCTCCCTCCTCGGCGACGACGACATCCCGATTCCAGCCGCTCGGGAATTGATTGGCAGCCGGATCCGCCACGCCGATCAATCGGCCGGCTCCGCCTCACTCAGTCTCGCGCTCGCCTTCGCGTCACGACAGGGCCCGCGGTTTGACCGGCCCCCGGGGACGGGGCTGCCCATCAACCAGTCCGCTACTGCAATGGTTCCGGGGCAGCAGAGCCGCCGACATCCGCGCCACCCGCGCCGTCGAGCCGAGGAGAGGCATGATCCGCAACCAACCGCACGACCTCAGCACCGCCCCGGCGAGTGGAACCACCGGGGCACACGTGCCGGTCGAGTTCCGGCTTCTCGGGGAGTTCGAGGTCATCCGAGCACGCGGATGCCCGGTCGACGTGGGTCATGCCCGCCAACGCGTTCTGCTGGCCAGCATGCTGGCCGACGCCGGCCGTTGTGTGACGGCTGACCAACTCCTCGAGCGCGCCTGGGGCGACGAGCGGCCCCGTGGCGGACGGGACACCCTGTACAGCTATCTCTCCCGATTACGGCAGGCGCTGAGGTCGGTCACCGAGGTGTCCATCGGTCGCCGGCACGGTGGCTACGTGCTGCACGTCGACCCCATGACGGTGGACCTGCACCGGTTCCGTCGCTGGATCGACGCGGCCGGCAGGCTCGACGACGTGGCGGCACGGCCGCTGCTGGAACGAGCGACGGCGCTCTGGCACGGAGAGGCCCTGACCCGACTGGACACGCCCTGGCTGAACTCCCTCCGAGAGCAGTTGGAGCTTCAGCGCCACGCCGCCGAAGCACGCCTGGCGAACATCAAACTCGGCGCGGGACTTCACGGCGAGCTCGTGACGACGCTCGTCGAGCGCGCCGAACGCCACCCGATGGACGAGCAGTTGGCCGGCCAACTAATGCTGGCCCTCTACCGGAGCGGCCGGGCGGCGGAGGCGCTCCAGCAGTACCGGCGGATCCGGCACCGGATCAGGCAGGAGCTGGGGGTCGAGCCGAGTACACCGCTCGCTCGACTGCATCAGCGGATGCTGACCGCGGACCCCACGCTGTGGCCCAGCGCGTCATGGAACACCCCGGCGGGCTGGCCACGCGGCGGAGGCGGCACCCCGCTCAGCTGATCGGCACTCGTCCGCCGGCGGGCAGCCGACGAACGACGACGCCGAGAACCCGGTCCTCCGGGAACAGGCCCAGAGTTCGCGAGTCGACGCTCGCCTCCGCGTTGTCGCCGAGCAACACCAGCATGCCTTCCGGCACCCGCGGCTCCCCCACCCGGGCGAGCGCGGGACCCGCGGTGCGCGGCACCGGTTCACCCGCCACGGCGACGACACGCTTGATCAGCCAGGATCGTTCGCCCACCGCCACGGGCGAGGTACTGACGCCGATGGTCTGTGGCCCGCCCCGCCGCGTTCCGGGCACGGTCTGCTCCACGACGGCTACCTGCCCCGTCCGTGGTCGGGCGATCCGGCGCACCAGCACGCGATCGCCGTGCTGATACGTGGGTTCCATGCTCGGCCCGCGCACGGTGACGACGGCCCATCGCCGCCAGAGGCCGCGCCCGGCGACGACGCCTGAAACCCCCGCGAAGGCGACCAGGCCCGCGGCGATCGGCCTGCCGGCCTGGACGAGTGGCACCGATATCGACGCCAGTCCGCCGAAGGCCAGGAGCAGTAGCGACTGGACCCGGCGGGTGCGCCCGGCCCTCGCGCGCTGTGCCCGGTGCGCGTTCAACCACGAGGCCAGCGCGGGGCGGTTGGTGCCGTGTCGGGTCATGAGGTGCCCCCGGGAACGGGCTGTTCGTCCGATCGATGGCCTCGGTAGCCGGCCGCCTGGAGTGAGAAGAGTCGGCGGTATTCGCCACCGGCCGCCATCAGCCCGTCGTGGGTCCCCTGTTCCCGGACGCGCCCCTCGGACAACACCACGATCAGGTCGGCCTCCCGTACCGCGCCGAGACGGTGTGAGATCAGCACGCTGGTTCTTCCCACGCGATGGGTCCTGATGGCCGTGTGGATCTCGTGCTCGGCTTCCGCGTCCAGGCCGGCTGAGGGCTCGTCCAGGATGAGGAGGTCCCGGCCATCACGCAGGAAGGCCCGGGCGAGGGCCAGCCGCTGGGCCTGCCCGCCGGACAGGACGATCCCGGTCTCCGGATCCTTCTTGTCCGACTCGAGGAAGAAGGAACGGGAGAGTAGCGTGTCGTACCCGCGTGGGAGCCCGCACACCGTGTCGTGCACGCCGGCGCGAAGCGCCGCCGCCCTGACGCGTTCCGGGTCGCCGAGCGCGGACAGGTCCCCGAGCGCGATGTTCTCCGTCACCGTCAGGTCATAGGACATGAAGTCCTGGAAGACCGCACCGATGCGGTGGCGCAGCTCCTCGGGACACATGTCTGCGATGTCCACTCCGTCCCACAGGATGCGCCCGCGTTGCGGGGCGTAGAACCGGCACAGCAGCTTGACGAGTGTCGACTTCCCTGCGCCGTTGCGTCCGACGACGGCCAGGGAGGTGCCGTGCGGAATGAACAGATCGACGCCGCGCAGCGTCCAGGGGTGGTCTGGTGCGTAGCGGAACCAGACGTCGCGGAGCTCGATTCCCCGCCGCAGTGCGGCGGTGGGCCTGGGGGAGGCACTCCGCGGAAGATCGGGGCCGGCGTCGACAACCGCCACGTAGTGTCGGAGAAGCACCAACGCGTGATGGGTGCGCGCCACATCGGCGGCGATGGTTGCCAGAGAGCTCTGAACAGCCGCGACGGCCGCCGCGAAGACCGTGACATCCCCCACCGTGAGCATGCCGGTGGCCGCCGCACCGACGGCCCACAACAGTCCACCGGCCGTGGCCAGCGCGGCCAGGGCGCCGAGTGCGGTCTGGACCCACAGCTCCCGCCAGTCGACGGCCCTGCTGGCCACGTTCACGGTGGACCGCTCGGCGATCATGCGGTCGCGGAGGAAGTCGCCGATCCCGAACAGCCGTACCTCCTTCGCCGCCTGAACGCTCGACAGTAGGCTTCCGTAGAACAACTCACGGCGCTCGGCCGGTCCCACCCGCCAGATCGTTCGAGCCCGCCGGCGCGAGAGGCCGATCTCCGCGACCAACGCCGGGGCGCTGGTCATCACGATGAACGCACCGGCCCAGGGACTCAGCAGCCACAACGCGACGAGGAAGCCGCCCACGGTGGTTGCGGAACGAAGGATGCCGAGTATCCCGTCCACGGCCTGACCCGGGTTGCTGCCGCCGCCCTGCCGAGCCAACCTGAGCTCGTCGAGAAAGCGCGGATCCTCGAACCGGCGGAGACCGGTGTACGCATTGACGGCATCGAACAGGCGGCGCTGTGCGAGCAGCCCCACCCGACGGTTCATCTCCGCCTTGCAGTACCTGCTCGCGTGCGGAGCGAGCCGTCCGAGCAGTCCGATGGCCGCCAGGCCGGCGGCCAACACCAGCAGGTCCCGACGAGAGGCCCCGTTCACCAGACCGTCCAACAGGCACTTGGTCAGCCACGCGGCGATCACCGGCACGAGACCGACGGCGAGTGCCAGCACTGTGTGAACGCCGAGCACCAACGGGCAGGCACGCCCAGCCAGCGTGGCCGCGATGCCGAGCAGTCGTACCCCGGATACCGGTCTGCCGACGGACGGGGCCGAAGACCGCCCACCGGTCCCCGGCCCCGCGGCGGAGGGCTCGCTCACCGCCCCGCCTTCGCGAGCCGTGCCTCGAACCTCAGCCGATTGTCGGCCACCAGCACGTCGTCGCCGCGCCTCGTCACGCGGAGGATCGTCGGATACGACCGAACCTGGAAGGCGTCGCTGACCGAGCCGTCGGGCTTCTCCACCACCACCCGTGCCACCTCGCCCAGCGACCTCACGAACTCGGCCCCGTCTCCCGCCACGTCGACCACCACGGCGAGCACCTGGCGCGCTCCGCCCGGTACGGTCCGGGCGAACTCCACGAACGACGGCAGCCTGTCACGGCAGGGCCCGCAGTCCGGGGAAAAGAAAGCCACGACGGCATTCTCCGCGAGGTCCGCCGTGCTGATCTCGGCGCCATCCCGGGTGACTGCCGCGAAGTCCCCCACCCGTTCCCCCACGGCGATGGCTGTCGACTCACCGCTGCCGGTCGGCCGTTGGGCGAGGAGTTCGGTGTGCTCCCGCAGCCTTCTGATGATGCCGAGGGCGAGCACGAGATTCAGTGCCCCCAGTGCTCCGACCAGCAGTGTGATCAAGGTCTGGTAGGTCATGGCTCCCTCCCTGGAGTGTGAAACAGGGCGAACAGGTCGTCGAAGGAGGCGACGAGCAGTGCCGCGATCAGGCCCGTCACCACCGCTGTCGCCGTTTCCTGGGCGTGCATGGCGGGTGACTCCGGTGTGGCGGCCACGGCGAAGACCGCGATTCCCGCCAGTACCGCGTTGCGCGCCACGTGCTGCCATCCCAGCGGGGTCATGGACGTGCCGAAGCAGCGGCAAGGCTCCCGCACCCCGCGCAGCAGGGAGGCCGCGATGGCGAGTGCGAAGCCGACCAGAAGGGCGACGGCACCGGCCAACGCCCACGGGTGGGTTCGGGGAACGGGTGCCAACAGCAGGGCACACAGAAGGCCTTCCACGGCCACCACCAGGCCAGCGACCGACCGTGCCCGGGCGGCGGGTGTCGGCGAGATCGCCTTCACCGATTCCACGAACGCGTCGAAGGCAACGGACCCCCTGACCTTGCTCATCACCGACAGCAGGAAGACACCGCCCAGGAGACAGCGCACCCCGATCACCACGTACTGCATCCCTCTCCCCGCTCATGCCGTTCGCCGTGTCCCTCCCACGCACGGGCTCTCCCGACCGTGGCGGGCTCCCTCGGGCAGCCGGGTGGCACCACGACGGCGCCACCCGACGCGACCGGCCAGGTGTCAGCAGGGGCTCTCGGAACGGTCACATCCCTGACCGTCGCAGCACTCGTGCCAGTAGCCCGCCACGCACAAGTAGTAACAATCAGCCGCCGCTGACGCCTCGACCGAGGGCACCAGCCGCTCGAGCAGCGTGGCGCCCAGGCTCTCCAGCCTCTTCAACATCCGTCTCTCCTCCTGGCCATGGCCGCCCTGTCTGGCGCGTCGGGCGGCCGGTGTGTGAACCGCCCACGACACTGGCAGCCGGACCTGGAGTGGAACCTTGCGCAGAACCTGGCGTGGGAGCACGTCCCCTCAGCCTGGTCGGGACCCGGCACACGGCCGCAGGGCCCCACCTGGCGGGGAAACCGCCAGGTGGGGCCCTGCGGGCCGGCCGAGCCGGAAGAGGGTGGGTGGGGGAAAACCTGGTCCGCGTGGGCTAGTCCGCCGCGGCGGACTCGCGGCGTTCCTTCTCCTCCCACTCGGCGATCACGTCGATCGGCGCCGGGGCCTTCACCAGGATGATCCAGGTGAAGTAGACCGCGACGAGGAACGGCGGGATGCCCAACGCGACCCGGAGCCAACCCAGTTGGGTCGCGTCGCCCCAGAAGTAGATGGGGAAGGTGATCGCCGACTTGGCCAGCAGGATGCCGCCCCAGATGAAGCTGGCCCGCACGTAGGCCCGTTTGCGGCCGGGGTTGCGGGTGCGCCAGGACAGGTTCTCGCGGAAGACCGGGCCCAGGATGAGGCCGAGCAGCGGGACGCCGGCCAGCGCCGTGCCGACGTAGGCCACGCCGAGGCCCAGGGTGTACAGCATGCCCGGCAGGTAGAAGTTCTTCGCGTCCCCGGAGATCATCGCGAAGACCGCGCCGAAGGCCACCCCGAAGACGCCGCTGAGCGCGTGCTTGAGGGTGTCCCGCTGGACCAGCCGGGAAACGGCCAGCACCGCGGAGATGCTCAGCGCGGCGACCGCCGAGATGTTGATGGAGCGGTTGATCGTGTAGCTGAGGACGAAGACCAGGCCGGGCACCGTCGTCTCGACCATGCCGCGGACCCCGCCGAACGCCTCGAAGAACGCGGCGCGCGTGGCCGCCTCGTCCGGGGTCTGGTCGGCGATCTCGGGCCGGGCCTGCCCGGCCGGCTCGGCGGGCCCGGCGGCGCCGGTCTCGGTCCGGCTCTCGGGTCTGCTCACCTGGCTACTCCTGTCCACGCGGTTGCAGCTGGTATCGGGGGTTGAACAGCACCTGTCTGCCGTGCGACCTGACGATCCGCCCCGAGGCGACGACCGCTCGGCCCGGCTCGATGCCGGCTATCGAGCGCCGGCCGAGCCACACCACGTCCAGCGAGGCCGAGCCGTCGTCCAGCTCGGCCTGAAGCGCCGGCATGCCGGCCACCGTGCGTTCGCTCACCGCACGCAGCGTGCCCGCGACCCGCACCACCTCGCGGCCCTTCGGGCCCTCCGCGCAGTCGCGGATCCGGGTGCAGCCCGCGTCCGCGGGCTGCTCGTCGCCGGCGAGATCGCCGTCGTCGGTGCCCTTGGCCCCCGGCCACTGGAACAGCTTCCACCGCCTCCGAGGAGGACGGCCTTCCGCACTCATACCCTCAGCGTAACGTGATCGGCCCACGCCTCAGCGCTCGAAGCGGTAACCCATACCCGGTTCGGTGATCAGGTGGCGCGGCGCGGACGGGTCCGTCTCCAGCTTGCGCCGCAGCTGGGCCATATAGACCCGCAGGTAGTTCGTCTCGGTGCCGTATGAGGGACCCCACACCTCCTGCAGCAGCTGCTTCTGGCTGACCAGCCGGCCGGTGTTGCGGATCAGCACCTCCAGCAGGTGCCACTCGGTCGGGGTGAGCCGGACGTCCCTGCCCGCCCGGTGGACCTTCTTTGCGGCCAGGTCGACCGTGAAGTCGACGGTCTCCACCGTGGGCTCCTCGTCGCCCACGCCGCTCGGCTCGGCGCGCCGCACGGCGGCCCGCAGCCTGGCCAGCAGCTCGTCCATGCCGAAGGGCTTGGTGACGTAGTCGTCGGCGCCCGCGTCCAGGGCCTCCACCTTCTCGTCGGAGGTGTGCCGGGCCGAGAGGACGATGATCGGCACCCGGGTCCAGCCCCGGATGCCGGTGATGACGTCGACGCCGTCCATGTCGGGCAGCCCGAGGTCGAGGATGATCACGTCCGGGTGCCGTTCGGCGGCCAGCCGCAGCGCCTCGGCGCCGTCCTCCGCGGTGTCGACCTCGTACTTGCGGGCCTTGAGGTTGATCACGAGCGCGCGCAGGATCTGTGGTTCGTCATCGACTACGAGCACCCGATGCATGGGTCGCCCTCTTTTCTACCGATTCCGCTGGTTCCGCTGGTTCCGCTGGTTCTGCTTGTTCCACCGGCTCGGCCGGCTCGGCCGGCTCGGCCGGCTCGCCGGGTTCCGCCGAAGGGACGGCGGGGAGCGTGATCACCATGGTCAGGCCGCCACCCGGGGTGTCCTCGGCGTCCAGGGTGCCGTGCATCGCCTCGGCGAAGCCGCGGGCGACGGCCAGGCCGAGGCCGACGCCGTTGCCGCGCGGGGTGTCGCCGTACCGCTGGAACGGCTCGAAGATCCGGGCCTTCTCGGTGTCGGGGACGCCGGGCCCGCGGTCCACCACCCGCAGCTCGACGCGGTTGCCGAGGCTGCTGGCCCGCACCAGCACCTGCCGGTCCGAGGGGCCGTACTTGACCGCGTTCTCGACGACGTTGGCGACGATCCGCTCCAGCAGCCCCGGGTCGGCGGCGACGAACGGCAGCGACTCGGGGATGTCCAGGTCGACGGAGCCCTCCGGCACCCCGCCCAGGGCCCCGGGCACCACCTCGTCCAGGTCCATCTCGCGGATCAGCGGCTCGACCGTGCCGGTCTGCAACCGGGACATGTCGAGGAGGTTGCCCACCAGCTGGTCGAGCCGGTCGGCGCCCTGCTCGATGCTCTCCAGCAGGTCCGCCTCGTCCTCCTCGGACCAGGCCACGTCGTCCGAGCGGAGGCTGGAGACGCTGGCCTTGATGGCGGCGAGCGGGGTGCGCAGGTCGTGCGAGACGGCGGCCAGCAGCGCCGTGCGGATGCGGTTGCCCTCGGCGAGCTTGTGGGCCCGGTGGGCCTCGGACTTGAGCCGCTGACGGTCGAGGACGGCGGCGGCGTGCGCGGCGAACGCGGTGAGCACCCGGCGGTCCTCGGCGGGCAGCTTCCGGCCGGAGAGGGCCAGCATGGCGTGGTCGCCGACGGGCACGTCCACGTCGGCGTCGTCGGGGGTCAGCAGCGGCCGGCCGGCGTGGTCGGGGACGGAGACGCTGCCCACGCACATCCAGTGGCGGCGGTCGGGGTCGCTCTCCAGCAGCGCCGCGACGTCCATACCGAAGGTCTCCCTGGCCCGCTCCAGCAGGGCGCCCAGGGTGTCCTCGCCACGCAGCACGCTGCCGGCGAGCAGCGTCAGCGTCTCGGACTCGGCGCGCAGCCTGGCGGCCTGCTGGGTGCGGCGCGCGGAGCGGTCGACGACGGTGGCCACGGCCACCGCGATGGCGAAGAAGACGACGATCGCCACGATGTTGTGTCCCTCGGCCACCGACCACTGGTGGATGGGGCGGGCGAAGTAGAAGTTGAGCAGCAGCGAGCCGAAGGCCGCCGAGGCGAGCCCCGGGTAGAGGCCGCCGACGAGGGCGGCCATCACGGTCACGGAGAGGAAGAGCAGCACGTCGCTGGCGAACTCGGCGCCCGGCGACGGCACGGCGAGCAGCACGGTCAGCAGCAGGGGCCCCAGCACGCCGATCAGCCAGCCGGCGAGGGTCCTGGAGCGGCCCAGCCGGGCGCCGCGGGCGGACGGGAGGCCCCGGCCCTTGGCGACCTCGTCGTGGGTCACGATGTGCACGTCGATGTCGGGGCCCGACTCGCGGGCGACGGTGGCGCCGACGCCGGGCCCGAACACGTACTGCCAGGACTTGCGGCGGCTGGAGCCGAGCACGATCTGGTTGGCGTTGACGCCGCGGGCGAAGTCGAGCAGGGCCTCGGGCACCTCGTCGCCTATGACGTGGTGGAACGTGCCGCCGAGCTGCTCGACGAGGGTGCGCTGGTCGGCCAGCTCGCGCGGCGAGGCCGAGGTGAGCCCGTCGGCCCGGGAGATGTAGACGGCCATGATCTCGCTGCCCGAGCTCTTGGCGGCCATCCGGGCGGCGCGGCGGATCAGGGTGGAGCCCTCGGGGCCGCCGGTGAGGCCGACGACCAGCCGCTCGCGGGCGTGCCAGGTGGACGTTATGCCCTGCTCGTCGCGGTAGCGGCGCAGGTAGGCGTCGACCCGGTCGGCGGTCCACAGCAGGGCGAGCTCGCGGAGGGCGGTCAGGTTGCCGGGGCGGAAGTAGTGCGAGAGGGCCGCGTCCACCTTGTCGGGGGCGTAGATGTTGCCGTGGGCCATCCGCCGGCGCAGCGCCTCGGGGGCCATGTCGACCAGCTCTATCTGGTCGGCGCGGCGCACCACGGCGTCCGGCACGGTCTCGCGCTGCCGGACGCCGGTGATCGCCTCGACGACGTCGCCGAGCGACTCCAGGTGCTGGATGTTGACGGTGGAGATCACGTCGATGCCGGCGTCGAGCAGCTCCTCGATGTCCTGCCAGCGCTTCTCGTTCCGGCCGCCCGGCACGTTGGTGTGGGCCAGCTCGTCCACCACGGCGACCTTGGGGTGGCGCCGCAGCACGGCGTCCGTGTCCATCTCGCCGAAGAGGCCGTCCCGGTAGCCGATCTCCTGCCTGGGCACCTGCTCCAGACCGTGGAGCAGCACCTGGGTGCGGGGCCGGTCGTGGTGTTCGACGAGCGCCACCACCAGGTCGGTGCCACGCTCGACGCGGCGGTGGGCCTCGGAGAGCATGGCGTAGGTCTTGCCCACCCCCGGGGCCGCGCCGAGATAGATGCGTAGTTTGCCGCGGCGTGCCATGGCTCCCATCGTCGCACCTCGCCGGCGAAGCACCAGGTGATCGGGGCGGCCGGGGCGTCAGGGTCCCGTATGAATCGGCCTTTCCGCAAGGGGGCCGCGAGGGGGGGCATAGTTTTCCCCATTCCGGCCCCGGCCGGGCCACTGGACCGATACGGTGACCGTCCGAATCCGCGACATCGCACACAGTCGAGGTGAGTCCGATCAGCGCGTCGTCCCCCTCTCCGTCCGGCCTCCCACTCAGCGCCTGGCTCGGTCGGCTGCCCGCGGACCGGCTGCGGGCCCTGCTCGCCGCCCGGCCCGACACGCTCCAGCCCTACGCCCCGAACGACCTCGGCGAGCTGGCCACCAGACTCCTGGACAAGGCGTCGGTGGCCCGCGCCGTGTCCCGGCTGCCGCTGCGCTGCCTGCAGGCCGCCGAGGCGCTGGCCGCGCTGGGCGCCATAGGTCGGGGGGCGGCGCGGGAACGTCTCGCCGGCCTGCTGCGCGGCGGCACGGCCGAGGGGGCCCGCGGCCTCGACCTGGCGCTGACCGAGCTGACCGGCCACGGGCTGGCCTGGCAGGACGAGGACGGGCTCTGGCACCTGGCGGAACCGGTGGCGGCGACCTGGCCGGCGCCGCTCGGTCTCGGTCCCGGGCTCGTCGAACTGCTGGGCGAGAAGACCACCGACGAGCTGTGCGGGATGGCCGACGCGCTGGGCATCACGCCGCCCGACACCCGGCAGCGCCGGCTCGAGGCGCTGCGCGACCACCACACCGACCCGGAGCGGGTGCGGGCCGTGGTGGCCGCGGCGCCGGCGGCCTCGCGCGAGCTGCTGCTCCAGCACAGCCGGGCGGTGTTGACCGAGCCGGTGCCCAGCTCGCTGCCGGGTCTGCGGTGGGCGCTCGACCGGGGACTGCTGCTGCGGGCGCGCTACGGGCAGGTGCCGGCCCACCTGCCGGCCGAGGTGGCCCTGATCCTGCGCGGCCCCGGCTGGCGGGCGCCCTTCGACGCCGTGCCACCGGCGCCCCCGCTGGTGGCGGCCCCGGCCGAGGCGGTGACCCAGGAGGCCTCGGCCGCCGCGTACGCGTTCCTCGACCGGGCGGCGGCGGTGCTCGCCGAGTGCGCGGCGCGGCCGCCCGAGCGGCGGAAGAGCGGCGGCGTCGGCCCCCGCGAGCTGCTGCGGCTCGGCAGGGCGGCGCACTGCGAGGAGCCCGACGTCCGGCTCGCCCTCGAACTGGGCCGCGCCGCCGGGCTGTTGTGCCGGGACGAGGACCGGTTCCCGGCCACCGCCGCCTACGACGCGTGGCTGGCCGGCGAGCCGGGGCAGCGCGCCGCCGCGCTGCTGCGCGCCTGGCGCGCGGTGCCGGCGACCCCCACCAGGACCCGCGACCGCGAGGGCAGGACGCTGCCGGCGCTCCTCGAACTCCCGCCGCGCCGGGACGTCCCGATCGCCCGCCGCACGCTGCTCAACGCCGCGTCCCGGCTGCCGGCCGGGGAGGGCGCCGCGTCGCCCGGGGCGCTGGCCGCCCTGGTGGCCTGGCACCGGCCGCTGGCCGCCCGCCTCGACGAGGACGCCCCGCCGTTCGCGACGCTGCTGGCCGAGGCGACGCGGATCGGCGTGCTGGCCCACGGCGCGCTGACGCCGCTCGGCGCGGCCCTCCTCGGCGCCGAGGACGAGGAGGTGGTGGCCGCCGCGCGGCGGCTGCTGCCGGCCGCCACCGAGCGGGCCAGGATCGGCGGCGACCTGACGGCCGTGGTGGCGGGGGCGCCCTCGGCGCCGCTGGAGACGACCCTCGAGGCGGTGGCCGATCGGGAGTCGCGGGGCGCGGCCTCGGTCTGGCGGTTCACCCCCGGCAGCATCCGTCGCGGCCTGGACGCGGGCGACAGCGCGGATTCGATCGAGGCCGACCTGGTCGCGATCAACGGCGGCCCGCTCCCCCAGCCGCTGCGCTACCTGATCCGCGACACGGCCCGCCGCCACGGCCAGCTGCGGGTGGTCTCCCCCGCCTGCGTCATCCACGCGCCCGAGCCGGCGCTGCTCACCGAGATCATCTACCACCGCAAGCTTGCCCCCCTCGGCCTGCGCCAACTGGCCCCCACGGTGCTCGTCAGCCGCACCCCGGCACCCGAGACGCTGGCCGCGCTGCGGACCGCCGGCTACGCGCCGGTCACCGAGGCGGTGGACGGCCTGGTCCAGGTCGAGCGCACCGAACGCCCCCAGGCGGCCGTGTCGGAGAGCATCGGCTCGCTGACGGGGATAGGCTGCACGGGAAGGTGCCCGGGCGGGGCGGCCTCCGTGCCGTCGCTCTCGCCGGCGCCGAGGTGGGTGAGGGCGCCGAACGGGTCCACGA
>NZ_SMKI01000250.1 GCF_004348415.1 Streptomyces hainanensis
CCGGTGAGGCGGGTGACGAGGGCGGGCAGCGTGAGCAACACGCACAGTGACAGGGGCCGCACGAGCTTGACGGGCACGACGGGGGCTTCCTTCCCGGGACGGGCACGGCCCGGCCGGGGCTCCAGGAAAGGGGTCGGCCAGGCATGACTGCTGGCCGAAGGTCTCGTCCGCCGGCCGTGGCCGGCCCCCGCCGCCGGAGAGCCCGAGGGCTCTCAGCGTGTCGACGCGCGGAAGTCGTGGACTACTCCCCTTCGGAGGAATTCCACCCTCGCATCCTTTCGTCAGTTGCGCAACTGGCGAAATGTTGGGCGCGGGGGACGCCTGGCGCCCGGCGCGACAGAATGGGGGATCATGCCATCGCCCCCACCCGCCGCGAGCCAGCCGGCACCCCACCCGTCAGCGGCCCCGGACCCGGGCCAGGAGTCCGCCGGCGAGCCGACCCCGGCACAGCTGAGGGCCGGGGCCGACACCTTCGGCCTGCTGTCCAGCCCCGTCCGGCTCCACCTGGTGTGGCTGCTGGCGAACGAGCCCGCCGACGTCGGGACCCTGGCCCAGCGCGTCGGCATGAGCATCCCCACGGTCTCCCAGCACCTGACCAAGCTCCGCCTGGCCGGCGTGATCTCCGGCCATCGCAAGGGGCGCCACCACCACTACGCGGTGGACGACCCCCACGTGCTCACGCTGATCCGGCAGATCTTCGACCACATCGCGCCCGACGGATCCCTCGCCCCCGATCCCCCGGCCGCCACTCCAGGAACGGGCCTCAGCCCTTCGGCTGGGTGAAGCGGAGGCGGTTGCCGAAGGGGTCGCGCAGCCCGCAGTCGATCCCGTACGGGCGCTCGGTGGGTTCCTCGGTGAACTCCACGCCGCGCTCGAGCAGCGTCCGGTAGGTCTTCCGGCAGTCGTCGGTGCTGAGGATGAGCCAGCCGCCCATCGCGCCCTTGGTCACGAGTTCGCGCACCTGCCGCGCGGTCTCCTCCGACATCGCCGGGGCGCCCGGCTTCTCCAACAGGATCTGCCGCTCGGGGTGGCCGGGAACGCTGACCGCGAGCCAGCGCATGAAGCCCATGTCGACGTCGGCGGCGATCTCGAGACCGAGGGTGCCCACGTAGAAGTCGAGGGCCTTGTCCTGGTCGAGCACGAATATCTGGGAGTGAGTGATTGCGGTGAACATGCGCCTCACGCTACTCAGCGGGCCGGGCGGAAACTTATCCGAAACTGCTCGGTCGCCGGGTCGCCGGGTCGACCGGTCAGGCGCTCGGCCGCGTCCACGCCATCGTGAAGCACGTCGGCACGCCCACGGCCACCGCCTCACGCCGGTACGCCCGCGGCGACCGGCCGACGATCTCGCGGAACGTGCGGCTGAAGGTGCCGGGGCTGGAGAAGCCGACCTCGAAGCAGATGTCCGTCACGGCCCGGTCGGTCTCCCGCAGCAGGAACATCGCCCGCTCCACCCGACGGCGCTGCAGGTAGCGGTGCGGCGTCTCACCGAACGTGGTGCGGAACGTGCGGGCGAAGTGCGCCGGCGACACGTGCGCGATCCGGGCCAGGGCCGGCACGTCCAGCGGCTGCGCGTAGGCACGGTCCATCACGTCCCGGGCCCGGAGCATCCGGCGGTTGCTCTCCTCTGCGGCGCTGCTCACGGCACCATCCCACCACGCCGCCGACCACCCGGTGTCAGTGGCGCGTGTCACGCTCGGCACATGGGATTCTTCGACGACCTGGTGCCGCGGGAGGAACCGGCGGCCGAGCGGCCGGTGTTGGCCCGGCTGACGCCGCCGCCCGCGGACGACGGTCGGTACGGTCCGCCCGTCGACCGGTTCGCGCCGGTGCTGCTTTCGGCGCTCGACGTCGTCGGCGCCGGGCCGGAGACCAGGGTGCTGCTGACGGGCTGGTCCGTGTGGCCGCGTTCCCTCACCCTGCACCTGGCGGTCTTCCGCAGGACCCGCCGGGCGGGCCCGGCCACGCGGCGCCAGTCGGGGCTCCGGGTCGGGCTGCGGTTCTCCGACGGCCGCCGGGTGACCTCGTTGGACGGCACGGAGCCACGGCGCATGACCGGGCCTCGGGGGGCGGCGGGCCCGGCCGTGTCGGCCGGGGCAGTCGGCCTCGTGCCGCTCGATCCCGGGCAGCACCTCTCCCGCGGATCCCTGTTCACGACCGACGTCGACCTCTATCTGGCGGAGCTTCCGCCGCCCGGGGAGGCCTGGCTGGTCGTCGAGTGGCCGGACGAGGGGATACCCGAGACCCACACCGCGATCGGGGTGGCGGCGCTGCGTGCCGCGTCGGGCCGGGCGATCGAGGTCTGGCCCGACCTGGAGCCCCCGGAGCCCACGGCGGGCCGGCGCCTGCTCGCGACCCTGGAGGTGGGCGGGCCACCGGCGTTCCTGGCGCCGCCGCTGACGAGCGGTCAACAGAGGCGGCTCGCGGACGAGGAGGAGGCCCGCCAGCGGTACGTGCCACGCGCCGACTGGCAGGGGATGGCCTACCGGAGCTGGGAGGACACGGCCCTGGTCCGGGCCCGGTTGGCCGGCGGCGCGCCACCAGGGGCCACGCTCGATCCCCGGGGCGCGACCCCGCTGCACCGCGTCGCGGAGCGGGGGGCCGCGGAGGCGGTCGGGCTGCTCCTGGCGCACGGCGCGGAGGTCGACGCCCGTGACGGCGACGGGCACACGCCGCTGTGGCACGCCGTGCGGGCCCTGGACGAGGGCACGCTCCGCGCGCTGATCGAGGCCGGCGCCGACGTGTGGACGCCGCAGACCGGCCCCTGGTCCCCCGGCCGGCTCCTCGCCACCACGTCGCTCGCCCCGCTGGTCACGGGCCTGCCGGGGGCGGTGGAGTCGCCCGCCGAGGAGGTCGCCGCGTTCCGGGCGGCCGGCGCGCTCATCGCGGCCTTCGGCCGGGAGCCGCTCTGGACGGAGGGGCTCGGCGTCGCCTTCGTGCGCGGCCTGGGCGAGGACGAGGTGATCCGGCGGCTGGGCGGCGACCCCGCGCGGTGCCCGATGACCGATCGCGAGCACCTGCCCTTCGACTCGGGCGACTACGACGCGGCGCTGCGCCACGTCGCCGTGCGGGGCGTGTCCGGGGATCCCGGCGGCTGTGTGGTCAGCCAGCAGGGATACCTGCCGAGTCAGAGCACCGTTCTGGAAGCCCTCTCGACGGACACCACCGCCTACGGGGTGTACTTCAACCCCAAGGGCGGCGTGTTCGGCACCCTGGCCGGCGACGGGGCGGCCGCCGCGCACGAGGAGATCGGCCTCCTCCCCCACCGGTCGGCCCCGGACGCCCACTGGCACTTCCGATTCTGGCAGCGCGGGCGGGCGTTGCCGTACCGCGCCAACGTCCTCGCCTACGCCTGTGCCGCGGCCGGACTGCGGATCACCGAGGGCCGGGAGGCGGTCGACCTCCGCACCCCGCGCCGCTGGGTGGCGCTGCCGGCGCGGCTCCGGTGAGGCTCCGGTGAGGCAGGCGTTCGGCGGCCGGTCGGACCCGATGGGTAGGGTGGCGCCGTGCGGGACGACGACGAACCGGTGTTCAGGCGGAGTCGCTGGGGTACCAGCGCCTACGTCTACAACCACCGCAACCCCGTCGGCCGGTTCCTCATCGTCCTCAGCCTGGTTCTCGTGGCGGTCGGCCTCGTGCTGATGGTCACCGGGACCGGCCCGTTCGCTCCCGCCGAGCCGGTGCCCACCGCGCCCTGACCCGGCCCCGCACGAGGAAGGTCGCGCGATGAGGATCACCGCCGTGTACGAGGGTGTGGTGCCCATCAGTTCGTCGATCCGGAACGCCTGGATCGACTTCAGCGCGATGGACTGTTCGATCGTCGCGATCGTCAGTGATGTCGTCCGCGACGGGAAGCCCCTGGTCGGGTACGGCTTCAACTCCAACGGCCGTTACAGCGCGGGCGAGATCCTGCGCCGCCGGATCCTGCCGCGGCTGATGGCCGCCGAACCCGGCAGCCTCCTGGACGAGCGGGGCGAGCTCGACCCCGCCAGGGCGTGGGACGTCATGATGCGCAACGAGAAGCCCGGCGGCCACGGCGAACGCTCCGTCGCCGTCGGCGTCGTCGACATGGCGCTGTTCGACCTCGCCGCCAAGATCGCCGACCAGCCGCTGTACCGGTGGCTGTCGGACCGCCACGGCGACGGCGAGCCCGACGACTCCGTCTTCGTCTACGCCGCCGGCGGCTACTACGCCCCCGGCAAGACCCTCACCGACCTCCAGGACGAGATGCGCGGCTTCCTCGACCAGGGCTACGACGTCGTCAAGATGAAGATCGGCGGCGCCGACCTCGCCGAGGACCTGCGCCGTGTCGAGGCCGTCCTCGACGTGCTGGGCGGCGACGGGTCCCGGCTGGCCGTCGACGTCAACGGCCGCTTCGACCTCGCCACCGCCCTCGCCTACGGCCGCGCCATCGAGCCCTACGGCCTCTTCTGGTACGAGGAGGTCGGCGACCCGCTCGACTACCAGCTCAACGCCGTGATCGCCGAACACTACGCCGGGCCCATCGCCACCGGCGAGAACCTGTTCTCCCTCCAGGACACCCGCAACCTGATCCGCCACGGCGGAATGCGCCCCGACCGCGACGTCATCCAGGTCGACCCGGCGCTCAGCTACGGCCTCGTGGAGTACCTGCGCATCCAGCGGATGCTGCGCCGACACGGCTGGTCCTCGCGGCGCTGCGTCCCGCACGGCGGACACCAGTTCTCCCTGCACATCGCCGCCGCCCTCAAACTCGGCGGCAACGAGTCCTACCCCGGCGAGTTCCAACCCACCGGCGGCTTCGCCGACAACGTCGTCGTCGAGCACAGCCGGGTCGGCCTGACCGAGATCCCCGGCATCGGCTTCGAGGGCAAGGCCGCCTTCCACCGGGTGCTGCGGCAGCTGCACGACTGACCGTCAGGGCGGCGGGCCGTCCTGCCGGGGGCGCGTCGCGCGGGTCGGCGCGACGAGCACGGCGCCGACCGCGGTGAGGACGACGAGCAGGCCGAGGATCGACACGGGCGCGATGTCCTCGCGGAGGACGACGGTTCCGAGGAGAACGCCGACGACCGGGTTCACGTAGGCGAAGGTCGAGGCGACGGAGGCGCTGAAGGTGCGGACGACGACGGCGTAGGCGCTCAGCGAGATCGCCGAGCCGAACACCACCAGGTAGCCGAACGCGGCCCACTGGGCGGCGCCGACGTGGTCGGGGCGCGGGACGCCGACGGCGAGCGCCGGGCCGGCGAGGACCAGCGCGGCCGCGGTGAACTGGAGCGCGGCCAGCGACGGGATGGTGAAGGCCGGCGCGACGCGCTTCTGGATGGCGGTGCCCGTGGCCCAGGTGGCGCCGCCGCCGACGAGCATGAGGATGGTGACGGCGGCGTGGTCCGGCTCCAGGATGTCGGCCGAGAACAGACCCGGCGCGACGACGAGGCCGAGGCCGAGGAAACCGACGCCCAGCGCTCCGAGCACCCGGCGGGACGGCGGCGTTCTGGTCAGGACCGCCTCGGTGGCCACCGTCCAG
The DNA here is from genome assembly GCF_004348415.1 of Streptomyces hainanensis. Classification (GTDB taxonomy): domain Bacteria; phylum Actinomycetota; class Actinomycetes; order Streptomycetales; family Streptomycetaceae; genus Streptomyces; species Streptomyces hainanensis. Next base: position 5,504 of record NZ_SMKI01000250.1, read on the forward strand.
AGCGGGATGGTGCCCATCGCCATCACGATGAAGCTGGAGGAGGCGTAGGCGGCGGAGTACGTCGCGAGCCCGTTGCCCGCCGCCCACATCAGCACCCCGGAGAGGGCGGCCAGCGCCCGGGTCCGCCCGGGCACCGGGGCCAGGCGTCGTCGTCGGCGTCGGCGTTACGGCCAGGGCGGTCGCGCCGAGCAGGGCCGCGGCCGCGACCGCCCTGAGGAACTGGAGGTGGACCGGCGAGACCGCGCCGTCGCCGACGACGACCCGCACCGCGAAGTAGGTGCTGCCCCAGATGAGGTAGATCGCGACGAGCGGCGGATAGCGCGATCCCGACCTCCCCACCACCAGCCCCTCCCTCATGCACGCATCGTTGCATGCAAGACGCTAGGCTGTCCCCCATGCCGAACGCAACCGCGATGGCCGAGCGGGCCTACGCGCACACCAAGCGGCTCGTGCTCTCCGGCGCGCTGCCGCCGGGGCAGTTGATCAACGAGAGCGCGATCGCGACCGAGCTGGGGATCAGCCGCACCCCCGTGCACGAGGCGTTCCTGCGGCTGGAGACCGAGCGGCTGCTGGTGCTGTATCCGCGCCGGGGTGCCGCGGTGCAGCCGATGGCCCCGAACGAGGCGCGCGACGTGGTGGAGATGCGGCAGGCGATCGAGTCCGCCGCGGTCCGCCGCGCGCTGGCGGACGCCGCGCCGCCCGAGCCGGTGCTCGACGGGCTGCGCCGCCTCGTCGCCGAGGGGGACGCCCGCAACGCCGCCGGCGACCTGGAGGGGTTCGTGGAGTGCGACGCCGACCTCCACGGCGCCCTGATCGCCGCGTCGGGCAACGCCACCGCGTCCCACCTCCACGACCTGCTGCGCGACCGGCAGTCACGGCTCCGGCTGCAACTGCTGCGCCTGCTCCCCCAGCACATGGCGGCCGCCGCGGCCGAACACCACGGCCTCCTCGACGCCTTCGCCGCCCGGGACGCCGACCGCTACGAGGAACTGCTGCACCGCCACCTCGAGTTCTACCGCCACTCCTGACCCGCCACTCGCGCCCCCGCCCGCCGGCCCGGGCTCCGCCGCAGACCTGGAGAACGCCCATGCCGCAGATCGCCTCCACCGTGCGGGCGATACCCGCCTCCGGGATCCGACGGATCTTCGAGCTGGCCGCCGAGCTCGACGACGTCATCCAGCTGAGCATCGGCGAGCCGGAACTGCCGGTGGCCCCGCACATCCGGGAAGCCGGCGCGCGGGCCTGGCGGGACGACGTCACGAACTACACCCCGAACAGCGGGATTCCCCCGCTCAGGTCGGCGATCGTCGGGAAACTCGCCCGGGACAACGGCTACTCCGTCGGCGACGACCAGGTCCACGTCACCGCCGGTGGCGCGCAGGCGCTGCACCTGGCGATGTCCTTCACCCTGGCCCCGGGCGACGAGATCCTCATCCCCGACCCCGGATACGCGACGTTCGCGATGACGCCGCGCCTGCTCGGCGCGGTCCCGGTGCCGTACCGGTTGCGAGCCGAACACGGCTTCACGCCCGATCTCGCGGCGCTGGCCTCGCTCGTCACGCCGAGGACCCGGGTGCTGCTGGTCAACAGCCCCTCCAATCCGCTCGGGGTGGTGTTCGACCGTGCGACGGTGGGGGCACTGGTCGACTTCGCGGCCCGGCACGACCTGTGGATCATCAGCGACGAGGTGTACGAGTACCTGACGTTCGACGCGGGATGCACCAGCCTCGCGGCGGTCGACACCGAGGACCGGGTGTTCGGCGTCTACTCGCTGTCCAAGACCTACGCGCTCACCGGCGCCCGGGTCGGTTACCTCGTCACTCCGCCGGGGCTGACCGAGCGCTTCCGCGCCGCGCAGGAGTCGACGGTCAGCTGCGTCAACGCGCCCGCCCAGTCGGCCGCCCTCGCCGCGCTCGAAGGCGACCAGGACGGGGTCACCGCGGCCCGCGCGCACTACCGCGCCAACCTCGCGGCCGCCGGCGCCGTCCTGGACGGCCGGGGAATCCGCTACCAGCGCCCCGGCGGAGCGTTCTACCTCTGGATCGACGTCTCCCACGCCTCCGGGGGCGACGTCGCGGCCTGGGCCGAGCACTTCCTGCGGACCGAACGGGTCGCGGTCGCGCCCGGCACCGCCTTCGGGGCGGCGGGCGAGGGCTGGGTGCGGATCTGCTTCGCCGGCGGGCGCGCGCCGCTCGTCGAGGCGCTGGGCCGGTTCCCCGTTCCCGGCGCGTGCTGAGCGACGGGAGGGGACCCGGCCGACCTGCTGTTAAGCTCCGGGGCATGCCCGCCCCGCCCACGTCACCGCCGGGTCGTGACACGCCTTCCTCCCAGCGGGGGTTGCTCACGGAGCGCGTCGCGCGCCAGTTGGAACACGACATCAGGTCCGGCGAGATCGCCGTCGGCGCCAAGCTGCCGTCGGAGCGGGAGCTCGCCGAGCAGTTCGGCGCCAGCCGGAACGTGGTGCGCGAGGCGTTGCGTCGTCTGGAGGCCCAGCACCTGATCGAGGTGGCGCCCGGCCGGGGTTCGTTCGTCAGCGAGCAGAAGGCGGAGCGGGCCCGCGGCTACGACGCGCTGTACCGCGCGGAGCGCCCCACCGTGCGGCACCTCATCGAGGCCCGCATCCCGCTGGAGGTGGAGATCGTCGGGCTCGCCACGGAGCGGGCCACCGAGGCCGACCTCGGCGCGATGCGCCGGGCCAACGACGTCCTGCTGCGGGCGGCCGACGTCGTGCACAAGGCCCGCGCCGACCTCGACTTCCACGAGGCGATCGCGGCCGCCAGCGGCAATCCGGTGCTGCGCGTCATGCTGTCGTCGATCGGCGGGATGATGTTCGAGATGATGCTGCGCTCCAACTCGGACCCCTCGATCGGTGAGCCGGGTGTGCCGCACCACCCGGAGATCCTCGACGCGATCGAGGCCCGCGACGTCGAGCTGGCCAGGGCCCGGATGCGTGAGCACCTCAGGCTCGGCCTGCGCACCTACGGCGCCGACCTGGACCTCAGCCTGGACGTCATGGCGCGGCAGCACATCGAGGCACTGCTGCGGCAGCCGCCGCTCTCCGGCTGACGGGCGGCCCGAACTCGGGGCTGGTCAGATCGCCGGCGCCCTGTTACGGTCCAACTGGTCCTACCAGTTGGACCGCCATTTCCCGTGAAACGGGACACACCGTACAGCAAGAAAGTCGAGGACAAGGATGTCCACGAGCAGCCATCCGGTCGGGCGCCGTTCCTTCGGCAGGCTCGCCCTGGGTGTGGCGGCCGCGGCGGCGGGCGGGACGACGCTCGGCGCCTGCTCGGGACGCGGCGGCTCCGCGTCCCCGAACGCACCACTGCGCGTCATGGCGATCAACCATGTCTGGTCGCAGGCGATCGCCGGTCGGGTCGGCGAGTTCGAGGAGCGGGTCGGCCGCCGCGTCTCGATCACGATGCTCACCTCCGACCAGCTCGCCAACAGCTACAACGTCAAGCTCAACGCGTCCGCCACCGACGTCGACGTCATGATGGTCAGGGCGCTGCAGGAGCAGTTGCTCTTCGCGCACAACGGCTGGCTCGCCGACCTCACCGACCGCGTCGGTGACCGGGCGTTCGACTGGGACGACTTCCAGGAGGCGCCGCGCGAGCGCTCGATCACGGCGGGCCGGGTGCTGAGCGTCCCGGTGGTGACCGAGCGGCCGGCGCTCTACTACCGCCGCGACCTGGTGGCCGACCTCGGCGGGCCGCCGGCCACCCTGGACGAGCTGATGGCCATGTCGCTCGAACTGGCGGACCGCCGCGGCGGCTTCTTCGGCTACGTGGGGCGCGGGCAGCGCAGCGGCGCGGTCAGCCAGTGGTCGAGCTTCCTCTACTCGTTCGGCGGCGACTTCACCGTCGACGGCCGTTCCGGGATCGGCACCCGGGAGGCGATCGCCGCCTACGAGTACTACGGCGCCCTGCTGGAGCGCACCGGCCCGCCGGGCGTCACCAACATGAGCCTGGAGCAGGCGATGCCGATCTTCGCCCAGGGCAAGGCGGCCTTCTACATCGACGCCGACGCCATCTACACCAACTTCCTCGACCCGACGATCTCCACCGTCCAGGACACGGTCGGCTTCGCGCCGTTCCCGGCCGGGCCGGCCGGTTCGCGGCCGCACAACATCCCGTCCTGGAGCCTGGGTGTCAACGAGTTCTCGCTGCTGCGGGACGACGCCTGGGAGTTCGTCCGCTGGGCGTCGAGCCCGGAGATGGTGGCCGCGCTCCAGGCCGAGGGGATACCCGGCGCCCGGGAGTCCGCCTGGTCGGACGCCGCCACCCTGGCGTCCTTCCCGCCGGAGCTGGCGGAGACCATGCGCGTCAGCGCGGAGCGCGGGATCGGGCACGACCGGCCCGAGGTGCTCCAGGTCGGCCGCGCCCGCGACATCGTGGGCCGCCCGCTGGTGGCCGGGATCCTGGGCCAGCGTGTGCCGGGCGTCGCCCGCGACGCGGACGCCGAGTTCGCCGACTTCCTCGTCCGCGACAACCGCCACCGGGAGTCCTGATGACCACCGTCCAGACCGGGACCGCGCCGCGGCCGGCCGCCGGACGGGGACGGCCGGGTGGCCGTGCCCCGCGCACGTTCGAGCAGGCCAACCGACGGCTGAAGTGGGCGATGCTGGCGCCGGCGCTGCTCTTCGTCGGCCTGATGATCGTCTTTCCGCTCGCCTACACCCTCAACCTCTCCCTCACCGACGCCTTCGGCGCGGTCAACGCCGACAAGGACCACACCGGGCTGCGGAACTTCGCGGACGCGCTCGGCGACACCCGGCGCTTCTGGCCGGCCGTCCAGCGCACCGTGGTGTTCACCGTCGGCGCCGTGGTGTTGGAGACCGTGCTCGGTCTGGCGCTCGCCATGCTCCTGCGGAAGGCGTTCCGCGGCATCCGCTGGGTGCGGACTCTCCTGATCATCCCGCTGCTCGCCACCCCGGTGGCGATCGGCATCCTGTGGCTGCTGATCCTGGACCCGACCAACGGCATCGCCAACCACCTGCTGGAGTCGGTGGGGTTGCCGCCGCAGGAGTTCCTGGGGTCCGTCAGCCAGTCGCTGCCCACCCTGATGCTGATCGACGTCTGGCAGTGGACCCCGATGATGACGCTGCTGCTCCTCGCCGGCCTCTCCACCCTGCCCGAGGAACCCGAGGAAGCCGCCCTGGTGGACGGGGCCAACGCGTGGCAGCGGTTCCGGCACGTGGTGCTGCCGATGCTCTCCACCACCCTGGCCACGGCGTTGGTGCTGCGCTCCGTCGACGCGCTCAAGACCTTCGATCTGCTCTACGCCACCAAGGGCCCGGGCGGCGGCTCCGACTTCGAGGCCGAGACCCTCAACGTCTACGCCTACGGCCTCACCTTCGACTACCTGGAGTACGGGCTCGCCTCGGCGGTCCTCGTCCTGTTCACCCTCTTCATCATCGGCGTCGTACTCGTGCTGCGCCGCCGCGCCGGAAGGAAGGAAGCATGAGGGCCAACGCCGCCATGAGGGCCGACGCCGCCGCGAGCGCGGCCCGGCGCCGGCGCGGTCTCGCCTGGCTGCGGGGCATCGCCGTCACCGTCGTCTCGCTGATCTTCGCACTGCCCATCGTGTGGATGTTCGCGGCCGCGTTCAAGACCAACGTGCAGGTCACCGACCCGAGCGTGGGGCTGTTCTTCTCCCCCACGCTGGAGAACTTCCGCAACGTCCTGGCGGACGGCGAGATCCTGCACGCGATGCGCAACTCGCTGATCGTGGGCGGCGTCTCCACCGCGCTCTCGGCGCTGATCGCGGTGCCGGCGGCCTGGGCCGTCGGCCGGTTCCGGATGCACCGCACCGGGTCGCTGATCCTGGTGGCCCGCATCATCCCGGCGATCTCGCTGCTGGTGCCCTGGTACTACCTGTTCGCACGCGCCGGCCTGGTCGGCAGCTACACCGTCCTGATCCTCAGCCACATGTTCGTCTCCGTACCACTGATCCTCTGGATCATGATCGGCTTCTTCGAAGGCCTGCCCGTCGAACTGGAGGAAGCCGCCCGCACCGACGGCCTCTCCGCCTTCGGCGCCTTCTGGCGCATCGCCCTCCCCCTCGC
>NZ_SMKI01000251.1 GCF_004348415.1 Streptomyces hainanensis
AAGAGACAGCACCGGCCGCCCCTCCCCGGCCGCTTCGGCCGCCGACTACCGCTTGGCGTGCCGGCCACCCCGGGACGGCGTGGACGCGCCGCCGGGCGCCGGGGCGCCGCCTCCGGCGGCCTCCCTCGCCGATGAGCGGCGGGCCCGCAGGAACTCGATCACGATGGGGACCACGGACAAGAGCACGATCGCGATCAGGATCAGCTCGATGTGCTCGTTCACGAAGGCCACCTGGCCGAGCGCGGCGCCCAGCAGCGTGACGCCCGCGCCCCACAGCACGCCGCCGATGATGTTGAAGATCACGAACGACCGGTACTGCATGTGGCTCACGCCGGCGATGATCGGCGTGAAGGTGCGGATGATCGGCACGAACCGCGCGAGCACCAGTGACTTCGGCCCGTGCTTCTCGAAGAACGCGTGCGCCTTCTCCACGTTCTCCTGCTTGAAGAGCCGGGAGTCCGGCCGGTTGAAGAGCGAGGGGCCGACCTTGCGCCCGAAGAGATAGCCGACCTGGTCCCCCACGATCGCGGCCAGCACGATCAGCACGCACACCAGCCACAGCGGGTAGTCCAGGTACTGGCCGTTCACCACCAGCAGGCCGGTGGTGAACAGCAGGGAGTCGCCCGGCAGGAAGAAGCCGATCAGCAGGCCGGACTCCGCGAAGACCACCCCGAGGACCCCGATGAGGCCGAAGGACTCGATGAGGTACTCCGGGTCGAGCCAGCTGGGCCCGAGGGCGAGAGCGTCCATGAAGTGGGAACTCCTGAGGCGCGGCCCGAGTGCCTGCCGCCCGGGCGATACCGCCAGGCTATCGTGCCCGGACCCCGCCGGGACCCGCGAGAAGTGGCCCGCGGGGGTGCCCGGGGCGACTCCGAGAACCCGCTCGGAATTTTTCTGAAGACGTCTGCGACATCCCCTCGCGGCTCGCGCATCCATATCAGTGACGGGGCGAGACACGCGGGGGAACGCGGCTCGCCGGGGCCTCCGCCGGAGGCCCGAGCCGAGGTAAGGGGAAAGCAGACATGAGCACACGCAAGGACGAGGCTGTTCGGCCGCTGTGGAAGCGCCGGATCGGGCTGACCGCCGCCATCGCCACCGCGGCGATGGCGTCGATGGTCGCCGCCTCGCCCAGCTTCGCCGAGGCGTCCGCCGACGTGCCGCGGACGGAGCAGGAGACGATCGACGCGCTGACGGCCCTCCTGCCCGGCGACCTGGTGATCACCGAGTCCTACGGATCCGGTCTGGACGAGGGGGCCGACACCTACGCCTCCGTCACCGCGGAGGACGGCTCGGGCACGGTCTCGTTCGACCTCAACGCGCACCGCTGGGCCACGGAGGACTGGCGCGACATCGCCGGCTGCCAGGGCTTCGGCGAGCCGGAAGAGGGCTTCACCTGCGAGGACACGACCCTGGACGACGGTTCCATCCTCTCCCTGGTCACCTACGACTACGAGGACGAGGGCTACCCCGAGGAGGGCATCGAGCCCAGCCACACCCGCGGCTGGGAGGCCTGGCTCGAGGGCCCGGGCGGCTCCGACCTGGAGCAGCCCGGTGGGCGGGCCGTCGTCCTCTCCGAGTACCGGGACCTGACGGACGAGGCCGACCCGGGCGCGTACGTGCCGCCGGTCGACCTCGACCAGCTGGCCGAGGTCGTCCAGGCGCCGGTCTGGCAGGACGTGCTGGACGCGGCCGACGCGGAGTACGGCGCCCCGGAGGACTTCGAGGAGGTGCCGAGCAGCGACGTCCCGGCCGACCAGCTCAGGGACACCTTCCGGTCGCTGGCCCCCGAGGGCCTCGAGATCGTCGACGTCGAGAACGAGGCCGGCGAGACGGGCCACGGCTCGGTCACCGTCGACGACGGCGAGGGCCCCGGCCTGGTGGAGATCACCGCGTACGACGCCAGTTGGCGCGAGGACGTGGAGGCCGGCTCCGTCGAGGGCGTGGAGCTGGAGTCCGAGGGCGTCGAGGTCGTCGCCGAGGACGAGCTGGCCGACGGCCCGGACTGCCAGGACACCACCCTGGAGGACGGCACCGTGGTCAGCGTCTGCGACTGGCCGGCCAGCGACGAGGACCCGCTCGCCATGAACTGGGCCGTCGTCACCTACCCCGACGGTTCCTCGCTCGACATCACGGCGTACAACGTTCCCAACTGGGACGCGGAGCCGACCCGCGCCGACGCCCCGCTGAGCGGTGAGCAGCTGGCCGAGATCGCGACCGCCGACGAGTGGCGCGCGCTGCTCGGCTGATCGACGGCTGTCGGTCTCTGACCGCACGGGTGGTGCCGCACAGATGTGCGGCACCACCCGTGCGACAAACTCGGGCCCCTCGCGCGTCTTGGTAAGTGCGAGGGCGTTCATCGGCGGACACGAGGGGGATGGATGGGACGGCGGGACGAGGATTCGTACCGGCAGTTCGCCGTGAGCCGGAGCGCGGCGCTCTACCGGTCGGCTTGCCTGATGACCAGTGGGGACACGCATCTGGCGGAGGATCTGGTGCAGGAGACCCTGAGCCGGATGTACACGGTGTGGCACCGGAGAAAGTGCATAGACAATCCGGACGCCTACGCCAAGACGGTCCTCGTCCGCGTCTATCTGACGCACCGCAGGCGCCGCAGCAGCTCCGAGCAGCCGGCGGTGCGGCTTCCCGAGCAGCCGGCCGTCGAGGTGGGGGACTCGTCGCTGCGCGTCACGCTGTTGCAGGCGCTCGCGGAGCTTCCCCGCAAGGACCGGGCCGTGTTGGTCCTGCGGTTCTGGGAGGACCTCAGCATCGAGCAGACCGCGGAGGCGATGCGCACCAGTTCCAGCGCCGTCCGCTCCCGATCCAGCCGCGCTCTGGCGAAGCTCAGAACCCGGCTGGGCCACGCAGGCTTCGCCGAACTCACCGCGGCCTAGGGCCGGTGGAAGGATCCCGATGAGACACGACATGCACGAGATAGACGGGCCCGGAGAGTTCGAGCGGGAGTTCGGCGCGATGTTGCACCAGGCCGGCGGCGGCTTCCAGCCGGACAGCCAGGTGCTGGCCGAGGGCGGGTTGCGGCGCGGCAGGATCCGGCTGTGGCGGCGCAGAGCCGCGATGGTCACGGGCGCCGCCGCGGTGGCCGCGGTCGCCGTGGCCGCGGTGCAGCTTCCGGGCGGTGGAGGCGGCGGTGAGAACGTGTTCGACGTCGCGGACACCCCCGAGAACCGGTCCGACCTGATCGCCACGCTGACCGCGATGCTTCCCGAGGGGCTGGAGGTCACGGATTCCATGGCCTTCACCCCGACGGAGACCGGCGACCCCAGTGTCAGCTTGTCGTTCGGGGAGGGGCCGGGAGACCTCACCCTCGACGTGTCCATGCTGCGTTGGCAGGCGAAGGACTGGCGTTCCGAGGCCGGCTGCTGGGAGATCCTCGACCCCGAGACCGAGTCGTGCGAGGAGACCGAGCTGGACGACGGATCGGTGCTGAGCTTCGAGTGGATGTCGTTCAGCGATGCCGAGTTGGGGGCGGAAGCCCCCGACGCGGACGCCCGGGAGATCAATCCCTTCGAGGGCGAGGAGGGGGCGGTGCCGTTCTCGCACTACCAGTCATGGCGGGCCACCCTCGAATCGCCGACGAGTTGGGGCCCGGAAGCCGAGGGGCTGCGGCAGATCGTGGTCTCCCTCGACTCGACCGGCGAGGGGGCCGCGGATCCCGGCGTCGAACCCCCGCTGAGCCAGGACCTGCTGGAGGAGATCGCGCAGGCGCCGGTCTGGGGGGATGTGCTGGCGGTCGCCGACGCCGAGCACGGTGCTCCGGACGAATGGCTCGACTTGACCACCAGCGACAGCGAGGTGCCCGGTGATCAACTGCTGTCGATCTTCGGTGAGTTGGCGCCCGCCGACCTGGAGATCAGCGAGGAGGAGCCCCGCGAGACGGGAACGGCCTCACTCACGGTCGGTCGGGGCGAGGCGTCCGCCCAACTGGGGATCAACGCGTACGACAGTGGCTTCGGCCTCGATTCCGGGCCGACGGACGATCCGTCCTGTGAGGTGCGGGAGCCCCACGAGAACGGCACCCAGATCTTCCTCTGCGACTACGCCCTGGAGGACAGCCTCAGCCAGTACTTCGTGGACGTCTACTATCCGAACGGCGCCTCGGTCGACTTCCAGCTGCTGTTCGAGGAGGGCGCCGGATCACCGCTGACCCTCGAGGAAATCGGCGAGATCGCCGGCGGCCAACAGTGGCAGGACCTGTTCGACTGACCACCGGGCCGGCCACCGATCGGCTCCCTCCGCCCGCCGTCTCCCCTGGTGCGGTGGGCGGAGGGAGCACCCGCCGGGTCGGTGGTGCATGATGTGCCTGCGTGCGATTCCGCATACAGGTATACGGAAAGGCATCTGACATGACCCGCTCCTCCCGGCGTCTCGCGACCGCGATCCTCTGCCTCGGGCTCGCGTTGACGGCCTGCGGCTCCGACTCCGAATCCGACGATTCCGGTTCCGGCACCGAGGAGGAGACCACGGCGCCCGAGTCCGCGGGCGAGGCCACCGAGCAGGCCGAGGGCGGCGAGGAGCCTGCGGAGGGGCCGGCGGGGCCGGCCGCCGCCGAGGCGTCCGACGCCACCGCCGCCACCATCCACACCAGTGAGGGCGACATCGCGGTCACGCTCTTCCCCGAGCAGGCGCCGCTGACGGTGACCAACTTCGTCGGCCTGGCGGACGGTTCGCTGGAGTGGACCGGCGGGCAGAGCGGAGACCCGCTGTACGACGGCACGATCTTCCACCGGGTCATCGACGAGTTCATGATCCAGGGCGGCGACCCCGACGGCACGGGTGCCGGCGGCCCCGGCTACCAGTTCGCGGACGAGATCGACCCCGGGCTGACGTTCGCCGAGCCCTACATGCTGGCCATGGCCAACTCCGGCCCGGGCACCAACGGTTCGCAGTTCTTCATCACCGTCATTCCGACCGACTGGCTGGACGGCATGCACACCATCTTCGGCGAGGTCGCCGACGAGGAGAGCCGGGCCGTGGTCGACGCCATCGTCACCACCGAGACGGACGCGCAGGACCGCCCGGTGGACGAGGTCGTCATCGAGTCGATCAGCGTCGGCTAGCCTCCACGCCCGCCTCCTCCGGCACGCCCTCCGCCCCGCCGCGGATCCGTACGATCCGCGCCATGTGCTCCCTGCCCCAGGCACCGAGCGGGCGGAGGGCGTCGTTCAGGGACGCGCCGAAACCGGTGAGCGAGTACTCCACGCGCGGCGGCACCTCACGGTAGACCTCGCGGTGCACGATCCCGTCGGCCTCGAGCTCCCGCAGCTGCTCGATCAGCACCTTCTCGCTCACCCCGGGCAGCTCCCGGCGCAGCTCGCCGAACCGCCGGGTCCGATCGTGCAGCGCCCACAGGATCAGCACCTTCCACTTGCCCCCGACGACGTCGACGGCCGCGCGCTGGTCAACCTCACCAACGGCACCCCCGCCCAGGCCCGCGAGACCGCGGCCTGGGCCGCCGAGCACGCCGTCGACTACCTCGACGGCGGCATCATGGCCATCCCACCGATGATCGGCCACCCCGGCGCCACCCTGCTCTACAGCGGCTCCCGGGCCGTCTTCGACACCCACGAGAAGACCCTGGAGCGGCTCGGCGTCGCCGCCTTCCTCAGCGACGACCCCGGCACCGCGCCGCTGTACGACATCGCCCTGCTCAGCGCGATGTACGGGCTGTTCGGCGGCGCGCTGCACGCCCTCGCCATGGTCCGCCCCGGGGAGGGCAGGGCCACCGAGTTCACCAGCACCCTGCTGCTGCCCTGGCTCCAGGCGATGATGGCCTCGGTGCCGGAGTTCGCCCGCCAGCTGGACTCCGGCGAGCTCGGCACCCGCGCCGCCAACTCCAACCTGGCCATGCAGGCCGCCGCCTACGTGAACCTGCTCGACGCCAGCGCCGCCGAGGGCGTCGATCCGCTCCTGGTCCGCCCGATGGGGGAGCTGCTCCACCGTGCGGTCGCGGCGGGCCACGGCGACGGCGACGTCCCCGCGCTCGCCACCCTGCTCCGCGCCCGCCCCCCACACCGACGCCGACGCCCGCTGAACAGGCCGGCGGCCGGGGGCCCGAAGGCCACCCGGCCGCCAACCGTCACCAGAGCACCGCGCGTCACACGGGCTGCGGGCCCATCAGTCGGACCAGCAGGTCGTCCAGGCTGATCAGACCGGTCACCCGGCCGTCCGCGCCCCGGACCACCGCGAGCGAGGCCCGCCGCTGCCGCAGCTGCTCCACGGCGAACGCCACCGTGTCCTCGGCCGTCAGGTCGGGCACCGGTCGCGCCAGCTCCCTGGCCGTGACCCGCTCACCGCTCGCCCGCGCCACGATGGCGTCCCGGGCGTGGACCGAGCCCACCACCCGCTGGCCGTCGCGCACCAGCAGCCGTGTGTGGTCGCTGGCCGAGGCGGCGGCCAGGATGGCCTCCGCGCCGGCGTCCGCCGACACCTCGGCGATCCGCGAGGCCGGCACCTGGATGGCGCCCACCGGCGACTGCGGCTCGGTCAGCGAGCGGGTGATCAGCCCCGAGTCGGTCTCGCTGATCAACCCGAGCCGCTGTGACTCGGTCACCAGGTGCGTCAGCTGCTCCCGGTCGTGCACCGAGGTGAGCTCCTCACGAGGGGTGACCCGGCACATCCGTACCAGGCTGTTGCTCACCTGGTTCAGCGCCCAGATCAGCGGCCTGACCACCCGCACCATGCTGCGGAACACCGGCGCGAGCAGCATCGCCGAACGCTCCGGGTGCGAGATCGCCCACGACTTGGGCGCCATCTCGCCGATCACCATGTGGAGGAAGACCACCACGATCATCGCCAGGATGAACGCGACACCGTAGGTCAGCCCGGCGGGCAGCCCCACCGCCTCGAGCAGCGGCTCTATCTCGTGTGAGACCGCCGGCTTCGAGATGGAGCCCAGCAGCAGGGTGCACACCGTGATGCCCAGCTGCGAGCCGGCCAGCATCAGCGACAGCTCGTGCATGCCGGCCATGGCGGCCTTCGCGCCCCGCTGGCCGTCGGCCAGCGCCTGCTCCATCCGGTGTCGCTTGGCCGCCACGAGCGCGAACTCGGCGGCCACGAAGAAGCCGCTGAAGAACAGCAGCACCACGGTCACGGCGAGCGCCGTCATGGGGCTCATGAGCGCAGCCCCTCACGCTCGCGCACCGCCGACAGCTCCGCCACCGGCAGCAGCGCGAGCCGTATCCGGTCGGGCACCCGGCGGTCGAGCGACAGCACCTCGAGCTCGGCTCGGCCGCCGTGCGCCAGGTCGACCACGATCCGGTCCCCGACCGCGGGGAAGCCCCCGGACCGGTCGATCACCAGACCCGCCACCGTCTCGAAGGACTCGTCCTCCGGCAGCTCGATCCCGGTCGCGACCGACACCTCGTCCACCCGGCGGCTCGCGTCGACCAGCCAGCTCTCGCCGTCGGCGACGGCGAGCTCCTCGACCAGGTCGCTCTCGTCGGTGATCTCGCCGACCAGTTCCTCCGCGATGTCCTCGAGGGTGACGATGCCGGCGAGGCCGCCGTACTCGTCGAGCACGCAGGCGAACTCCTCGCCCGCGGCCTGCATCTGCTCCACGGCGCCCGGAAGCGGCAGCGTGTCGGGCAGCAGCAGCGCCCGCCGCGCCAGCGAGCCGGCCGTGAGCTTGACCGCCCGCTCCGGGCTGATCCGCATCAGCTCGCGCACGCCTATGACGCCCACGATGTCGTCGATCCGGTCGCCGATCACCAGGTAGTGGGAGTGACCGTGCTCACGGATCAGCTCGACCGCGGCCGCGGCGGGCGCCGAGGCCCGCACCGTGTTCACGTCGACCCGGGGGACCATGACCTCGTCCAGCGTCCGGTCGGAGAACTCCAGCGCGTGGTCGAGCAGCACCGCCGTGTCACTGGTCAGCTGCCCGTGCTCGCGCGACTCCTCGATCAGGTGGCCCAGCTCCTCGAGCGTGGCACCGTGGTGCAGCTCCTCGACGGGCTCGATGCCGATCCGACGCAGGATCCGGTTGGCCGAGGCGTCGAAGATGCGGATCACCGGGCCGGCCACCCGCAGGTAGACCAGCGTCGAGGAGGCCAGCGTCTTGGCCAGCCGCTCGGGGATGGCGAGAGCCATGTTCTTCGGGGCCAGCTCGCCGAGCACCATCTGGATGCCGGTGGCGAGCAGGAACGCCATGACCAGGGCGATGCCGGACACCGCGGCGTCCGGGAGGCCGATGGCGCTCAGCGCCGGGTCGACCAGGGTCGAGATCGAGGGCTCGGCCAGGAAACCCACCACCAGGCCGGTGACGGTGATACCGAGCTGGGCGCCCGACAGCATGAACGAGAGTCGTTCCTGGACCTTCATGGCCCGTGCGGCGCGCTTGTCACCGGCGGCCGCGTCACGGCCGAGGGACAGCCTGTCGGCCGCCACGAAGGCGAATTCCTGGGCGACGAAATAGCCGGTGCCGGCCGTCAGAACGAGGACGGCGACGAGCCCTAGCAGTGCGGCACTCATCTAACACCACCTCGCCGTGTGCCGCGGCACGCCATGTGCCGGCGAGGTGGTCCGGGACTATGCCCGTCAGGGTCCGTCGATTGGGCGGACACGAGCTCTCCTTCCAGAGATTTTGACTCACTCAACGCGTCACAGCGCGCCCGTGTTCCCCAGGCTGTACCCGAAATCGCCCTCTTGACACCTTCACCTGCCGTTTCCGACCACGACGCCCGTCACGCGCGTAGCGCCGCCATCCACGCCTCGACCTCGTCCGCCCGGCGCGGCAGCCCGGCGGACAGATTGCGGCTGCCGTCCTCGGTGACCACGATGTCGTCCTCGATCCGCACCCCGATGCCCCGGTACTCCTCGGGCACCGTCAGGTCGTCGGGCTGGAAGTAGAGGCCCGGCTCCACGGTGAGGCACATACCGGGCTCCAGCGTGCCCTCGACGTACGTCTCCCGGCGCGCCGCGGCGCAGTCGTGCACGTCCATGCCGAGCATGTGGCCGGTGTTGTGCAGCGTCCAGCGGCGCTGCAGCCCCAGCTCGAGCACCCGCTCGACCGGCCCCTCGAGCAGGCCCCACTCCACCAGCCGCTCGGTCAGCACCCGCTGCGCCGCCTCGTGGAAGTCGCGGTACTTCGCGCCCGGCCGCACCGCCGCGATCCCCGCCTCCTGGGCGTCGTAGACCGCGTCGTAGATCCGCCGCTGGAGCTCGTCGAACCGGCCGTTGATCGGCAGCGTGCGGGTGATGTCGGCCGTGTAGAGCTCGGTGCCCTCGACGCCGGCGTCGAGCAGCAGCAGGTCGCCGGAGCGCACGGGGCCGTCGTTGCGCACCCAGTGCAGCGTGGTGGCGTGCGGGCCCGCCGCGCAGATCGATCCGTAGCCGATGTCGTTGCCCTCGACGCGGGCGCGCAGGAAGAAGGTGCCCTCGATGTAGCGCTCCGAGGTGGCCTCGGCCCGGTCCAGCACCCGCACGACGTCCTCGAAGCCACGCGCCGTCGACTCGCAGGCCCGGGCCAGCTCGGCGATCTCGAAATCGTCCTTGACCAGCCGCATCTCGGAGAGGAAGACCCGGAGCTCCTCGTCCCGCTCGGCGGTGATCTTGTCCGTCAGCGCCGCCTCGACCACCGCGTCGTGCGCGCGGACGACACGGACCGGGCCGGTCGCCTCCTTCAGCAGCTCGGGCACGGTGCGCACGTCCTCGACGGGCAGCCCGTAGCGCTGGGCGGCCTCCGCCAGGCTGTCCCGGCGGCCGACCCAGAGCTCGCCCTGGCCGCTCAGCCAGAACTCGCCGTTCTCGCGGCTGGAGCGGGGCAGCAGGTAGAGCGTGGCCCGGTGACCCGCCGGGCCGTCCGGCTCCAGGACGAGCACGCCGTCCTCGGTCTGGTTGCCGGTGAGGTAGGCGTACTCGACGGCGGCCCGGAACGGGTAGTCGGTGTCGTTCGACCTGGTCTTGAGCCGGCCGGCGGGGACCACCAGACGCTCGCCGGGGAAGCGCGCCGACAGCGCGGCACGGCGCCGCGCGGTGTGCTCGGCCTGCCGGACGGGGGGCAGGTCACGGCGCTCGGTGTCGGCCCAGCCCTGCTTCATGTTCTCGGTGAGCTCGTCCGACACCTTCGGGGCGACGCTGTTCTTGCGCTGCTTGAACCGCTCGGCCTCGGTCTCGGCCTCGGTCCCCGCCTCCGCCGACCGCTCCTCGCCCCGCTCTTCCTCGGCCACGTCGCGCCCTCCTCGCTTGCTTGGCCTTCCATCGTATGTGCGGGTACCCGGCGGGCGACAGGTCGGCGGCGCCCGCGTGACCGATGCCTCGTCGCGCGGCCGCCCCGTCAGCAGAAGTGGGCGGCGAGCAGGATGACGTCCTCGCTGTGCTCGGCCGCACCCGGTCGTTCGAGGTCCGGCAGCACGGTCTTCAGCAGGTGGTCGACGAGCGCCTCGGGGTCGGCGCGGGTGGCCGGGGAGGCTGCCTCGGCGGCGGCCCTGAGACGGGCGAACGCGCGGTCCATCGGCTCGCCCGTGCGCAGCAGCAGCCCGTCGCTGTAGAGCAGGACCGTTTCTCCCTCGACGAGTTCCACCCGGACGCTCGGGGCCTCCCAGCAGGCCAGCATGTTCAGCGGCGCCGAGAGGCCGGTCTCGGCGAAGTCGACCCGGTCCCGGCCGACGACCAGCGGCGGCGGGTGGCCGGCCGAGGCGAGGGTGACGCGGCGCAGCGCCGGCTCCGCGTAGCCGAACAGGGCGGTGGCCGACCGGCCTGGCTCGGTCAGCCGCAGCAGCAGTTCGAGGTCGGAGAGCACCGCCACCGGGTCCTCGCCCTCCATCACGGCGTAGGCCCGCAGCCCCGCCCGCAGCCGCCCCATCGCCGCCAGCGCGGTCGGGCCCGCGCCGGTGGTGCCGCCGACGGCGAGCCCGAGGGCGGCGTCCGGCAGCAGCAGCGCGTCGTAGAAGTCCCCGCCGCCGCGTGGCCCGGCCCGGTGCCGGACCGCGAGCCGGACCCCGGCCGCCGGTGGCAGGCGGGACGGCAGCAGCCCCTCGTGGACGGCCGCGACGGCGGCGTGGGCGCGGGAGAGTTCGAGGCGGTTGGCGATGTGCTGGCCGGCCTGGCGCAGATAGAGCGCGAGCAGGTGGCGCTGCCTGGCGTCCGGCTGCCGGGGGTCGTCGTAGAGCCAGACGGCGGCGCCGAGGGCGCCGGGTGTCTCGGCGCTGAGCGGGACGGCGTAGCTGGCGGCGAAGCCGAGCCGGGCGGCGACCTCGCGGTGGCGCGGGTCGATGCGGTCCTCGTGGGCGATGTCGCCGTGTACCGCCTCGGCCGGCTCGCCCGCGGCGCCGGGCAGCGGCGCCTCCAGCCCGCGGGGCACCGTCTCCAGCTGGCCGAGGTCGGCCCGGCCGAGGCCGAGGCCGGCCAGCCGGCTGGGGCCGAGCCCGTCGGCCGGCGCGAGCGAGATCAGCCCGCGCCTGGCGCCCACCAGGTCGGCGCCGGCGCGCAGGGTCTCGTGCAGGGCGTCGTTGAGGGTGCGGGTGCGGCCGAGGCGCTCGGTGAGCTCGTGCAGGATGGTGAGGTCGGAGATCCAGGAGGCCACCCGGTCCTGCACCCCGGCCCCCGGC
>NZ_SMKI01000252.1 GCF_004348415.1 Streptomyces hainanensis
CACCCGCCCCGTCCCGCCGACATCCGGTCCACGTCGCCGCCGGCCACCGGCTCGGCTCCTCCCACCCGCACCACCGGCGGGTGCCCGCCGACCTGCGTCTCGTCGCCCCGGCCGGCGCCGCCTGGGCGGCCGCCGCCCTGGCCCTCGGCGCCGGCGGCCGGACCACGGCGCTCGGCGTGTGCTGCTGCTGCCTGCTCGCCGGCATCCTGCTGTGCCGTGGGCGGCGCCGGGCCGGGCCGCTCACCGGCGCCGTCGCCACGGCGCTGCTCTGCGCGGCGGCGGCCGGCACCGTCGCCGGGCTGCACGCCGCCACGCTCCGCGCCGGGCCCTGGCCGGCGCTCGCCGGGCAGCCGCTCACCGTGGAGGCCGCGCTCACCGAGGACCCACGGCAGGCCGCCGCCCGCCCCGGGCGGCCCGGCGCGCCACGGCCCGTGCTGTTCGCCGCCGAGACCAGCCTGGTCGTCGCCGAGGACGGCACGGCACACGCCGTCCGCGCCCCGGTCCTCCTCGTCGTCCGGACAGCGGAGGCGGAACAGGTCGCCGCCTGGCTTGAGTTGCTGCCCACCACCCGGCTGCGGCTGACCGCGGAGGCCGCCGCGCCGATGCCCGGGCGCGCGGCCGAGCTGGCCGCCGTCCTGCGCGCCGACGACGCGGGGCCACCCGTCGTCATCGGCGAGCCGGGTCCCACGCAGCGGGTCGCCGGCGGGCTCAGGGCCGGCCTCCGCGATGCCGCCGAAGGGTTGCCGGGCGACGCCGAGGCGCTGCTGCCGGCGTTGGTGATCGGCGACGACGCGGCGCTCTCGCCCGAGCTGGAGGAGGCCGTGACCGCCACCGGCCTCACCCACCTGATCGTGGTCTCGGGCAGTCAGGTGGCGATCGTCCTCGGGGTGCTCGTCGGCCGGCTCGGCACCGCCTCCCTGGTCGAGCGCGGCGGCCTCGCCGCCCGGTTCGGCATCCCTCTGCGTCCCACCGCCCTGCTCGGCGGCGGCCTCGTCCTCGGCTTCGTCCTCGTCTGCCGCCCCGACCCGAGCGTGCTGCGCGCCGCCGCCTGCGCCGGCATCGCGCTGCTCGCCCTGGCCACCGGCCGCACCCGCGCACTGCTCCCCGCACTCGCCGCGGCCGTGCTGCTGCTGGTCCTCTACCAGCCCACCATGGCCAGGTCGTTCGGCTTCCTGCTCTCGGTGCTGGCCACCGGCGCCCTGCTCACCCTCGCCCCGCGCTGGAGCGCGGCGCTGCGCGCCCGCCGGGTCCCGGGGCCGCTGGCCGAGGGGTTGGCCGCCTCGGCGGCCGCCCACGTGGTCTGCGCGCCGGTGATCACGGTCTTCGCCGCCAGCACCAGCCTGGTCGCCATCCCGTGCAACCTGCTGGCCGCCGTCGCCGTCGCGCCCGTCACGGTGCTCGGCTGGGCGGCGCTGGCCGTCGCCCCCCTTTCCCCGGCGGCGGCCCAGGCGCTCTGCTGGCTGGCGAGTTGGCCGGCGCGGTGGATCGCCGGCGTGGCGCGGGCCGGCGCCCGGCTGCCGGGCGCCGAGCTCGGCTGGCCCGGCGGCTGGTGGGGCGCCGCCCTGCTGGCCGCCGTCACGGTGGCCGCGCTGGTCCTGGCCCGCCGCGCGCCGCGCGGCCCCTGGCCGGCGCTGCTGTGCGCCCTGCTGCTCCTCCTCGCCGTGGTCAGGCCCGCGCCGCTGCCCCGGATCCTCACCGGCTGGCCACCGCCCGACTGGCGTCTGGTGGCGTGCGACGTGGGCCAGGGCGACGGCCTCGTGCTGGCCGCCGGCGGGCACAGCGCGGTGGTCGTCGACGCCGGCCCCGAGCCGGCCGCCATCGACCGCTGCCTGCGCGACCTCGGCGTGCGCCACGTCCCGCTCCTGGTGCTCAGCCACTTCCACGCCGACCACGTGGCCGGCCTTTCGGGTGTGCTGGCCGGCCGGCGGGTCGACGCCATCCGGACCACGACCGTGCGGGACGGCTCGGACCAGGCCGCGTTCGTCGCCAGGACCGCCGCCGAGGCGGGCGTCCCGGTCGAGCCCGTCGTGCCGGGCCAGACCGGCACGGCAGGGCCCGGCCTCGGCTGGCGGGTGCTGTGGCCGCCGCCCGATCCGGCCGGCCTCGGCGCCAACGACGCCAGCGTCACCCTGCTGGCGCGCGTCGGGGAGCTGACGGTCTTCCTCCCCGGCGACCTCGAACCCCCCGCCCAGCAGCGCCTGTTGGCCTCGCACCCGGAGCTGACCGCGGTCGACGTCATGAAGGTCGCCCACCACGGCTCGGCCCACCAGCACCAGCCACTGCTCGACCGGCTGCGCCCCGGGCTCGCGCTGATCAGCGCCGGCGCCGACAACTCGTACGGCCACCCGGCCCCACGCACCCTCGCCGCGTTGGCGGCGGCCGGTGCCACCGTGCTGCGCACCGACCTGCACGGCCCGGTGGCCGTCGCGGCCACGGCCGAAGGGCCCCGCGCGACCGTCCGCCGCGGGAGTGTCACGACCGGCGAGGTCTCACCCGTCGCCGATCCGGATGGCGCCGGCCGGGCAGCGGGCGGCGGCCGCGGCGGCGGCGGTGGCGCGCTGGGTGTCGGGCGGCGCCCCGTCACGGACGCCGACCGTGCCGTCCTCCTCGCTCTGGTCGAAGAGCCCGGGGGCGAGCAGGGCACACATGCCGCTGCCGACGCAGCGACCCGGGTCCGCCTCGATACGGATGCGGCTCATGTCCGTGGTCCTCCTACCAGGCGACGGGCAGCCGGTGCGCGCCGTAGACGGGCATGTCGTGCCGGAGCGGCACGTCCTCGGGGGCGACCGCGAGCCGCAGCCCGGGGAAGCGGCGGAGCAGGGCCGGGAAGGCGACGCGCATCTCGACGCGGGCCAACTGCTGGCCGAGGCAGGCGTGCCCGCCGTGCCCGAAGGCGACGTGGCCGTTGGGCACCCGGGTGATGTCCAGCTCGTCGGGGTCGGCGAAGACCGCCGGGTCCCGGTTGGCCGCCGGGATCGACAGGGTGACCGGCTCGCCGGCCCTGATCAGCCGACCGTCGAGAATGACGTCCTCCAGCGCGGAGCGCGCCGCCACCTCGAACTGGGTGATGCTCAGATAGCGCAGCAACTCCTCGACGGCGCCGTCGGCGAGCCCGGGATCGGCGCGGAGCAGGGCGAGCTGGTCCGGGTGGCACAGCAGGGCGAAGGTGCCGAGGCCCAACATGCCCGAGGTGGTCTCGTGCCCGGCGACCAGCAGCAGCATGGCGATGCCCACCGCCTCCTCGTCGGTCAGCGCACCCGCGTCGATCACCCCGCTGAGCAGGTCGCCGCCCGGCGCCGCCCGCTTGGCGGCCACGATGTCCGCGAGGAACGCGGTCAGCGCCTCCTCCGCCGCACGGGAGTCGGCCGGGCCGCTCGCGGTGCTGACCATGGCGGTGGTCCAGCGCTGGAAGTCCCCGTGGAACGCGTAGGGCACGCCGAGGAGTTCGCAGATCACCAGCGAGGGGACGGGGAGCGCGAAGGTCCGCACGAGGTCGGCGGGCGGGCCCGCCGCCTCGGTCGTGTCCAGGCAGTCCTCGACGATCCGCTCGACGCGCGCCGCGAGGGCCCGGGTGCGGCGCACGGTGAACTGGCCGGTGAGCAGCCTCCGGTAGCGGGCGTGCGCCGGCTCGTCCATGCCGATGAACACGCCGGGCGGTGCCGGCTCGTGCGGCTCGACGCGCACCGGCGAGCGGAGCAGCTCGGTGCGGGAGCTGAACCGCGGGTCGGCCAGCACCTGGCGCACCAGGGCGTGCCCGGTCACCAGCCAGCCGGTCGAACCGTCGGGGTGGGCCAGCCTGCTGACGGGGTGGCTCCCGCGCAGCCGCCCCAACGCGGCGGGCGGGTCCAGGGGCGTGTCACGGACGGTCGGAAACGGCGCGGGGGGCGGTAAGGCGTCGGCCATCGCCAGGCTCCTTCGACTCCGGAGGAAAGGACCTATTCGTACAGCATAAAGTCCCACTCGGCTCCTGGCTCGCGTCGCACGCGAAGCGATGACAACTCATGCCGATGAACTGGCACTTCCTCCGTTCAGCGCCCACCGTCCAGGCGGGCACCGTGCTAGCATTTCGTCACATTCGCTGGTCGTGACGAAAAGGGGTCGCATGCCGATCTGTGCCCAATGCGGGACGGAGTTCGGCCGGCTGCCGCGCGGTCGCGCGCCCCGCTACTGCTCCCGCGCCTGCCAGGCCCGCGCCTACCGGGCGCGGCGGGCCGAGCCGGAGCCGCCGCGCCCCGAGGTGTCGGAGCGCGAGCCGGAGCCGTCGAGGACGGGCGGCGGGCTGACCGTGGACGCCATCGTCAGGGCCGCCGTCCGGATCGCCGACGCCGACGGCCTGGAGGCCCTGTCGATGCGCCGGGTGGCCGAGGCGTGCGACGTCGGCACGATGGCCCTGTACCACCACGTCGACGGCAAGGACGCCCTGATCGAGCTGATGGTCGAGGCCGTCTACGCCGCCAGCGGCACCCCGGAACGCCTCCCGGGCGACTGGCGCGCCGAGTTGGCCCGCGTCGCCCGCGCCGAGTGGGCGCTGTACACCGCACACCCCTGGGCCCTCCAGGTCCTCGCCTCCGTGCAACCGCCCCTGGTGCCGAGCGTCCTGGCCGGCGTCGAGCGGGCCATGGCCGCGCTGGACGGCCACGGCCTCGACCCGCTCACGGTCCACCGGATCGCCCAGAGCGTGCTCGGCCAGGTGCAGGGGCTCGGCCTGCTCCGGGTCAGCGAGATCGAGTCGTCCCGCGCCGAGGGCCCGTCGCTCGCCCAGTGGCGCGCCAGCGTCGCCCCCGTCGCGCTCCGCCGGCAGGACGGCGACGGCCCGCGGTTCCCCCGCCTGGCGTCCCTGGAACGGATCCCCGAGGCCGCCGCCGACCTCGACGGGCTCTTCGAGTTCAGCCTCGACCGCCTCCTGGACGGCATCGCCCCCCTGCTGGACCGCTGACCCCCGCCGCCCTCACACCAACCAGACGCCGTCCCGCATCAGACGCCGGCCCGGCAGTTCGTTGACCTCCCGCCAGGCGCGCACGGCCAGCGGGCGGAATACCAGGAACACCCACTTCGCCCGGCCCCTGGGGTCCCAGCCGAGCTTGCCAAGGAACGCCTCGCCCGCCGCGGCCGGTAGGGCGTCGCCCGCCACCGACTCCACCTCGGCGTCGATCAGCACCACGTCCCTGGTGTGCCCGAGGGCCACCACCGCCCGCCCGTCCCGCGCGACGTTGACGGCCGTCGGATTGGCGGACCTGGTGCTCATCACCAGGGCGCCGTCGTGCCACACGAAGGAGAGCGGCACCAGGCACGGCTCCCCACCCGCCCCCGAGGTGGACACCCAGGCGTCCTCGTCGGCCGACAGGTACGTGAACACGTCCTTCTTCCGCTGCCGGCCGTCGCGCGCCGGCGCCTGTTCGGTCGTCATCCGGCGCACGCTAGCCCGGAATCCCCGGGGCGGGCATCGGGCCGCGGTCCTAGGACCGGCGCGCGGGCGCCGTCAGTCGCGCTCCAGCCAGCCGTCGTGCGCCTCGGCCAGCGCCGCCAGCGCCGCCACGTCCCAGCCGGGCGCGGTGTCCTCCAGCACCACCAGCCACTGGGCGTCCTCCGCGTCGTCCTCGCCCGCCAGGGCGTCCCGCACCGGACGGGGTTCCTCGGGCAGGCCCAGGCGTTCGGCCAGCTCCGCGGCCACCTCCTCGGCCGCGTCCCGGTCCGGCAGCACCAGCACATGTCGCATCGGGCCATTGTCCCCGGCCCGGAACCCGCTGTCGGACCCGCGTGGGATGCTGGGCCGCATGGCAGCCAGACCCCCCAAGGCCGACGACCCCCTCGCCCCGCTCACCCTCGCGGTGGGGCAGGAGGAACTGCTGCTGGACCGGGCCGTCCAGCGCGTGGTGGCCGCCGCCCGGGCCGCCGACCCGGACACCGACGTGCGCGACCTCGCCCCCGGCGAGCTCCAGCCCGGCACGCTCGCCGAACTCGCCAGCCCCTCGCTGTTCGCCGAGCGCAAGGTCATCGTGGTCCGCCAGGCCCAGGACCTGTCGGCCGACACCGTCAAGGACGTCAAGGCCTACCTGGCCGCCCCCGCCGAGGAGATCACCCTCGTCCTGCTGCACGCCGGCGGCGCCAAGGGCAAGGGCCTGCTCGACGCGGCCCGCAAGGTCGGGGCCCGCGAGGTCGCCTGCCCCAAGATGACCAAGCCGGCCGACCGGCTGGCCTTCGTCCGCGACGAGTTCCGCGCCGCGGGCCGCAGCGCCACCCCGGCCGCCTCCCAGGCCCTGGTCGACGCGATCGGCAGCGATCTGCGGGAGCTGGCCTCCGCCTGCGCCCAGCTCGCCGCCGACGTCGAGGGCGCCATCGACGAGGAGGTCGTCGGCCGCTACTACACGGGCCGCGCCGAGGCGTCCAGCTTCACCGTCGCCGACCGGGCCGTGGAAGGCCGCACCGCCGACGCCCTGGAGGCGCTGCGCTGGGCGCTGGCCACCGGCGTGGCACCGGTGCTGGTCACCAGCGCCCTGGCCCAGGGCGTGCGGTCGATCGGGAAGCTGGCCTCCGCGCCCGGCGGGCTCCGCCCCGGCGACCTGGCCAGGGAGCTCGGCATGCCCCCCTGGAAGATCGACCGGGTCAGGCAGCAGATGCGCGGCTGGTCGGCCGACGGCGTCGCCGTGGCGTTGCGCGCGGTCGCCGAGGCCGACGCCGCGGTCAAGGGCGGCGGCTACGACCCGGAGTACGCGCTGGAGAAGGCCGTCGTCACCATCGCCCGCGCCGCCCGCTCCCGCTGACGCGCGGGCCGAAGCCGACGCGCGGGCCGTGGCACGCCGAAGGCCCCGGCCGCCCCTGGGGAAGGGGCGGGCTCGGGGCCCTGGCGTACCGCTCGATACCGCTCTACAGCTCGGAAAGGCACCGCACCCGCGTGGCGAACGTCTGGGATCAGCGCGGTGCCCGGTGCGCGCGCACCAGCCGGAGCGGAGAGAGGGGCCGCTCGACGTGACCGGTGGCGGTGCGCCGCCGGGTCAGCCCTTGAGGGCGTTGACCTGCTGGGCGAGCGCGGACTTCTTGTTGGCCGCGTTGTTGGGGTGCAGCACACCCTTGCTGACGGCCTTGTCCAGCTTGCGGGCGGCGTTACGGCGGGCCGCCTCCGCCACCTCGAAGTCGCCCGCGGCCACGGCCTGGCGCGCCTTACGGACGGCGGACTTCACCTCGGACTTGACCGACTGGTTGCGCAGCCGGGCCTTCTCGTTGGTCTTGATCCGCTTGATCTGGGACTTGATGTTCGCCACGAATGTGAGCCTTTGCAGGTTCGATGTCGATGTTGACACTGGTCGATGTTGACCATTGGTGTCGCGGGATACCCGAGGCACCAGCGGTCCAGCGTACCAGCGGCCCCCGCCGGCCTCCCAATCCGGAGCAGCCCCTCCCGCATGGGACCATGGGACATCAACGAACCGCCGCCCGCCATGACCCGACAGGACCCCGCGTGCCCGCGATCTCTTCGAACGCGCCGGAGCCCAGCCGCACCGACCCGGCTCTCATCCGCAACTTCTGCATCATCGCGCATATCGACCACGGCAAGTCGACGCTCGCCGACCGGATGCTCCAGCTGACCGGGGTGGTCGACCAGCGGCAGATGCGCGCCCAGTACCTGGACCGCATGGACATCGAGCGCGAGCGCGGCATCACCATCAAGTCCCAGGCGGTCCGCATGCCCTGGGAGTTCGACGACACGGCCCACGTGCTCAACATGATCGACACCCCGGGCCACGTCGACTTCACCTACGAGGTCTCCCGCTCCCTCGCCGCCTGCGAGGGCTGCGTCCTGCTCGTGGACGCCGCCCAGGGCATCGAGGCGCAGACCCTCGCCAACCTCTACCTGGCGATGGAGAACGACCTCACCATCGTCCCGGTGCTCAACAAGATCGACCTGCCGGCCGCCCAGCCCGAGAAGTTCGCCGCCGAACTCGCCCACCTCATCGGCTGCGACCCCGGCGACGTGCTGCGCGTCTCCGCCAAGACCGGCGAGGGCGTCGAGGCGCTGCTCGACGAGGTCGTCCGCCAGGTCCCGGCACCCGTCGGCCAGGCGGACGCGCCGGCCCGCGCGATGATCTTCGACTCCGTCTACGACGCCTACCGCGGCGTCGTCACCTACGTGAAGGTCGTCGACGGCCAGCTCGGCAAGCGCGAGCGGATCCAGATGATGTCCACCGGCGCCACCCACGAGCTGCTGGAGATCGGCGTCAACTCGCCCGAGATGACCCCCGCCGACGGCCTCGCCGTCGGCGAGGTCGGCTACCTGATCACCGGCGTGAAGGACGTCCGCCAGTCCAAGGTCGGCGACACCGTCACCCGGCAGCGCCACGGCGCCACCGAGGCGCTCGGCGGCTACAAGGACCCCAAGCCCATGGTGTTCTCCGGGCTCTACCCGATCGACGGCTCCGAGTACCCGGCGCTGCGCGACGCCCTGGAGAAGCTCCAGCTCAACGACGCGGCGCTGGTCTACGAGCCCGAGACGTCCGCCGCGCTCGGCTTCGGCTTCCGCGTCGGCTTCCTCGGCCTGCTGCACCTCGAGGTGATCAGGGAACGCCTGGAGCGCGAGTTCGGCCTCGACCTGATCGCCACCGCCCCCAACGTCGTCTACCAGGTGACCATGGAGGACGGCTCCGAGCACACGGTCACCAACCCCAGCGAGTACCCCGTCGGCAAGATCGCCGAGGTCCGCGAGCCCGTGGTGCGCGCCACCCTGATCGCGCCCAGCGAGTTCATCGGCGCGATCATGGAGCTCTGCCAGACCAGGCGCGGCGCCATGAAGGGCATGGACTACCTCTCCGAGGACCGCGTCGAGCTGCGCTACACGCTGCCGCTCGCCGAGATCGTCTTCGACTTCTTCGACGCCCTGAAGTCCAAGACCCGCGGCTACGCCTCCCTCGACTACGAGCCGATCGGCGAGGAGGAGGCCGAGCTCGTCAAGGTCGACATCCTGCTGCACGGCGACAAGGTCGACGCGTTCTCCGCGATCGTGCACAAGGACAAGGCGTACGCGTACGGCGTCAGGATGGCCGGGAAGCTGCGCGAGCTCATTCCCCGGCAGCAGTTCGAGGTGCCCATCCAGGCCGCCATCGGCTCCCGGGTCATCGCCCGCGAGACGGTCCGCGCCATCCGCAAGGACGTTCTCTCCAAGTGCTACGGCGGCGACATCTCGCGGAAGCGGAAGCTGCTGGAGAAGCAGAAGGAGGGCAAGAAGCGGATGAAGATGGTCGGTCGCGTCGAGGTGCCCCAGGAGGCGTTCATCGCCGCGCTTTCCTCGGATTCCGAGAGCGCGGAGGGAAAGAACAAGAAATAGGACCTTACGCCTGGGCGCGTGGCCGCCTAGTCTGAGCGCCACCCCTTAGTTACTGGTGGGTCACCCCGTTGCAGCGTGGCACCCGGAGGAAGTCCGTGACCGAGAAAAAGCTCCCGATCGACAACCGCCCGCCGTCCGTGGCCCACCTTTTCCAGGAGCGCGTCGAGGCCACCCCGGACCGGGAGGCATTCCGTTATCCGGTGCCGACCGCCGGGGGCTCCGACGAGTGGCACAGCTACACCTGGGCCGAGGCCGCCAGCCGGGTGCACGCGATCGCCGCCGGCCTCATGGCGCTCGGCGTCCGGGCCGAGGAGCGGGTCGCCATAGCCGCCGCCACCCGGGTCGACTGGATCCTGGCCGACCTCGGCATCATGTGCGCCGGGGCGGCCACCACCACGGTCTACCCCCAGACCACCGCCGACGAGACGGCCTACGTCCTGTCCGACTCCGGCAGCCGGGTGCTGATCGCCGAGGACGCCAAGCAGCTCGCCAAGGTCAGGGAGCGCCGGGCCGGGCTGCCCGACCTCGCCCACGTGGTCGTCATCGAGGCCGCCGACGCGGTGTCCGTCGACGGCGACCCGGACGGCTGGGTGCTCTCGCTCTCCGACCTCGCCGAGCGCGGCGCCGCCTACCTGGAACAGCACCCCGACTGCGTCAAGGGCGCCATCGCGGCCCAACAGCCCGACCAGCTCGCCACGTTGATCTACACCTCGGGCACCACGGGGCGCCCCAAGGGCGTCCGGCTGTCCCAGGACACCTGGTCGTACATGGGCCACGCCATCGAGGCCATCAGCATGTTGTACCCCGACGACGTCCAGTACCTGTGGCTGCCGCTGTCCCACGTCTTCGGCAAGGTGCTGCTCTCCGGCCATGTCAAGATCGGCCACTCGATGGCGGTCGACGGCCGGGTCGACAAGATCGTGGAGAACCTGCCCGTCGTGCGGCCCACGGTCGTCTGCGGCGTGCCCCGGATCTACGAGCGGGTCCACAACGGCGCGGCCATGCGCGCCAAGGCCGGCGGCGCGCTGCGCGCCCGGATCTTCGGCTGGGCCTCCGACGTCGCCAAGGAGTACGGCCGGGTCTCCCAGGAGAACCTCCGCCGCACCGGCCGCACCTCCGTGCCGGCCACCCTGCGGGCCAGGCACACCGTCGCCGACCGGCTGGTGTACAGCAAGCTCCGCGAACTGTTCGGCGGCCGGGTCCGCGCCCTCGTCTCCGGCTCCGCGGCGCTCCCGCCCGACATCGGCTACTTCTTCGAGGGCGCCGGCCTCCCCATCCTGGAGGGCTACGGCCTGACCGAGTCGGCCGCCGCCAGCTTCCTCAACCCCGGCGCCGCCAACCGCACCGGCACCGTCGGCAAGGCCTTCCCCGGCCTCGAGGTCCGCATCGGCGACGACGGCGAGATCCTGCTGCGCGGCCCCGGCATCATGCAGGGCTACCACGGCCTGCCGGAACAGACCGCCGAGGTACTCGAACCGGACGGCTGGTTCCACACCGGCGACATCGGCGAACTCTCGGACGACGGCTACCTGCGGATCACCGACCGCAAGAAGGACCTCTTCAAGACCTCCGTCGGCAAGTACGTGGCGCCGACCGAGATAGAGGGCCGCTTCAAGGCCGTCTGCCCCTACGTCTCCACCATGCTGGTCGTCGGCCCCGGCCGGAAGTTCTGCGGCGCGCTCATCGGCCTCGACAAGGCGGCCATCACGAGCTGGGCCGAGCAGAACGGCCTCCCCGGCGACTACGCCAAGATCGTCGCCGACGAACGGACGATCGCGCTGGTGGACGGCTACGTGCAGGAGCTGAACTCCGGCCTCCAGCCGTGGCAGACCGTGAAGAAGTTCCGCCTGCTGCCGAGGGAACTGGACGTCGAACACGGCGACCTGACGCCCAGCCTGAAGCTGAAGCGGCCGGTGGTGGAGCGGGAGTTCGTGGGGTTGATCGAGTCCATGTACGAGTGACCCCTGGCGGGGTCAGGGCTCCCGACGGCCTCGGCGTCCGCGATGGACCGGTCGACGTGGGACTCCGCGGCGAAGTTGACCACCACCCGGTGGCCCGGCACCACGGAGGCCAGCAGCTCCGCGTCGCAGATGTCGCCGGACACGAAGGCGAAGC
>NZ_SMKI01000253.1 GCF_004348415.1 Streptomyces hainanensis
GGCATGGTCCTGCCCGCGCACGCCACGGCGGCCGGCAAGGCGATCCTGGCGGCGCTGCCGCCGGGGCAGGTGCGGGACCTGTACCCCAGGGGCGTGCAGACGCTGACCGACCGGACGCTGCGCACCCTGGAGGACATCGAACGGCATCTGGCGGGGGTGACCCGCGCCGGCTACGCCACCAACCACCGGGAGAGCGCGGACGACGTGGCCGCGGTGGGCGTGGTGATCCGCAACCCGGCCCGCGCCCCGGTGGCCGCCCTCGCCGTGGCCGCGCCGGCGGAGCGTCTCCAGTCCGTGCGGATCCCGCTGATCGCGATCCGGATGCACCGCACCAGCCACGCCGTCACCGACGCCATGACCACGCCGCGCTAGCCGCGGGGGTCAGTTGAAGTGGCCCCAGGACTCCTCGTACTCGGCGCGGATGGTGTCGCCCGCCTCGCGGCGCCACTCGGCGACGGTGTCGCGCCAGGTCGAGGTGGCGGAGCGGCCCCGCATGATCGCCCGCAGCTCGTCGAACAGGCGCAGTTCGAGTTGGCCGCCGACGGTGGTGTCGGTGTCGGAGTAGAGCCCCACGGCGGGGTTGCGGACGAGGACGTCGACGGCGCGGCGCTGGAAGTCGTGCTGGGTCCGTACGACGTCCGGCCACTCCGGCAGGTAGAGCGCGGGCGGGGCGTCGGTGACGAACAGGGTGGGCAGGGTCGTCTCGATGGTGCCGGTGTCGGTCAGGATCGGGTCGGTGCCGTCGAGTTCGTGGTCGACGCCCCGCACGCCGTACTTGCGTTGGAGGTAGGCGTCGGTGCCGAACGGCGCGGCCAACGCGTTGAAGGCGCGCAGCAGTTGGGCGATGCGGTCGCTGGGGGCCTTTTTGAGGACGAGGGTCGCGTAGCTGGGCTGGCCCGCCCAGTGGGTGCCCGGGCCGCCGTCGAAGCCGGGTGCCACCATGGCGTCGAGCGCGAAGTCCTCGGCGCCCGCGGCGTAGGCCCGGTAGTAGTCGTTCCAGCCGGCGACGCCGTCGTAGTTGATGGCGGTCTGGCCGCTGCCGAACCAGTCCTTGAACATGTTGAGCACGTTGAAGCCGTCCGGGTGGACGACGCCCGCGGAGACGAGTCGCCGCATGGCCTCCAGCGCCTCCTCCACCACCGGGGACTCCAGGAAGTACGTGAAGCGGCCGTTCTCCTCGCCCCACTTGTTGGGCGCGCCGAGCATCTCCATGACGAAGTAGAAGGTGGTGAGCGGGTCGCCGACGGCGTACCGGTGCCGGTCGGGGTCGGTCAGGCCCCGGCACAGCTCCTCGAACTCGGCGAAGCTGCCGGGCCGCGGGTTCAGCGACCGTTCCCGCACCAGGTCGGCGCGGTAGTACATCGCGGATCCCGCGGCGGCCCGCGGCATCGGCAGGCCGTAGATGCCGCCGTTGTAGACGGTGGTGCGCCACGCCGGGGTGGGGATGTTGGCCAGGAACGGGTAGTCGCGGACGGCGCCGCCCGAGAGGTGGTCGCTCAGG
Source organism: Streptomyces hainanensis (assembly GCF_004348415.1). Classification (GTDB taxonomy): domain Bacteria; phylum Actinomycetota; class Actinomycetes; order Streptomycetales; family Streptomycetaceae; genus Streptomyces; species Streptomyces hainanensis. The sequence goes on from NZ_SMKI01000253.1 coordinate 1,502, forward strand.
TCCTGGAAGAGGGCGTGGAACATGGCGGGCCGTTGCGCGGTCTGCGGCTGCACCGCCAGCGCGTCGGGCAGGTCGCCGCCGGCGACGACCACGGCGAGCTTGTTGTTGTAGTCGGCGACGGGGACGATCTCGAAGGACAGGTCGGTGCCGAGGCTCTCGTTGAGCGCGCGCCAGTGGGTGTTGCGGTCGACGGGCGGCGGCACCGGGTTGAAGATCAGCGTCATGATCGAGATGCCGGGGCCGCGCGCCGGCGGGCCGTCGGGGAACGCCACGGTGGGCTCGGCCGGGTAGTGCGGGTAGCCGTTGAGCACGCCGTCCGCGGTGCCGGGGAACGGCACCTCGACGCCCTGGTACGGGAGGTACTCGGGGAGTTCGACGTCGGCGTTGAGGCGGGCGGGCGGCAGGTCGGGGCCCTCGCCGCAGCCGGCGACGGCGAGGCCGGCGGCCACGCCGAGGCCGCCGCGGAGCAGGCTCCGGCGGGACGGTCCGTTGGCCGGCCCGGTCATGTGCGTCGTGGTCATGTGCGTCTCAGCCCTTCACGGCCCCGACCATGAGGCCCTTGGTCATGTGCCGTTGGATGAGTGGGAAGACGAGCGCGATCGGGATGATGGAGAGGACGAGGATCGCCGCCTGGAGCGCGTAGGAGGGCGGCAGCGCGGCGCCGGCGGCGGACGCCTCGCCCGCGCCGATGGCGGCGTTCTGCACGACGTAGGTGCGCAGCACGAGTTGGACCGGCCACTTGGCCGACTCGTTGATGTAGAGCATCGCGTTGAAGAAGGAGTTCCAGTAGGCGACCGCGTAGAAGAGGCCGATGACGGCGAGTGAGGCCCTGGAGAGCGGGATGACGATCCGCCACAGCGTCTGGAGTTCGCCGGCGCCGTCGATCTTGGCCGCGTCGACGAGTTCGCGGGGTATGGACATGAAGAACGAGCGCAGCACGATGACGTTGAACGCGTTGATCAGCATCGGGAGGATGAGCGACCAGTAGCTGTTGATCAGGTGGAGTTCCTTGATCAGCAGGTAGCTGGGGATGAGGCCGGGGACGAAGAGCATCGACAGCACGAGCAGCAGCAGGACCGGCCGGTGGCCGAAGGAGCCGGGGCGGCTGAGGCCGTAGGCGAGGGCGGCGGTGGTGGCCAGGCTGAGCAGGGTGCCGACGACGGTGATCCCGACGCTGACCAGCATCGCCCGCGAGACGACCCCGCCGGCGAGTATCGCGCGGTAGGCGTCGAGGGACGGGCGGTCGGGCCAGAGCACGTAGCCGCCCGAGGAGGTGACCTGCTCGGCGTCGGCGAGCGAGGTGGAGACGACGGACAGGAAGGGGACGACCACCAGCAGGCAGCAGACCAGCAGGATCAGCGCCCGCAGGACGCGCCAGGGCGGCGTGGCGGGGGTGCGCCCGGGCACGGCGCTGTGGCTGGAAGGCGGGCGGCTCCTCGTCAGGCTGCTCATCGGTTGTTCGCTCCTCGCTTCGCGTCGCGCCGCGCGCCGCGGTTCCGGCGCTCGCCGCGGTAGATGCCGTCCTCGCCCATCAGGTGGGCGAGCTTGTTGGCGCCGAGGACGAGCGCGACGCCGACGATGCCCTTGACCAGGCCGACGGCGGCGCTGGTCCCCCACTGGCCGGCGATCAGGCCGTTGTTGTAGACGTAGGTGTCGAGCACGTCGGAGTTCTCGATGCCGACGGCGGTCTGTTGGAGGATGATCTGCTCGAAGCCGACGCTCAGCGCGTCGCCGAGCCGCAGGATGGCCAGCAGGATGACGAGGCCGCGCAGCGAGGGCAGGGTCACGTGCCAGGTCTGCCGCCAGCGGCTCGCGCCGTCCACGGCCGCGGCCTCGTAGAGCTCGTTGTCGACCCGGGAGAGGGCGGCGAGGAAGAGGATGGTGCCCCAGCCGGTGTCCTTCCAGATCACCTGGGAGGTGAGCAGCGCCTTGAACAGGTCGGGGTCGCCGATGATGTTCCAGGTGCCGAGGTCCTGGGCCTGGAGGAAGACGTTGAGCAGGCCGGCGTTGCCCAGCATCTGCTGGAAGATCGCGACCACCACGACCCAGGACAGGAAGTGCGGCAGGTAGAGGATGTTCTGCACCACGCGCCTGATCCGCTCGCTGAGCAGGCCGTTGAGCAGCAGGGCCAGGGCGATGGGGGCGGGGAAGACGAAGAGGACCTGGATGAGGGTGAGTTGGAGGGTGTTGACCAGGGCGCGCAGGAACTCCGAGTCGCCTTCGACGATGACGTCGAAGTTGTCGAACCAGACCCAGCGGCTGTCGGCGATGCCGATGAACGGCTGGTAGTCCTGGAAGGCGATCACGTTTCCCAGGAGCGGGACGTAGTGGAAGAGCAGCAGGGCGGCCAGGCCGGGGAGGACGAACCAGAACAGGGTCAGGTCCGCCCTCCCCCGCCTCCGGGGCCGCGGAGACCGTCGATCGAGTGTGCTCACGCGCGCCCCTTCCGTCGGCGACGTGGTGGATGTCGGCAGGCGAGGGATCGGCTCAGGCCGATCCGACGAAGTGGGCGACCAGTTCCAGGTCGCCGTCGACCGTGAGGGGGAGTGCGGCGCCGCCGTCGATCGGCTCGCCGTTCGCGGTCCAGTGGTCGAACCGGTATCCGGGCGCGGCCTCGGCGCGGGCGGTGATCCCGCTGCCCTCCTCGTACCGGCCGGGCTCGGTCTCGTTGCCGGTCAGGGTGACGGTGCCGGCGCCCTCGGGGGCCGCGGTGGCGGTCACCGCGCGGTTCACCATGTTCAGCGCCAGCACGTTGACCAGTCGGACGGGGCCGGTGCTGGTGGCGCCGTTGTAGCGCATCAGGTTGACCACCGTGACGTCGGCGTCGGGGCCGGCGGCGACGGTGTGGCCGTCCTGGTGCAGGTTGTCGGTGCCGAGGTTGAACGCGGTCACCTCGCCGGAGCCGACGACCAGGCCGTTGCGGTAGCCGTAGCCGAAGACGTCGAGCAGCCGCAGGCCGGTGGCGCCCTCGACCGTCACCAGGTCGGACTGCGCGCGGGTGTAGGTGTCGATGACCTCGGGGAAGATGGCGCTCTCCACGCCCCACCAGGGCAGCGCGTAGCCGACGCGGGCGGTGGCGTTGCCGTTGCTGAGCACGCCCTCGACGCGGCCGCCGGCGTTCGCGCCGACGGTGATGCCGCGGTGGAGGAAGGCACCGGCGAGCTTCTGGACGACGAAGCCGTCGGCGCCCGCCGCCATCTCGACGCCGTTCCAGGCGTTGGGCAGGCCGACGTTCACGACGTAGGTGCCGGGCGCGGTGCCGCGCACGACGTAGGGGTAGGGCGCCAGGCCGTCCGGGTCGGCGGGGTTGTTCTCCGGGTGGAAGACCCGCAGGCCCTTCACACCCGCCCGCTCGCCGTCCAGCGTGATGAGCGCGGTGGCGGTGTCGGCTTCCGCGGTGTCCCGCCCCTCGTACGCGAACAGCACGCTGCCGGCGCTGGATCCGAGCAGGTCGCGCTGCGGGACGGCGGAGGAGCCGCGCAGTTCGACGCCCTCGGGGACCCGCAGGTGTCCTTCGAGGCGGTACCAGCCGGCGGGCAGGTACACGATGCCGCCGCCGGCGCGCGCGGCCCGGTCCAGGGTGCGCTGGATCGCGGCGGTGGCGTCCCGCTGGGGCGGGGTGCCGACGGGGGTGCGGGGCGCGTTCGCCGGGTAGAGCACGCCGCGTTCGGCGCGCGGCTCGCCGGTGGCCGGCGGCTCGCGGTCGGGGGCCTCGCCGGCGAGCCGGTGCACGGTGCCCTCGGTGGGGCCTTCCAGTTCGGTGTCGGTGACCTTCACATAGGCCGTGCCGACGACCTGGACGGACGCGGTGGAGCCGGACAGCACGCTGTCCGCCATGCCGAGCCCCCAGCGGCTGTCGAGGTCGGCGCGCAGCGCGACGTCGGTGCGGGTGACCTCGGTGTCGACGAAGACGCCGCAGAACGCGGCCCGTTGGCCCGGTACCACGTCGATGCCGATCCGGTAGTCGGAGATCCGGATGTCGGTGAACTGGTCCCACTCCAGGTCGCCGAGGACGAATCCGGTGCCGTTGGCCCGGGTCCAGGCGTCGAGCGCGGCCCGGTCGGGCGGCGCGTAGGCGTCCGGGGCCTCGGCCCAGTAGGCGTTGGACAGGGTGATGTCCTGCCAGGTGCCGACGTCCGCGCCGTTGAAGGCGGTGATCCCGGCGTACAGCACGGTGCCGCGGATGTCGCGGAGCGTGGTGGACTCGTGGACCTGTCCCGACGAGGCGCCCTCGCCGCGGTCGTTGCGCATGGTGCTGACGCCGATGCCCCGGTAGGAGTTGAGCATCGTCACGTCGGCGACGGTGCTCATCATGTAGTTCTCGTTGCCGCTCCAGGCGCGGCCCGGGATCTCGAAGGTGTGGTTGTAGGGCACGGGGTCGGCGGCGCTCTGCTCCGGGTACCAGGTGGTCACGCCGACGACGCCGGCACTGCCGCCGACGCGGAACAGCGCGGGACCTTCGTCGCCGGAGGCCAGGTCGGCCGTGACGACCGTGCCGTAGTCGCCGTCCTCGGGGTCGGGGCCGGCGCCGACGCCCCGCAGGGTGCAGAAGCTGAACACCTCGACGGTGTCGGTGACCCGGTAGGTGCCCTCGGGCAGGAAGACGGTGCCGCCGCCCGCGTCCGAGCAGTCGTACAGCGCCCGTCGGATGGCGTCGGTGGAGTCGCGCCGCCCGCTGGGGTCGGCGCCGTAGCGGCGGACGTCGAAGTCGGCGACGATCCAGTCCTCGTCGGGGTCGCGCGGCTCGATCAGCCGGGGGTTCGGGGTGACCTCGCGCTGGTCGCGGACCTCGACCGCACCGACCGACTGGCGGGTGGCGCCGTTCGCGTAGCCCTCGAAGGCGACGCGGACGTACCGGGCGCGGGTCTCGGCGAAGCCGACGCGGGCGTAGCGGTTGGCCGACGTGCCGCCGCCCTCGCGGACGGTGGTGAAGTCGTCGCCGTCGTTCGAGACCTGTACGGCGAACGCCTGCGAGTAGTTGCCGGCGAACCAGACGCGCACGTCGTCGATGGTCTGGCGGCGGCCGAGGTCGACGGTCAGCCACTCCCCCGCGCCCTCGTCGCCCGACGTCCAGGCGGTGGCGGTGTCGCCGTCCACCACCGCGGCGGGGTTCTCGCCGCTGCTGGCGGTGGTGTCGGCGCCTCGGGCGAGGTCGGTGGTCGCGGCCGAGGCGCGGAACTCGGCGAGTGCCGTGTGCAGGGTCTCCAGGGCGGCGCGGGCCGCGTCCTCGGTGACGCCCTCCTGGTCGGCGACCTCGCGGGCCGCGTCGATCGCGGCGGCGAGGGTGTCGGTGGCGCCCTCCGGGTACTGGCCGTCGCGGTCGCCCTCGCGGGCCGCGTACCGGGCCAGGTCGGCGTCGTCGATCAGGGCGCGCAGCCCGGTGGTCGGGTCGAGCGCGTCGGCGGCGAGCGAGACCCGGACGGCGGCGACCCTGATCTCGGCGCCCGCGCCCTGGGTGGCGATCCGGAAGTCGCCGCCGTTGGTGCGGTTGGTGAGGATGGCGTCGGTGAGGGCGAAGGTGTGGCTGCGCCACTCGCCGCTGCCGGTGAAGGGGACGGTGGGGCTGGGCCTGAACCGCTCGGCCAGCGCGTCGCCCGGCGAGTCGTAGTGCAGGAGGAAGCCGCCCGCGTCGGCCTCGTCGAGGTAGTCGACGGTGACCAGGACGGTGGTGTCGCGGGTGTCGTGGGCGAGGGTGTCGGTGACGTTGCCGTAGAGGAAGCCGGTGCCCGCGGCGCGGTCGGTGCCCCAGTAGCCGCGGCCCGCGTGCTCGCCGGTGACCAGCCCGTCGTCGGAGTCGCCGGCGCGCATGGTGAGTTGACGAGCGGTGACGGCGGTGCCGAGCACGGACTCGGCGCCGGTGTCGGCGACGCGCACGGCGGCGACGGTGATGTCGCGGGCGGCGTCGCCCTGTTCGCCGGTGAGCAGCAGGTCGGCTCCCGGCTCGGTGCCGGGCGCGAGTTCGACGGCGGCGGTGCGCCAGGTGTCGCTGCCGGTGAGCGGTATTCGGTGGGCGGCGCCTTCGGCGCCGAGCCGGGCGACGAGGGAGCCGGTGCCGGCGTCGCGGTAGGTGAGGGTCGCGGTGAGCGGGGCGTCGGCGGCGGCCCGCCACTCGGCGTCCGGGGTGAACGCCAGGTGTTCCGCCCCGGCGGCGGCGTCGGTGGCCCAGTAGGTCCGGCCGTCGAGTTCGCCGGTGGCGAGGCCGGCGGGGTCGGGTCCGGCCGCGGCGGCCAGGCCGAGGGTGGTCGGCTCGGGGCCCAGGTCGGCGCCCAGGCCCTCGGGGTACATCAGCTCGCCGACGGTCTCGGCGGCCGCCGGGGCGGCTGCCGGGACGGTGGTGGTGGCGTCGGCGGTGGCGGCCGGCCGCGCCTGGGCCGCCAGCGCCGGGGGCGCGGCGGCGGTCAGGACGAGGAGCGCCGTCATGACGGCGGGCCAGCGTGGGGGGGTCGGTCTCTGGGCTCGGGGGTGTTCCTCGCGTGGTGCGTGCGGCGTTGCAGGCACGTGGGTCTCCTGGGGAGAGCGGCGGGGTGGGCGATCGGGACTGTTCGCCACCGGTCAGGACCGGGGGGTCAGGCGGATCGTGCGGATCTCGAAGGGCCGCAACCGCAGCGGGACGGATGTCGCCCCGGGGTGCGGGAGTGCGGATTCGGTGGGGTTCTCCAACAGGTCGCAGCGGTGGGCGGCGGCCAGCGGGAAGGAGGTGGTGAGGTTCGCGGTGGCGGCCCCGCCGAGCGACTCGTAGAGGCGGACGATCACGTCTCCCGAGCGGTCGTCGGCGAGCTTGACGGCCTCGACGACGACCTGGGGGTCGTCGAGCGCGACCAGGGCCGGCACGTCGGCGGTCACCGGGCGGGAGCGCGGCGGCAGGTTGAGCTCGTAGCCGCCGGCGACCGCCGCGCCGAGGTCGGCGCCGGCCTCCAGCGCGTAGGCGAACCGGTGCCGGCCCCGGTCGGCCTGTTCGTCGGGGCTGTGCGGGGAGCGCAGCAGGGTGAGCCGCAGCACGGTGGTGGTGCCGCCGTCGGACTCGCGGGTGGCGCGGGTGACGTCGTGGCCGTAGGTGGAGTCGTTCGACAGGGCGGCGCCGAAGCCGTGTTCGCCGACGTGCACCCAGCGGTGGTGCCACAGCTCGAAGCGGGCGGCCTCCCAGCTGGTGTTGCGGTGGGTGGGACGGCGGACGTGGCCGAACTGGATCTCGGCGCTCTCGTGCTCGGCGTGGATGTCCAGCGGCCAGGCGGCCTTCAGGACGGTGTCACGCTCCTGCCAGTCGATGTCGGTGCGGACGGTCAACCTGCGGCTGCCGGCGGTCAGTTCGAGGTGCTGTACGAGGTGCGAGGCGCCGAAGGCGCGCTCGACGCGGACGGCGGCGACGAGCGGTCCCGTGTCGGTCGCGGTCACGGAGGTGACCTCGGTCAGGTCCGTGACGGTGTTGGTGTAGCTGTGGTCGATGTTCCAGGCGCTCCACTTGTTCGGATCGTCCGGGTGGATCTGGAGCAGGTTGCCCGCCGCGCCGGGGGCGATGGTCTCGCGGCCGGTGGCGAGGTCGCGGACAGAGGTGACGAGGCCCCGGGCGTCGACGACGACCCGCACCACGCCGTTGTCGAGGACCAGGCCGTCGGCCGTGGTCTCCAGCCCGACGGGCTCCGGGTCCGGCGCGCCCGGCCCGGCTCCGACGCCGAGCGCGGCGGCTTCCACCGGGACGGCGAGCCGGTCGTCGGACAGCCGCTGCGCGCCGTCGACGGCCGGGGTGCCGGCGGGCAGCACGGCGACGCCGGCGCGGGCGTGCGGGCCGGCGTTGAACACGGTGAGACCCGGGGTGCCCGTGGCGGGCGCGGCGAGCGCGTCGAGGGCGGCGCCGATGATCTCCTCCAGCTCGGCGGTCACCTCCGCGTGCGTCTCCTCGGCCTGTTGGTGGACCCAGGCGATGGAGGAGCCGGGCAGGATGTCGTGGAACTGGAGGAGCAGCACCCGCTGCCACAGCCGTTCGAGGCGCTCGTGGGGGTAGTCGGCGCCGACCTGGGTGGCGGCGGTGGCCGACCACAGCTCCGCCTCGCGCAACAGCGCCTCGTTGCGCCGGTTGCCGCGCTTGGTGCGGGCCTGGCTGGTGTAGGTGCCGCGGTGGGTCTCCAGGTACAGCTCGCCGCGCCACACGGGGAGTTCGGTGCCGGCGTCGGCGTACTCGGCGCGCGCGGTCTCGAAGAACTCCGCGGGGTGGCGGATGACGACGCGCGGCGAGCCCTCCAGGTCGGCGAGCCGGCGGGCCCGCTCCAGCATCTCCCGGGTGGGGCCGCCGCCGCCGTCGCCGTAGCCGAAGGGCGCCAGGGAGGTGGTGGACACGCCCTTGTCGGCGAAGTTCGACTCGGCGTGGGCGAGTTCGCGGCCGGTCAGCTCGGCGTTGTAGGAGTCGATGGGCGGGAAGTGGGTGAAGATCCGGGTGCCGTCGATGCCCTCCCAGGCGAAGGTGTGGTGCGGGAGCCGGTTGGTCTCGTTCCACGACAGCTTCTGGGTGAGGAACCAGCGGGCCCCGGCCTGGGCGGCCAGCTGGGGGTAGGCGGCGGTGTAGCCGAACGAGTCGGGCAGCCACACGCCGTCGGTCTCGACGCCCAGTTCCTCGGCGAAGAAGCGGCGGCCGTACACGAACTGGCGGGCCAGGGCCTCGCCGCCTGGCAGGTTGCCGTCCGCCTCGACCCACATGCCGCCCACCGGCGCCCAACTGCCGTCGGCGACGGCCCGCTTGATCCGTTCGAAGATCTCCGGGCGGCGCTCCTTGATCCAGGCGTACTGCTGGGCGGAGGAGCAGGCGAAGACCAGCTCGGGGTACTCCTGGGCGAGCGTGGTCATGTTGGTGAAGGTGCGGGCGCACTTGCGGACGGTCTCGCGGATCGGCCACAGCCAGGCGGAGTCGATGTGGGCGTGGCCGACGGCGGAGACGGTGTGCGCGGAGGCGTGGGCGGGGCGGGCGAGCACGCCGGCGAGTTCGGCGCGGCCGCGCCCGGCGGTGCCCGGCACGTCGCGGGCGTCGACGGCGTCCATCGCACGCTCCAGGGCGTACAGGATCTCGTGGCGGCGCGGGCTGCCGAGCGGGAGCTGCCGCATCAGCTCGTCGAGCACCTGGACGTCGTGCAGCAGATGCCAGACGTCGTCCTGACGGACGGCCAGGTCGACGGTGTTGAGGGTGTAGAGGGGCTCGGTGCCGGCGGTGGCCCGGTCGCCGAAGTGGGTGCCGACGCCCATGCTGCCGGAGATCGGCGGGTTGCCGGCCAGCTCGACGTACAGCTCGACGGGCTCGCCGCCGGCGGCGGAGGCGTTGAGGAGGACGCTGCGGCTGCGCGGGTGGAGGCCCTGGATGGGCGCTCCGGTGGCGTCGTGGACGAAGCCCTCGGCCTGCCCGCCCGGGCCGAGGTCGCCATGGCCCTCGAACCCCCTGACGTGTCCGAAGCCGAGGTCGAAGACGGCCTCCACGCGGCGCCCCGCCCACTCGGCGGGGATGGTGGCGGTGGCGTGCAGCCAGGTGGTGGACCAGGGCGCGCCCCAGGGGGTGCCGACGGCGAAGGGCCGGTAGTCGGCGGCCAGGGCCTCGGCGACCGGCACGGGTTCGCCGGGGACGTGCCAGGCGCCGAGGGTGAACGGCACGGCCGGGCCGTGGAGCGCCGGGCGGAGGCGGGTGGCGAGGAAGCGGGTGACGCGTTCTTCGACGAGGTGACGGTTGTCGTGCACGGTCAGCGGTTCTCCGTTGCGTGGGGTGTCGGATGGTCGGCGTCGGGGGCGGGCAGCCGGACGGTGTCGCGGGCGCCGTCGGGCCAGTCGAGGCGGACCTCGATGGCCGATCCGGGCGCGGGTCCGGTCGGGGCGACCAGCGCGGGCAGCCGGGCCCGCGTGAGCGGGGAGCCGCCGAGGTGGACGGCGGCGGCGTGCAGGGTGGCGTGGGGC
>NZ_SMKI01000254.1 GCF_004348415.1 Streptomyces hainanensis
CCTCCCGACCCGCCCGAACCGTCGGAGCAGGCGCCCGCGGCGAGCGCCACGACCGTCAGCAGCGCGGCCAGCCGGCCGGGTCCCGTCGCCCGCCTCACCGCCGGCCTCCCCGCTCGCCCTCGGCCCGGTCCCGTTCCCGGGACCGCTCCAGCTGCGCCGAGGCGTCCGCCAGCTCCCCGGAGAGCGTCCGGACGGTCTCGGCCATCGACTCGGTGGCCTGCGCCTTGTAGGTGTCGATCGCGTCGAGCGTCCGGTAGATCTGCTGGAACGCGGCCCGCAGCGTCTCGACGCCGACCGCCGGGTCGGCGGCGATCCGCTGGATCTCGCCGCTCTGGGTGGCCAGCATGTCGGCGTTGGCCCGCACCAGGTCCTCGGTCGTCGAGCGCAGCGCGTTGACCTGCTCGGTGACCTTGCGCTGGTTCTCCAGCGCGGCCGAGAGCATCACCCCGATCCGCAGCGCGGAGACCGTGGTGGTGGCGGCCCGCTCCACGCCCTTGACCAGCTCGTCGTTGTTCCGCCGCACCACGTCCATCGCCAGGTATCCCTGGGCGCAGACCGCGAGTTGGGTCAGCAGGTCCTGGTGCTTCTGCCGGACCGGGAACAGCACGTCGGCCCGCACGGCCGCCGCCCGCTCCGGGTCGGTCGCCTCCAACGCGTCGACGCGTCGCTGGAGTTCGGCGTCCAGGGCCTCGGTGAGCACCGCGTACTCCTGGAGCTTGCCCATGGTGTCCCAGAGCCTGGACCGCTCGGTGTGCAGGGCGGCGCTGTCCCGGCGCAGCTCGTCCTGGCCGGAGCGCAGCGCGCGCACGATCTTCTGCAGCGTGCCCTGCGACGAGGCGTAGCGGGCCAGGTGGTCGCGGAACCGGTTGCCGCCCGGCAGCCTGGACAGCAGCCGGCGCACCCCGCCGGCGGCCGAGTCGCGCGGCTCCAAATCCTCGACGGTGCGGCGCAGTTCGACCAGCGAGCCGGCGACCCGGGACTGGGCGTCGCCCGCCTCGCCGCCCGCGCCCTTGGCGAGCGAGCGGACGCTGCGCTCCAGCATCCGGTTGGACTGCTGGGCGGCGGCCCGCATCTCGTCGCCGCCCAGCGCCGTCACCTCGCCCACCCGGGTGGTGAACTCCGGTGAGCGGGTGTCGAGTTCGGTGAGCGAGTCGACGTAGGCGGCGGCGCGGCGGGCCAGCTCCTCGCGGGCCGCGGCGTCGACCGGGACCAGTCCCGAGGCCTGCTCGGCCCGCACCTCGGGCACCGGGTCAGGCGGGGTGAGGATCAGCGGGCTGTCAGAGCCGGGTGGGGTCAGCTCGGGCATGGTGGTCAGTTCCCTTCCGAGCGGCCCGTGGCGCGCTCCGCCAACTGCCGCAACACGTCCGTGGTGGGCGGCGGCGCCTGCCTGACGCCGGCGAGGCCGGCGTCGAGGTAGGCGACGTGCTCGCCGGCCGCCTCGGTGAACTCGGCGGTGGCGCCCTGCGGGCGGAAGCCGTGCCGGACCGCGAGCCGCCGCAACTCCGAGTCCTCGGTGAGCAGTTGGCCGAGTTCCCGGCCCTCCTCCGACAGCGGCACCAGGGTGTGGTCGCTGGAGACGGTGGTGTCCGGGTAGAGCACGACGACGTCGCCGGGGTCCTGGCCGGCCATCAGCAGCGACCCGATCTGCGACTCGTAGGCGAGCACCAGCGGGTTGCCGATGCCGCTGACGAAGTCCCGGAACGGCCCGTCGGAGCTGGGCTGTTGGGTGCCCTGCACCTGGACGAGGGCGCGCAGCAGCGGCGTCACGCGCTCGACGCCCTCGGCGTCGGCGACGACGGTGCCGTCGTTCTCGACGTAGGAGGCGGCGGCCAGGTAGAGGGCGCCCGAGTTGGAGGTCAGCGGGTCGGTGCTCGACACGTAGAGCGCGCCGGCCAGACCGTCCTGCGGGTCGGCCCCCGCCAGGTCGCCCCAGGCGCGGCCGTCGCCGACCGCGGCCAGGAACGGCTCCATCGCGAGCAGTCCCCGGTGCTCGTCGGCCAGGGTGGCGAGCCCCTCGGCCGCCAGCACCTCGGCCGCCGCGCCGCGTGCCAGCACCACGAGCGGCGAGTAGAACGGCCGCAGCGGCGCCCCCGGCGACTCGGCCCGCGCCGCCAGTTCCTGGGCCGGCCCCTGGCTGGACGGGAAGGCGAAGTCGTAGCCCGCCATGTCGACGCCGTCCATGGCCCAGGACCCGACCGAGTCGGTCCTGACCTCGAATCCGCGCTCGGCCAGCGCCTCGATCACTTCCGGGTCCGCGAAGAACTCCGCCTTCTCGGACCCGATCACGCCACGCACCGTCGTCGTGGCCGTCCCCCCGTCGTCGCGCCCCTGCACGAGGGCGACGGCTACGCCCCCGAGCAGCAGCGCCGCGAGGACGATCCCCCATATTCGTCGCACGGTCGAAGCGTCCTCACAACGCCCCACATATACACGGCCGTTGGGTGACGAGAAGATGTCGGGGTGATGTCGACGTGGGGGTTGACTGTTGGGCGATGTGCGGTTTTCTGGGATGACGTGCACCTGCCATTTTGACGTGTGAGCGATTCCGAGCGAGAGGGCAACACTGGTGATCTCCTCCGTCCTCCGGCGCCTGGCCGCCGCCGTCGCGCTGGCCGCCCTGGCGCTGGCCGCGCCGACCCCCGCCGTCGCGACCCCGTCCGCCTCGCCGGTCGTCGCGGGTGACCCGTCGGCGGCCGCCACCATCACCTGGCGGCTGGAACGCGCGGCCAACCCCACCGCCGACCAACTCGACGCCTACAACCGCATCACCAGCGCCATGAACGCGGCCGTCGCCCGCTACAACAACCTCAGCGGCGGCCTCGGCAAGTCCATCACCGTCCGCTACGACCCGAGCGTGCCGACCGCCGACGGCAACATCAACGGCACCATCCGCTTCGGCGCCAACCGCTCCTACATGAGCGAGCGCACCGCCCTGCACGAGATCGCCCACACCATCGGCGTCGGCACCAGCGCCGGCTGGAGCCGCCTGGGCGGCGGCGGCACCTGGACCGGCGCCCAGGCCACCGCGCTCGTCCGCCAGTACGACGGGTCAGGCGCCGTCCTCTCCACCGGCGGCGGCCACTTCTGGCCCTACGGCCTCAACTACGACAACGAGTGGTCCACCACCAACGCCGACCGCCACGTCCGTATCGTCGCGGCCATGGTCGCCGACGGCCTGTAGCCGCTCGCCGTCGCCCCGGGCCGTCGTCGTCCGGCCCGGGGCGACGCCGCGTCAGCCGCCCGCCCCCACGAAGTGCGCGACGGCGGCGCCGGCCAGGCCGAGGAAGGCCACCGGGAAGGCGATGTTGTGGAACACCCGCGCCCGCACATGGGCGTGGACGGCGCCGACGAAGAACAGCAGCAGGCCGACGGCCGCCGCCAGCCCGACCAGTCGCCACCCCGACAGCCCGACCACGAGTCCCACGACGCCCGCACCCTCCAGCAGCGCGAGGTACGGGATCCACTCCGGGCCCACGCCCACCTCGGCGGAGTTCCGCGTGACGAACCGGGCCCGGGCGAGCTTCGCCCCCACCTCGAACCCGTTGGCGACGACGCAGCAGACGGTCAGGACCAGCGGCCAGTCCGTCCACCCCGCGACCCCGGTGACTATGCTCAAGGTGCCTCCTCGGGCTGCCGTGTTCGTCGGATCTCGGTCTCTCTCACCCACCTGACGTCGAGCGGGCACGAGAGGTGACCCCTGTGGAACTCGTCGAACACTTCGAGGCCGCCAGGCCCCGGCTGATGTCGCTGGCCTACCGGATCGTCGGCTCGCACCACGACGCCGAGGACGCCGTCCAGACCGCCTGGACGCGGGCGCAGACGGCGGACATGGCCCAGGTGACCAACCCGGACGGCTGGCTCACCACGGTGACGGCACGGCTGTGCCTCGACCAGCTCAGGGCCCGCCAGCGGCGGGCCGAACTCCCGCTGTTCTCCGAAGACCTCGACCCCGTGGAACTGGCGGCCGACGAGGCGTTCCTGCGTCGCGAGAACGTGTCGAGGGCGCTGCTCGTACTGCTCGCCGAGCTGTCACCGCGGCAGCGCGTCGCGTACGTGCTGCACGACCTGTTCGCCCTCCCGTTCGACCAGGTGGCACCCGTACTCGACACCACCCCGATCTCCGCGAAGAAGCTGGCCAGCCGCGCGCGCCTCAGGCTCCGTGGCGCCCGACCGGCCGACCCCGGTCACCACGCGGAACACGCGGAACGCACGGAGCACGCGGAGATCGTCTCCGCCTTCCTGGCGGCCGCCCGGGGCGGCGACATCGCGCGACTGGTCACGCTGCTGGCTCCGGACGCCGTCCGCACGGCACATCCCCGGCTGCTGCCGGCGGACGCGCGAGCCGTCGTCCACGGGGCCACGGCCATCGCCGAGGAGACGAGCGCCTTCGCCGACCGGATCGCCACCGCCGTCCCGATCCTCGTCGCCGGCCACCCCGGCGCGGTCATCGCGCCCGGCGGCCGCCCCTACGCGGTGATCAGGTTCCGTGTCAACGGCGGACGGGTCAGGCGGATCGACATCACCCCGTACCGCTCCGCAGTTCGTAGTGGAGCCGCTGGTGCCGGGCGCGCATGGTCATGATCTCGGCCTGGACGGGCCGGTGCGCGTCGTCCAGGGTGACGCGGGTCAGCCGCAGCACCGGCTCGTCGGGGCCGGCACGGAGCAGTTCGCGTTCCTCGTCGGTCGGCATCCGGGCGGTCACCTCCTCGCGGGCCAGCACGCCCACGTGTCCCAGCTCCGCCAGCAGCGTGACCGCCCCGCCCCGGATCCTGGCGGTGCCCGCCAGCCGGGTGCCGGCGGCGATGCGCGCCGGGTAGTAGGTGTCGGTCGACTCGCAGGGCTGGTCGTCGAGATACATGATCCGGCGGCGCACGACCACCGGGTCGCCGGCCGGCACGCCGAGCAGCTTCGCGACCTCGGCCGACGCCGGCACCTCCCCGGCGTGCACCACCCGCTGCGTCCCCCGCCGCCCCCGCGTGGCCGCTTCGGCGCCCCACACATCCGACGGGCGCGGGCCGAGATACGGCGCCGACGTGCTGCCGCGGGTGACCGCCCAGCCGGTCTCGGCGGCCCAGGACTCGGCGACCGCGACGACCAGGTCGACGACGGGATCCTTGACGTCGGCGTAGACGCCGATGTCGTCGACGGCGCCCGCGAGGACCTGCTTGAAGCCGGCGTAGGCGGGGACCGCCTCCGGATGGGCCCGGAACCAGTCGCGGAACAGCAGCGCGAGCCGCTCGTTCGGGGAACCGACGACGCGGACGTGCAGGTTGACGTCCCCGCCGGCGTGCCCACGCCGGGTCCACAGCCGCTTCGTCCAGCGCGCCGGGTCGTCGTCGCGTCCGGCCGGGACGTGGTCCTGCTGGTAGGGCGATCGCCGGAAACCCCGGTCGGCCAGGGGCCGGTCGAAGGCACGCTCGGCGTCGTGGAGATCGCGGACGCCGACCTGGAGGTCGAAGACCGGCTTGGCCGCCATGCCGGGGATCGCCGTGCTGCCGATGTGCTCGACGCGCAGCGCCAGCGGCGCGAGGGCGGAGCGCAGCTCGTCCGCGAGAGCGAGACCTCGCGCCTGCCAGGCGGGGTCGTGGTCGACCACGACGGGCGCGAGCGGGGTGTCGTTCGCCATCCGATCAAGTGTAGGGAACGGGCCGTCGGTCGCCGTCCGCGCCCGCCGCACGGCTGCGGCGAACGAACGCCGGACGCTTTCGATACCGCGCAGTCGACGTCACGCCCCGTAATGGATCCTCGGCGCCTACGGCTGTCCTGCCGAGCGTACGGCCGGTGCCTCGCCGGACGCCTCAGGGGCGAACTCGTACTGGAGCTCGTAGAGGTGGCCCGCCTTGATCATGACGCTGGCCTCGATTGGCCGGTCGTCGTCGCTGTAAACGACGCGAAGCGTCCGCAGCACCGGCAGGCTGCTGGGGAGTTCGAGCAAGGCGAACTGGTTTTGGGTCGGTACCCGCGCGGAGACGCGGTCGACGCTCAGCCGGGGAGGATGGCCGAGTTCGGCCAGGAGGGTCGGGGTCCCGCCCTTGATCCTGCGGCGCTCCATCAGGGCGGTGCCGCGAGCGATGCCCAGCGGGTAGTAGGACGAGACGATCTCGACCGGTTCGTCGTCGAGTATGAGTACCTGGCTGCGCAGCAGCGTGGTGTCACCTGCGGCGAGGCCGAGCGCGGTCGCCACGTCGGCAGGAGGCACAGCTTCCCGTACGTCGAGCAGCTTGCTTCGGGCTGTGGCGCCCAACCTCTCGACTTCGGTGAGCCATCGGTAGGTTTCGCCGGTCGGGGCCGGGGCCATGGAGGAAGCCGGGCGGATGGTGCGCGAGCGGCGTTCACGGACGGTGACTGCGGCACCCGGTCGGCCGACGACCAGCCGTTCGTCCTTGAGCAGGTGCAGGGCTTTCTGCACGGTCGCGTTCGAGGCGCCGAACCTGGCCTTGAGCTGTGTCGTGGAGGGAAGCTTCGCGCCCGGGGCCAGATCACCGCTCAGAATCTCGTCGCGCAGATCCGCCGCGATCCGTTCGTGTAGGGATCGGCGGTCAGGGGCGTTGGTGTCGGCCATGGGCGGAGGTCATCCAATCCGCAGTTCGTAGCGCAGTCGCTGATGTCGGGCGTACATGGTCATGATCTCGGCCTGGATGGGCCGGTGCGCATCGTCCAATGTGACACGGGTCAGCTGGAGCACTGGCTCTCCCGGTCCGGAACAGAGCAGTTCGCGCTCTTCCTCGGTCGGCATGCGGGCGGTCACCTCCTCGCGGGCCAGCACTCCCACATGTCCGAGTTCGGCCAGCAGGGTGACCGCTCCGCCGCGGATCTTGGCGGTGCCCGCTAGCCGGGTTCCGGCGGCGATGTGTGCCGGGTAGTAGGTGTCGGTCAACTCGCATGGCTGGTCGTCGAGATACATGATCCGCCGCCGGACTACCACTGCGGCGCCAGCTTCGACGCCCAGCAGTTCCGCCACCTCGGACTGTGCCGGCACCTCACCGGCATGCACCACGCGCTGGGTGCCGCGCTGCCCGCGGGCTGCGGCGTCAGCACCCCACATATCCCCAGCGCCGCCCTTAGGCGGCGCCAGGTAGGGCACCGACGTAGTGGTCCAGCCGCCGCTCATTCGTCCTCCTCGATGGACTCGTCACTCGTACACGGTAGGCCACCAGCCCCTCACCGCAACCTTGCTGCTTTTCGCGAATAGCGATACTGTTTGGCGTGCTGCCCGCGTGGTCGGCGCGATGCCCTGGGAGGCCACGTGACCCCCTGGCAACGGCAGGCGCCGTCCAAGTGCAGGGCCTCCAGCGATCAAGGAGCTGATGACATGAGCGACATTCCTCCGCCTCGAGCCGGGGAACCGGCTCTGGCTCTCGACGTGGGCGCCACCGCGCGCGACGCATCACGCGACGAGGTCGGTCGGGTGATGGCGCTTGAGTGTGGGCGGGTGTGGTTGCGGCCGTTGGGTGGTGGTGTGAGTGGGCCGCGCGGCCGGGAGACGTGGCGCCGGTGGCGCTGAGTGAGAGGAACGGTAACCGACATGGCAGCGGATCCGGGAGACGACGAACCCACGGACAGTGAACAGTCCGGCGGCTGTGGAGACGGCGACGGCTGTGGACGCCAGTAGCCCGCACGACGGCCGGCCCCCGAAAGGGGGCCGGCCCCGGCCGCACTTCCATGCCTACCGCTGGACCGGCGACCGCCGCACCTACGACCGGGAAGGCCCGCGCCGGCCGGGCTCGCCGGAGTTCGCGGACAACCCGTGCACCCCCATCCTCATCGCCAACTGGCTGCTACGACCGGCACGCCACGTCACCGCGACGTTCCACGACGCCGACGCGGCCGTCCAGTGGTTCGAGGAACAGATCACGCGCGCCGCGCCCGGCTTCGCCGCGCCGCAGGAGCGAGAGCCGGAACGACTCGCCGCGAAGATCGCCCACGTCCGTGACACCCTCCGCCGGGGAGGCGACGCGCACGCCACTTGGTATGTCCAGGCGACCGGCTACCTCACCCTCGACCTCGTCGGCTGCTCACCGAACCGGAACCGGTCCCAACTGCCGTGTCCCGCCCGTGAGCTGCGGTGACTGGCGAAAGCGCGCGGTTCGGGTGGCGACCGGCCGGCGTCGAACATAGCGTGTGGTCTCGACCACCCCCCGAGAGCGACACCCACGCGCACCAGGACGAGGAGCAGCATGACCGACGAGCCGTCGTATCCCGACGCGGCCGCCCGGGCGCAGATCGACATCAGCGTGCCGCATTCCGCCAGGATCTGGAACTACTGGCTGGGCGGCAAGGACAACTACGAGGTGGACCGGGTCGCCGGTGACGCGTTCCGGGACGTGTTCCCGGGGATCGTCGACGGTGCCCGCGCCGCCCGTTACTTCCTCGCCCGGGCCGTGCGGGTCCTCGCCGGCGAGGCCGGCGTGCGGCAGTTCCTCGACATCGGCACCGGGCTGCCGAACGTCGACAACACCCACGAGATCGCCCAGCGCGTGGCTCCCGAGTCGCGGATCGTCTATGTCGACAACGACCCGCTGGTGCTCGCCCACGCGCGTGCCCTGCTGGTCAGCTCCCCGGAGGGCGAGGCCGGCTACATCCACGCCGACCTCTACGAGCCCGACGGCATCGTGGCCGGCGCCAGCGAGACGTTGGACTTCGAGAAGCCGGTCGCGCTCATGCTGATGGGCATTCTCGGCCACATCGAGGACTACGAGCAGGCCCGCGCCATCGTCAAGCAGCTGGTGGACGCGCTCCCGTCCGGCAGCTACCTGGTGCACTACGACTCCACCAACACCAGCCAGGAGTACGTGGAGGCCATCGGCCGCTACAACGGCGGCGGTTCGGTGCCGTACATCCTCCGCAGCCCCGAGGAGATCGCCCGCTTCTTCGACGGCCTCGAACTGCTGGAGCCCGGCGTGGTCTCCTGCTCCCGCTGGCGCCCCGACGCCCTCGCGTTCGGCCTGCCGGCCGAGGTGCACCAGTACGGGGGCGTGGCCAGGAAGGTGTAGCACGGCGCTCGGGAACTCACGCCCGCCCGCTTCCGACCACCGGAGTGAGGCCGCGAACCGCGTGGTCCGGTGCGATGCGGGAGCAGGCGATGTCCGTCACCGAGTCCAGTGAGTCCACCGAGACGCCAGACGTCCGAACGACGCCGCCCGGTCGGTCCACCGGCTGGGCGGCGCTGCGTCCGCTCGTGCTGCGGCTGCACTTCTACGCCGGCGTGCTGATCGCCCCGTTCCTGCTGGTCGCAGCCGGCAGCGGGCTGCTGTACGCCGCCTCGTACCAGTTGGAGAGGCTCGTCTACGCGGACGAGCTGCGGGTCCCGGTCGGCGACGGCGTGGAGCTACCGCTCTCCCAGCAGGTCGAGAACGCCAGGGACGCGTACCCGGAGGGCTCGATCTCCGCGATCCGGCTGTCGCCGGGAGCCGGTGAGACCACCCGGGTGCTGCTCGCCGGGGTCCCCGACGTCGACGACGACAAGACGCTCGCCGTGTTCGTCGACCCCTACACGGGCGAGGTGCGGGGCGCGCTCGAACAGTACGGCTCCACCGGGGCGTTGCCGCTCCGCACCTGGATCGACGAACTGCACCGCGACCTGCACCTGGGCGAGGTCGGCCGGCTGTACAGCGAGTTGGCCGCCAGCTGGCTGTGGGTCGTGGCCGGCGGCGGGCTGTTGCTCTTCCTGGCGCGCTGGCGCGCCCGCCGTGCCAGGGGCGCCGGCGCGGCGGAGAAGCGGCCGGCCACCGGCCGGCGGCGCACGCTCGGCCTGCACGGCACGCTGGGCGCCACGGTGGCGGCCGGCCTGTTCTTCCTCGCGGCCACCGGCCTGACCTGGTCCGCCTACGCCGGCGCCAACGTGACCGAGCTGCGCTCCTCGCTCGGGCAGTCGACCCCGGACGTCTCCCCGACGATCGAGGGCGCCGCGGAAACCACCCCGGGGCACGAGGGGCACCCGGACGTGTCGGGAGAGGCGGGCGGCGGCGACCGGCCGGCCTCCGGGCTCTGGGTCGACGAGGCGCTGGCCATCGCCCGCGCGCAGGGGATCGACAACCCGGTGGAACTGGTGCCGCCCGCCGACGCCGAGTCCGCCTACGTGATCCGCGAGGTCCAGCGTGCCTGGCCCACCAAGCAGGACGCCGTCGCCATCAACCCGAACGGCGGCGAGGTGCTCGACGTGGTGCGGTTCGACGACTACCCGCTGCTGGCCAAGCTCAGCCGCTGGGGGATCGACCTGCACATGGGGACGCTCTTCGGCCTGGTCAACCAGATCGCCCTGGGCACCCTGGCGCTCTGCCTGATCACCATGATCCTGCTCGGCTACCGGATGTGGTGGCAGCGCGGAAGGGGCGGGGCCTTCGGCCGGCCGCTGCCGCGCGGCGCCTGGCGCCGGGTGCCGCCGGCGTTGCTGTGGCCGCTCGTCGCCTGCGTGGCGCTGGTCGGCTGGTTCCTGCCGCTGTTCGGCGTCACCCTGCTCGGCTTCCTGCTGGTCGACACGGTGCTCGGCCGGGTCGAGGGGGCGCCGGCCAGGTTCGGCGAGGGGCGTTAGCCCCCGGGTGACGAGGCCGACAGCCGGCACCCGGTGCGTCCGGGTGCCGGCCGTCGGCTGTTCACCAACGACGTCTCATAAACGACGTCTCACCAACGACGTCTCATAAACGACGTCAGCGCTCCGCGAGTTGGGAGATCAGCGCCTGCCTGGCCCGAGCCACCCGGGAGCGGACCGTGCCCACCGGGCAGCCGGTGGCGCGGGCCGCCTCGGCGTAGGGCAGGCCGAGGATCTGGGTGAGGGTGAAGGCGGTCGAGCGGTCCGTCGGCAGTTCGGCGAGCAGTTCGGCGAGGGCGACGCCCTCCTCGAAGCCCGGCTGCGCCCGGCACTGGGCGCCCTCCACCGCCGTCAGCCAGTCCGCCGTGTCGGCCAGCCGGGGCCGGGACCGCTCGTAGCGGATCCGGTCCACCACCGTGCGGCGGGCGATCGACAGCAGCCAGGTGCGGGCCGAGGAGCGGCCCTCGAACGCCGGCAGGCTGCGCAGCGCGCGCAGCAGGGTCTCCTGGGTCAGGTCCTCGGCGGCCTGCGCGTCACCGCTCAACCGGGTGACGTAGCGCAGGAGATCGGTGCGGACCGCCCGCACGAAGCGCTCCGTGGCGTGCCGGTCGCCGGACCTGGCGGCCAGCGCCCAGTCGGTGACGGTGCGGTCGTCCCACCGTGTGCCGGGGTCCGTGTGGTGGCGTGGCGCGGTGAGTGTGGTCGTGGTCAACGTCCCTGTCGCCTTTCACGAGTCCACGGCCGCGAGCGGGCCGTGGACGAGGGGGGGCCGGGACGACCCGCGAGCGGGGACGGGGA
>NZ_SMKI01000255.1 GCF_004348415.1 Streptomyces hainanensis
ATATGTATAAGAGACAGACCCCGAACAACACCACGGCCGCCCCGCCCACCATGGCGAGCACCGCGCGTCGCGGCCTGCTGTACGCGCCCAGCGCGTACAGGCCGAACGCCAGCGGCAGCACCGCCATCGGGCTGATCTTGGCCTCGGCCGCCGCCGCCACGACCTCGGCGGCGCCCAGCGTCACCAGCGTGGCGACGAACGTGCCGAGCGGCCAGCGCGGCCCCAGCGCGATCGCCACCGCGGCCACCACCACGTAGCCGCCGAGCGCCAGCCAGGCGGTCCCGGAGGTGTCGGTGGTCGGCTGGTCGAGCAGCGCCGGCGCGACCGCCGTCACCACGGTCGCCGCCCGCAGCGCGAGGCGGCCCCTGCGCCGTGAACCCGGATCGTCGAACATTCCCCCGAGCCTACGGAGACCGGGTGCGGAACGCCTCACCCGGAAGGCCGAGCCGGGCTCGCCGCGGCTGGTCCCCGAGAGTGAGTCCCGCGCCCGCGGGTCCGCTCCCGCCGGCGATGCGCGCACCCCCCGCCGGCTGGTGCCATCGAGGCCATGTCCCACACCCAGGCGGCCGCGTCCAAGGCCCCCCACCCGCACCCACCGGCCGACCGGCCGACCCGGCTCGGCCGGTTCGTGAAACGCGCCAAGTGGCCCGTACTCCTCGGCTGGCTGCTGCTCGCCGTCGCCGCCGGCGGCCTCGCCGCCGACCTCGGCGACGTACAACGCGACGACGCGGCCGCCTACCTGCCGAGCGGCTACGAGTCCAGCCGGGTCGCCGAACTCGCCGAGCCCGACCCCGAGCACCCGGACGCCGAGACCGCGCTGGTGCTCCACACCCGGGACGACGGCGCGCCCCTCGACGACGCCGACCTGGCCGCCGTCCGGGCGGCCGCGGCCGCCGTCTCCGCCGCCGACGTGCCAGGCGCGACGCCCCCCGGGGACGTCGACGTCGCCGAGGACGGCCGCACCACCCTCTTCCCCGTGCGGATCCAGCCGGCCCACGCCGACGACGACACCGTCGAACGCGCCGTCGCCGCGCTCCGCGACACCGTCGCCGAGGCCCCCACCGGGCTGACCGCCCGGGTCACCGGGGAGGCCGCGCTCGGCGTCGACAACAGCGGCGGCGACGTGGACGCCGCGCTCATGCTCACCAGCATGGCGATCGTCGCCGTGCTGCTGCTCGGCACCTACCGCAGCCCCGTCCTCTGGCTGGTGCCGCTGCTGGCCGCCCTGGTCGCCGTCGTCGCCTCGCGCGCCGCCGCCTACGGCCTGGCCCAGGCGGGGCTCACCGTCAGCGAACTGTCCTCCGCCATCCAGATCGTGCTGGTCTTCGGCGCCGGAACCGACTACGCGCTGCTCTACCTCAGCCGCTACCGCGAGGAGTTGGCCCGCCACCACGACCGCCACGAGGCCGTCGCCGAGGCGCTGCGCCGCACCGGGCCCGCCATCCTGGCCAGCGCCGGCACCGTCACCGCCGGGTTGCTCTGCCTGCTGGTCGCCGACCTCGCCGGGCTGCGCGGCCTCGGCCCGGTCGCCGCCGCCGGCATCGTGATCTCGCTCGTCGCCATGCTGACCCTGCTGCCGGCCCTCCTCGCCTGCGCCGGCCGCTGGCCGCTCTGGCCGCGCGCGCCCCGTCCCGGCCGCCCGCGCGGTGCCGCCGACCACCGCCTCTGGGACGCGGTCGCCCGCCGGGTGGTGGCCAGGCCGCGCCGCGCCGGACTGCTCGTCACCCTCGGGCTCTGCCTGGCCACCCTCGGCCTCACCGGCCTGACCACCAGCGCCGACCCGATCGACAAGGTGCCGCCGGACGCCGACTCCGTCATCGGCCGCGAGACCCTGGCCGAGCACTTCCCCGAGGGCCTGACCGCGCCGCTCACCGTGGTGCTGCCCGCCGACGCCGACGCCGCCACCCTGGCCGCCGCGGAGGGCGCGGCGGCCGGGGCCCGGGACGTCGCGGCCGCCGCGCCGGGCGAGGAACTGGCCGGCCGGCCGACGCTCGACGTGGAACTCGCCGTCCCGCCCTACGGGGACCGCGCCGGCGACGCGATCCGCGCCGTCCGGGCCGCGCTCGCCGACGTCACCGACGACGCCCTGGTCGGCGGCACCCCCGCCGTGCAGCTCGACTACCGGGAGGCGGCCCTCGACGACACCGCCCGCATCGTCCCGCTGGTGCTGCTGGCCATCGCCGTCATCCTGGCCGCGCTGCTGCGCTCGCTGGTCGCGCCGGTGCTGCTGCTCGCCGCCACCGTGCTGTCCTTCGCCGCCTCGCTCGGCCTGTCCACCCTCGTGTTCACCGAGGTCATGGGCTTCGGCGGGGTCGCCGCCGACCTGTTCGTCTACGTCTTCGTGTTCCTGGTCGCGCTCGGCGTCGACTACACGATCTTCCTGATGGAACGGGTCCGCGAGGAGCGCCGCCACCACCCGACCCCGGAGGCGGTCCGCCGTGGCCTGGCCGCCACCGGGGGCGTGATCACCGCCGCCGGGCTGGTGCTCGCCGGCACCTTCGCGGCCCTCGCCCAGATCCCCGACGTGACCGTGGCCGAGGTCGGCGTCGGGGTGGCGATCGGGGTGCTGGTCGAGACGCTGCTGGTGCGCTCCGTGCAGGTGCCGGCGGCGGTCGTCCTGCTCGGCGACCGCGTCTGGTGGCCCTCCCGCCGCCGGGGGTGACGGCGGGGGCCGGTCAGGACACCGGGTCGCGCTCCACGGGGCAGCTCATGCAGCGCGGCCCGCCCCGGCCCCGGCCCAACTCGCCGCCCGGGATCTCCAGCACCTCGAACCCCTGGCGGCGCAGATGCGTGTTGGCGGTCACCGTCCGGTCGTAGGCGACGACCACGCCCGGCTCGACCGCCAGCACGTTGCAGCCGTCGTCCCACTGCTCCCGCTCGGCCGAGTGCACGTCCTGGGTGGGCGTCAGCACCCGGATCGCGCCGAGACCGAGCGCGGCCGCGATCGCCCGGTGCATGTGCTCGGGCGGATGGTCCGTCACCTTCAGCTCCTGGGCCCCCGAACCCGGTTCTATGGTGTAGGAGCGCAGCATGCCGAGGCCCGCGTACTGGGTGAAGGTCTCCCCGTCCACCATGGTCAGCACCGTGTCCAGGTGCATGAACGCCCGCCGCTTGGGCATGTCGAGCGCCACGATGGTGCGGGCCGAGCCGGCCGCGAACAGCCGCCGCGCCAGCAGCTCCACGGCCTGCGGCGTGGTCCGCTCGCTCATCCCCACCAGCACCGCGCCGTTGCCGATCACCAGCACGTCCCCGCCCTCGATGGTCGACGGGTGCGCGCCCTGCCCCTCCGACCACAGGTGGAAGCGGCCGGCCCGCTCGCCGGCGAACAGCGGGTGGTAGCCGTAGACCGCCTCGAAGTGCACGCTCTCCCGCTGCCGCGCCGGCCACCGCATCGCGTTGATCGCCACCCCGTCGTAGACCCACGCCGAGGTGTCCCGGGTGAACAGGTGGTTGGGCAGTGGGTGCAGCAGGAAACCGTCCGGCTCCATCACGTGGAAGCGCACCGAGGTGGGCTCCGGGTGCCGCTCCAGGAACTCCCGCTTGGTGATGCCGCCGATCAGCGCCTCGGCGAGCTCGGGCGCCGGCAGCTCGTCGAACGCCGCCCGCAGCCGGTCGGTGGCCAGCGGGCCGTACTCGCGCTCGTCGAAGACCCGGTCGAGCACCAGGGCCCGTGCCGCCGGCACGGCCAGGCTCTCGGCCAGCAGGTCGCCGAACAGGTGCACGGCGACCCCGCGGTAGCGGAGCAGGCCGGCGAAGATGTCGTGCTCCTGCTGGGCGCGCCGCACCCAGAGCACGTCGTCGAACAGCAGCTCGTCCTTGTTGGTGGGGGTCAGCCGCTTGAGTTCGAGGCCGGGGCGGTGCAGGATCACGCGCCGCAGACGACCGGTCTCCGAGTCGACATGGAAGGTCATGGCTCCATTCTGCGGGCAGCCCGCGCGCCGCCGCCCGGCCCCTCGGCCGAGCGGCGGCGCGTGCGGGCGGTCAGAGCCGGGGGTCCACCGGCTCCGACTCCAGCGCGAGCACCGCGAACACCGCCTCGTGCACCCGCCACAGCGGCTCGCCGGCCGCCAGCCGGTCGAGCGCCTCCAAGCCCAGCGCGTACTCGCGCAGCGCCAGCGACCGCTTGTGGCCCAGGCTCCGCTCGCGCAGCCTGGCCAGGTGCTCCGGCCTGGTGTAATCCGGGCCGTAGACGATCCGCAGGTACTCCCGCCCGCGGCACTTGACGCCCGGCTGCGCGGGCCGCCCGTCGGGGCCGAGCGGCAGCGCCGCCCGCGGCTTCACGACCATGCCCTCGCCGCCCTCGGCGGTCAGCGCCAGCCACCAGTCGGTGCCGGCCGCGACCGAGGCGTCGTCGCCGGTGTCCACGAACAGCCGCCGGGTCGGGGTCAGCACCGGGTCCCGGTGCGCGACGTCCCGCTCCGCCGCGACCATCCGGTCGATCAGCGCCAGCTGCTCGTCCTGCGGCAGCGTCGCCGCCAGCGACCGGCCCTCGCCCGCCAGCAGCTGGAACGGCGCCGCCCGGACGCCGTCGAGCCCGCCGCCGGTGGGCCAGCAGTAGCGGCCGTAGGCGGTGGTGAACGCCGCGGCGTCCGCCGCCCGCTCGCGCTGCCGCGCCAGCAGCCCGTCCACCGGCACGCCGCGCGCCGCCGCGGCCGCCAGCGCGTCGAGCGCGCCGGGGAACACGGCGCCGGCGGCCGCGCCGACCGCCGCGTACTGGGTGCGCAGCAGCCCGCCGGCCTTCAGCGACCACGGCATCAGCTCCATGTCGAGCAGCAGCCAGTCGGTGGCCAGCTCGTCCCAGAGCCCGGCGCCCGCCACGGACTCCGCCAGCCGGCGCAGCAGCCGGTTGCCGAGCTCCGTGTCGTCGAAAAACGGGCGCCCGGTACGCGTGTGCACCACGCCACGCACGCCGTCCGGCGCGTCGAACCGCTTGCGCGCCGTCTCGGCGTCCCGGCACACCAGGGCCACGGCGCGCGAGCCCATGTGCTTCTCCTCGCACACCACCTCCCGCACCCCGGCCGCCCGGTAGGCGGCGAACGCCTCGGCCGGGTGCTCCAGATAGCCCTCCTCGGACGACGTCGCGCAGGGCGCCATCGTCGGCGGCAGGTGGAGCAGCAACCGGGGATCGACCGCGAACCTGCTCATCACCTCCAGGGCCGCCGCCGCGTTCTCCTCCCGCACCGACAGCCGGCCGGCGTGCCGGGTCTCGACCACCCGCCGCCCCACGACGTCGCCCAGGTCGAGCGGCCTGGCGCTCGCCCCGCCCGGCACGCCGACCGGCCCGGCCAGCGGCCGCACCGGCTCGTACCAGACCCGCTCCGCCGGGGTGTCCACGACCTCCCGCTCCGGCCAGCGCAGCGCCGTCAGCGCCCCGCCGAACACGCAACCGGTGTCCAGGCAGAGGGTGTTGTTCAGCCAGGCGGCCTTCGGCACCGGCGTGTGGCCGTAGACCACGGCGGCCCGGCCCCGGTAGTCCTCGGCCCACGGGTAGCGGACCGGCAGCCCGAACTCGTCGGTCTCGCCGGTGGTCTCGCCGTAGAGCGCGTGCGAGCGCACCCGCCCCGAGGTGCGGCCGTGGTACTTCTCCGGCAGCCCGGCGTGACTGACCACGAGCCGTCCGCCGTCCAGCACGTAGTGGCTGACCAGCGCGTCGACGAACTCCCGCACCCGGCCCCGGAACTCCGGGTCGCGCCCGTCCTCCGCGTCCAGCTGCTCGACCGTCTCCGCGAGCCCGTGCGTGAGCCGCACCTTCCGGCCGGCCAGGTAGCGGCCCAGCTTGTTCTCGTGGTTGCCCGGCACGCACAGCGCCGTGCCGGCCGCCACCATGCCCATCACCAGGCGCAGCACCCCCGGACTGTCCGGACCCCGGTCGACCAGGTCGCCGACGAACACCGCGGTGCGGCCCGCCGGGTGGCGGGCACCCACCGGCCGGCCCGCCGCGTCGCGCTCCAGCGCGTAGCCCAGCCGGTCGACCAGCAGCGTCTCCAACTCGGCGCGGCAGCCGTGCACGTCGCCGATCAGGTCGAAGGGCCCGGTCAGGTGCCGCAGATCGTTGTAGCGCCGGGTGAGGGCGACGGTCGCCGCCGCCACCTCGGACGCGCCGCGCAGCACGTGCACGGTGCGGAAGCCCTCGCGGGCCAGGCCGCGCAGCCCGCGGCGCAGCTCGCCGCGCTGGCGCGGCAGCACGTGCCCCGGCAGGTGCGCCCGCTCCGCGCGCGCCGCGTTGCGCTCGGCGCACACCCGCTCCTCCACGTCGAGGACGATCGCCACCGGCAGCACGTCGTGCTCGCGCGCCAGCCGCACCAGCTGGCGGCGTGGCTCGCGCTGCACGTTGGTGGCGTCCACGACGGTCAGCCGGCCGGCGGCCAGCCGCTTGCCGACGATGTAGTGCAGCAGGTCGAACGCGTCGGGGGTGGCGCTCTGGTCGTTCTCGTCGTCCGCGACCAGGCCGCGGCAGGTGTCCGACGAGACGACCTGGGTCGGGGCGAAGTGGCGGGCGGCGAAGGTGGACTTGCCGGATCCGGTGGCGCCGACCAGCACCACCAGGGACAGGTCGGGGACGGTCAGCTCCGTCGTCTCGTCCGTCATGCGGCCGTCTCCTCTCGTGTCTCGTCCCGGCCCTCGGCGGCCCGCCGGGTGAACAGCGCGAGCTGGGTGGGCGGTCCCACCTCCGGGTCCTCGTCGCCGACCGGCCGGAACTCCACGACGTAGCCATGGAGTTCGGCCACCTCGCCGGCCCAGCGGCGGAACTCGGCGCGGGTCCACTCGAACCGATGGTCGGCGTGCCGGGTCCGCCCGGCGGGCAGCGACTCCCAGCGCACGTTGTACTCGGCGTTGGGCGTGGTCACCACGACGGTGCCGGGCCGGGCCGCGCCGAACACGGCGTACGCGAGGGCCGGCAGGCGGGGTGGGTCCACGTGCTCGACGACCTCGCTCAACACGGCCGCGTCGTAGCCGGCCAGCCGCGCGTCCGTGTACATCAGCGAACCCTGGAACAGCGTCAGCCGTGCCCGCTGCCGCTCGGACATCCGGTTCACGCGCAGCCGGCGGGCCGCGACGCGCAACGCACGCACCGAGACGTCCATCGCCACCACCTCGGTCACGGCCCGGTCGCTCAGCAGCTCGCCGACCAACCGGCCCTCGCCGCAGCCCAGGTCGAGTACCCGGGAGGCGCCGGCGGCACGCACCGCCGCCAGGATCGCGGCCCGCCGGCTGACGGCCAACGGCTCGGGCCGCGCGGCCTCGTCGTCCGTCGACTCCGCCGCCTCGGGCACCGCGTTGTCCAACTCCTCGGCCTCGACGTCGTCCGCCTCGGCCAGCCTCGCCAACTCCAGCCGGGTCAGCGCCTCCCGGGTGAGCGCGACGCGACGGGCCAGGTAGCGGTTGACGATCAGCCGCCGCTCGGGATGCGGTTCGAGCCAGCCGTCGCCGGCGCGCAGCAGCTTGTCGACCTCCTCCTCGCTGATCCAGTAGTGCTTGGCCGCGTCGAGCACCGGCAGCAGCACGTAGAGCTGGCGCAGCGCGGTGGCCAGCGTCTCGGTGCCGGTCAGCGTCAGCCGCACGTACCGGGAGTCGCCCCACTCGGGGAACCGGCCGTCCAGCGGCACCGGCTCCGCGGTGACCGTCCAGCCCAGCGGCTCGAACAGCCGCCGCACCTCCTCGGGACCGCCGCGCGCCGGCAGCGCCGGCACCTCGATCGTCAGCGGCAACGATCGCTCGGCGAGCCCGGGCCGCGCCTCGCACCGACCGCGCAGCGCGGAGCGGAACACCTGTCCGAGCGCCACGGCCAGCAGCGAGGAGGCCGCGTACGGGCGGTCGTTGACATAGCGGGCCAGGGTGGCGTCGGGCGCGGCGCCCCGGCCCTGCCCGCGGGAGCGCACCAGGGCGACCGGATCGACCTCGAGCAGCAGCGCGGCAGTGCACCGTTCGGCCGTGGCCTCGGGATAGAACACCTGGGCGCGGCCCGTCGAGGTGCTGAACTCCTGGGCCTTGTCCGGATGCTTGTGCAGCAGGAACCCGAGGTCGGTCGCAGGGCGTCGCGCGTCACCGGTGGTCGATATCGTCAGGAACACCAGCCCGAGTATGGTGCGCCGTTCTGGCGGGCCACCACGGGTTTTCGCCGGCGCCGCGTCAGTTCTCCAGCAGCGCGTTCAGCCGGCCGAAGCTCCAGTCCCCGCTGTCGAGCCCGGTGTACGTCCCGGTCCTGAGCAGCTCGCCCGCGGCCCGTTCGACCAGCGCGTACGCCGCCTGCGCCAGGCCGGCGCCGACGCTGATCCGCGCCGCTCCGGCGGCGGCCAACTCCGCCACGGGCGGCGCCCCCGGGCCCGTCATCACGTTGAGCGGGGCCGCCAGCCCCTCGGCGAGCGCCGCGACCGTCTCCGGATCGGTGACGCCCGGCACGAAGATCCCGTCGGCGCCCGCGTCGAGATACGCCCGGCCCCGGTCCAGGGTCTCCCGCAGCGACTCCGCGTGCGGCCGGCCGGCGGCGCCGCCCAGGAAGACGTCGACCCGGGCGTTGACGAAGACCGGCACACCCGCCGACTCGCCGGCCGCGTGGGCGGCGGCCAGCCGGGCGGCCTGCTCGGCGACCGGTCGCAGCGGGCCGGGACCGCGATGGTCGGTGTCCTCGATGTTGACGCCGGCCGCGCCCGCCTCGATCACCAGCCGCACCGTCTCGCCGACGCCGGCGGCGTCCACCGCGAAGCCGGCCTCGATGTCCGCGGTGACCGGCACCGTGACGGCGGCGGCGATCCTGGCGACCAGCTCGACGGCCAGGCGGCGGTCGAGACGGTCGCCGTCGGGAGCGCCGAGGGACCAGGCCACCCCCGAGCTGGTGGTCGCGACGGCCCGGGCGCCGGCGCCCGCCACCAGCCGGGCGCTGGCCACGTCCCAGGCGTTGGGCAGCACCAGCGGCTCCTCGCGGCGGTGCAGGTCGTGCAGGAGTCGGGCGCGGGCGGCGAGGTCGTTCCTGTCGTTCATGGCCACAGTCCACCAGTCGCGCCGGCCACCCGCTGGCGGCATTCGGACATGACCGTCGCGGGCGACCGAAAAGAATCGTTCGAGGGTTCGTATTGGCGAGCGCAACGCTGGGCATATTCCCCCTCGTGGCGAAGACGCACCCGGGGCCGGAGTCCCAACTACCCAAGGCACGCTGGCGGTTGATCGGCCCTGGCCTGGTGGTCGCGGCCACTGGCGTCGGCGCCGGCGACCTGGTCGCAACGGCGGTGGCCGGCAGCAGATTCGGGTACACACTGCTGTGGGCCGCGGTGATCGGCTGCCTGATCAAGATCTCCCTCGCCGAGGCCACCGGCCGCTGGCATCTGGCCACCGGCACGACCATCTTCGACGGCTGGCGCTCGCTCGGCCGCTGGACGGTCGTCTACTTCGGCATCTACATCGTCATCTGGGGCTTCATCTACGGCGCCACCGGCATGTCGGCCAGCGGCATGCCGTTGGCCGCGCTCTTCCCCGACGGCCCGAGCCTGCGCACCTGGGGCATCCTCTCCGGGCTGCTCGGCCTGGTCTGCGTCTGGTTCAACCGCTACGCGGTGGTCGAGAAGCTGATGATGGCCTTCGTCGGCGTGATGTTCGTGGTGGTCGTCGGCATCGCCATCCGCATCGTCCCCGACACCGCGGCCCTCGGCGCGGGCCTCTGGCCCACCCTGCCGGACGGCTCCGTCCTCTACACCCTCGGCCTGATCGGCGGCGTCGGCGGCACCATCACCCTGGCGTCCTACGGCTACTGGGTGACGGCCAAGGGCTGGAACGGCCCCGCCTGGATGCCGATGATGCGGCTCGACAACCGGGTGGCCTACGCCACCACCGGCCTCTTCGTCGTGTCCATGCTGGTGATCGGCGCCGAGCTGCTGCACTCCGCGGAGGTCACGCTGGCCAGCGGCGACCGAGGGCTGCTCGACGTGGGCATGGTCCTGGAGGACCGCTTCGGCGGCCTCACCGCCGACCTCTTCCTGATCGGCTTCTTCGCGGCCTCGTTCAGCTCCGTGATCGGCGTCTGGCACGGCGTCAGCCTGCTGTTCACCGACTTCGTCAGGCGCCTGCTGCCCTCCTCCGTCCCCGAGGGCGTCGAACCCGAGAGGTCCTGGCCGTTCCGCGCCTACCTGCTCTGGCTCACCTTCCCCCCGATGGCCCTCCTCTGGCTCGACGAGCCGATCGGCCTGATCATCACCTACGGCGTCCTCGGCGCGTTCTTCATGCCGTTCCTCGCTCTGACCCTGCTCTGGCTCCTCAACACCGACCGCATCTCCCGCGAGTGGCGCAACGGCCCCATCAGCAACGTGATGCTCTTCGGCTCCGGTGTGATGTTCCTGATCCTGTGCATCCAGCAGGTCCGCGACCTGCCGTGGTGAGCCGGCGGCTCACCCCATCTCCGCGGTGTCGATGGCCAGACTGAACGGTTCGGGCAACGGCACGGGGGTACCGAAGGGCAACGGGCCGTCGACTCGGGTGTAGCCCAGCTCGCCGGGCTGGCTGAACAGTGTGCAGGACCGCTCCTGCCGGTCCACCAGCAGGTACAAGGGCGCCAGGAACTCCGCGTAGCGCCGCCGCTTGACGACGCGGTCGGTTTCGGCGTTGGAATCCGAGGTGACGTCGACGATGAGAAGCGTCTGCTGCGGAAGCAGCGCGCCGCCTCCTTTCGCCAGGTCACGTGGCACGACCGCGAGATCTGGGACGTACCAGTTCGGGGAGCCGGGAAGGTCGAGATTGCCAGATCCGGCGGCGCAGTTGAGCTGACGCAGCACAGGAACGAGTTGATCGCGGATGAGGTCGGCGACGTTCTCGTGGTCCCACGTCGGTGACACCGGTTCGATGACTCCTTCGATGATCTCCGTCCGGTCGCCCCGGATGTGCTGGATGGCGTACTTCAACGCCTTCTCGGGGTCAGGCACTTCGTTGTAGTTGCCGGGGCCGTCGTGCCACTCGGGCTGGACACTCACCGCTCCTCCAGGGATGTGCTGTTGCGGCCGTGACGACGACCGATTCCTGTTTACGTCATCCCGACCCACCCGCGCAGCCCGCGCAGCGGATTCTCACTCGAACGAGTGTTCAGCCCTGTGCCTTGTTGACAGATAATCGGTACGCGCCGCGCCGCCCCCCGGCCAGGATGGGGGCATGACCTGGACGTTCAGCCGTGACCTTGACGCCTTTCTCGACGAGGCGGGTCCGTTTCTCCGCGCCCGCCCCGCCGAGAACACCGTGTTCCTGACCGTCACCGACACCCTGCGGAGCGCCGGGCTCGGGATGTACGGGGAGCGGGCGCCCCGGTTCGGGTGGTGGCGGGAGG
>NZ_SMKI01000256.1 GCF_004348415.1 Streptomyces hainanensis
GGAGGAAACGCTCCGCGGGCCGGGGCCGGCGCCGCCCTCGGTTCGGGGAAACACATCGTCGTTCGAGGAGTTGACCGCATGACAACCGCCACCGCACCCCCGATCCTCACACTCCGCGGTGTGTCCAAACGGTTCGGCGCCGTGCGGGCGCTCACCGACGTGGAGTTGGAGGTCCGGCCCGGCGAGGTCACCGCGCTGGTCGGGGACAACGGGGCCGGGAAGTCCACGTTGGTGAAGACGATCGCCGGCGTGCACCCGGTCGACTCCGGGCTGATCTCCTGGAAGGGGGACCAGGTCCGCATCGCCAGGCCGCACGACGCCCAGGAGCTCGGCATCGCGACCGTCTACCAGGACCTCGCCCTCTGCGACAACCTCGACGTCGTCGCCAACCTCTTCCTCGGCCGCGAGATACGCCGACGCAGCGTGCTCGACCAGGTGGCGATGGAGCGGCGGGCCAGGGAGCTGCTGGACACGCTGTCGATCCGGATTCCCAGCGTCCGCATTCCGGTGGCCTCGCTCTCCGGCGGGCAGCGCCAGGTGGTGGCCATCGCCAGGGCGCTGGTCGGCTCGCCCGAGGTGGTCATCCTGGACGAGCCGACGGCCGCGCTCGGCGTCGAGCAGACCGCCCAGGTGCTCGACCTGATCGAGCGGCTCAGGGAACGCGGCCTCGCCGTGATCCTGATCAGCCACAACATGGCCGACGTGCAGGCCGTCGCGGACCGCGTCGTCGTGCTGCGGCTCGGCCGGAACAACGGGGTGTTCCGGGTCGCCGAGTCCACGGGCGAGGAGATCATCGCCGCCATCACCGGCGCCGCCGACAACGCCGTCGCCCGCCGCCAGGGTCGTGGCGGCACCGGCCAGGAGGACAGTCAGGAGCAGAGCCATGAGCAGAGCCATGAGCAGTGAGAACCTCGCGACCGATCCCCGGCTGCTGGTCCGCGAGCGGGGGCTGGCCGGCTACCTGGAGGAGTTCCGGCGCCGGATCCGCAGCGGTGAGCTGGGGTCCATCCCGGTCGTCGTCGGCATGATCGTCATCGCGATCGTGTTCCAGGCCGAGACCGGGAACTTCCTCGCCCCGCGCAACCTCAGCAACATCGCCGTCTACATCGCCGGGCCCGGGATCATGGCCGTCGGCATCGTCCTCGTGCTGCTGCTCGGCGAGATCGACCTGTCGGTCGGCTCCATGGCGGGCCTCTCCGCCGCGATCTGGGCGGTGCTCTCGGTCAGCCACGGCGTGAACGACCTGCTGGCCATCGTCCTCGCCGTCGCGGCGGGCGCCGCCGTCGGCGCCGTGCACGGCTTCTTCTTCGCCAGGATCGGCGTGCCGGCGTTCGTCGTCACACTCGCCGGGTTCCTCGGCTGGAGCGGCCTCCAGATCTGGGTGATGGGGGACGAGGGCACCATCAACGTGCCCTCCGGCAGCCTGGTCCGCGACTTCTACAACTTCTACTTCAGCGACATCTCCGCCGCCTACTCGCTGGCCGCCGTGCTCACCGCCGGCTACGTGTTCGCGCTGTGGCGCGGCGAGCGCCGCCGGCAGGCGGCCGAACTGCCCTCCAGGACCCGCGGCGAGATCGTGCTGCGCGGCACCCTGGTCGCCGTCGCCGCGTTCCTCACCGCCTACACCCTCAACCAGCACCGGGGACTGCCGCTGGCGCCGGTGATCTTCCTGGTGATCCTGCTGCTGGCCGACTTCATGGTCCGCCGCACCACCTTCGGCCGGCAGATCTACGCCGTCGGCGGGAACGCCGAGGCGGCCAGACGCGCCGGTGTCAACGTGGAGTTCGTCCGGCTCAGCGTCTTCGTGATCGGCAGCGCGCTCGCCGCCTTCGGCGGGCTGTTCTACGCGGCGCAGGCCGGCGGCGCCTCGAAGAGCCTGGGCTCGGGCAACCTGCTGATGAACGTGATCGCGGCCGCGGTGATCGGCGGCACCAGCCTCTTCGGCGGCCGTGGCTGGATCTGGTCCGCGCTGCTCGGCACGCTGGTGATCCAGTCCATCACCACCGGCCTCAACCTGATGGGCATGTCGAGTGAGATCCAGTACATGATCACCGGCGCGGTGCTGCTCCTCGCCGTCGTGGTGGACTCGGTCTCCCGCCAGACCAGGCGCTCCGCCGGGCGAACGTGACGGCCGCCCGCGCGGGTCCGTGGGATCCCTCGGCCTGCGGGCCCGCCGGGCGGCTCGTCACACTAAACTTCGTCGGACGGTCATGGAGACAGCCCGACTGCAAGGAGGAACGGTGCCGCTGCTGACCCGTATCTCGGGACCGCGCGATCTCGACCGGTTGAGCCCCGAGCAACTGGACGAGCTGGCCGGAGAGATCCGCTCCTTCCTCATCAGCTCGGTCGCCAGAACCGGCGGCCATCTGGGCCCCAACCTGGGCGTCGTCGAACTCGCCATCGCCCTGCACCGGGTGTTCGACTCGCCGCGTGACAGCATCCTCTGGGACACCGGACACCAGTCATATGTCCACAAACTGCTCACCGGGCGACAGGACTTCTCCCGACTTCGGGCGAAAGATGGCATTTCCGGCTATCCGTCCCGGGCCGAGTCCGAGCACGACGTGATCGAGAACTCGCACGCCTCGACCGTGCTCGGCTGGGCCGACGGCCTGGCCAAGGCCAACCAGCTGCGCGGCGAGCCGCACCACGTGGTGGCCGTCACGGGCGACGGCGCCCTCACCGGCGGCATGGCCTGGGAGGCGCTGAACAACATCGCGGCCGCCAAGGACCGCCCGCTGGTCATCGTCGTCAACGACAACGAGCGCTCCTACGCGCCGACCATCGGCGGCCTCGCCAACCACCTGGCCACGCTGCGCACCACCGACGGCTACGAGCGCTGGCTCGCCCGCGGCAAGCAGGTGCTCAGCCGCACCCCGGTCGTCGGCCGCCCGCTCTACGGCACCCTGCACGGCGCCAAGAAGGGCCTGAAGGACGTCATCGCCCCGCAGGGCATGTTCGAGGACCTCGGCCTGAAGTACCTCGGCCCCATCGACGGCCACGACATCGGCGCCCTGGAGTCGGCCCTGCGGCGCGCCCAGCGCTTCGGCGGCCCGGTCATCGTGCACGTCATCACCGAGAAGGGCCGCGGCTACCAGCCCGCCAGGGACGACGAGGCCGACCAGTTCCACGCCGTCCCGGTGATCCACCCCGACACCGGGCTGCCCGTCTCCCAGTCGAGCGCCGACTGGACGTCCGTCTTCGGCGAGGAGATCCTCAAGCTCGGCCGGGAGCGCGAGGACATCGTGGCCATCACCGCCGCCATGCTCCGCCCGGTCGGCCTCGCCGGGTTCGCCGACGAGTTCCCCGACCGGGTCTTCGACGTCGGCATCGCCGAGCAGCACGCCGCCGTCTCCGCGGCCGGCCTGGCCACCGGCGGGATGCACCCGGTCTTCGCGGTCTACGCCACCTTCCTCAACCGGGCGTTCGACCAGCTGCTGATGGACGTCGCCCTGCACCGCTGTGGCGTAACGTTCGTCCTCGACCGGGCCGGCGTCACCGGTCCGGACGGCGCCTCCCACCACGGCGTCTGGGACATGTCCATCCTCCAGTGCGTGCCGGGGCTCAGGCTGGCCGCCCCACGCGACGCCGACCAGCTGCGCGCCCAGCTCCGCGAGGCCGTCGAGGTCGACGACGCCCCCACCGTCGTCCGCTACTCACGCGGCAAGGTGGGCCCGCCCGTCGCCGCCGTCGGCACCGTCGGCGGCATGGACGTGCTGCTCCGCCCCGAGGACGACACCGAGCGGCCCGACGTGCTGCTGGTCTCCGTCGGCGCGCTGGCCCCGGTCTGCCTGGAGGCCGCCGAGCTGCTGCGCAAGCAGGGCATCACCTCCACCGTGGTCGACCCGCGCTGGGTCAAGCCCGTGGACCCGGCCCTGCCCGAGCTCGCCGCCGGCCACCGCGTGGTGGTCACCGTCGAGGACAACAGCCGCGCGGGCGGCGTCGGCTCGGCCATCGCCCAGGCGCTGCGCGACGCCGACGTGGACGTGCCGCTGCGCGACTTCGGCATCCCCGAGCGGTTCCTCGAGCACGGCACCCGCGAGGAGGTGCTGGCCGCCGCGGGGCTGACCGGACCCGACATCGCCCGCCAGGTCACCGGCCTCGTCGCCCGCCTGGAGGGTCCGCTGGACGCCACCCGGGCCTGACGAAGACGGGGGTGTGCCGCCGCCTCAGCCCTGGACCGCGGACGGGTCCCGGTGGACGACCCCCACTGGTGCCCGTCCGGGGCCGGGAAGCCGCGGCCGCACACGCCCGCGATGTCCACCGGCTCCAGGGCGGGGCGGCCCTTCGACAGGGAGACGCCCGGGGCCTTCAGAAACTCATCGCCTCCCGCGGCCCGAGCGTCTCGGCGCCCAGCGCCACCACCCGCGCCCGCAGCCCCCGGTCCGCGGTCACCACCAGGCACCGCCGGCCCGTGCCCTCCGCGGACACCAGCTCCACGATCCGGTCGTCCCCGCTGCCCGGCGCCGACTCCACCCGCACCCCGGGTACCGGGCGGACGCCGCGCGCCGCGCCCTCGACGACCAACACCACCTCGGCCGGGCCCGGGTATCCGACGAGCCGGTCGCGCAGCCGCTCGGCGGCGCCCCGCCGATCCCGCCACCAGCCGTCGGGCACCGAGCCCACCACGTTCGCCCCGTCCACCACGACCAGCGGCACCCGGCCCGCCAGGGGCGAGCCGGGTGCCGCCGGCGTGTCCTCGCTTCCCGTCACTCCGGAACGCTCGCCACCCCGCGGGCCAGCAGCCGCCGGCCGAGCACCCGCTCCGAGATCCCGGCGCGGTCCAGGTAGGGGGTGATCCCGCCCAGGTGGAACGGCCAGCCGGCGCCGGTGATCAGGCACAGGTCGATGTCCTGCGGCTCCGCCACCACGCCCTCGTCGAGCATCAGCCCGACCTCCTCGGCGATGGCGTCCAGCGCCCTGGCCCGCACCTGCTCCTCGGTCAGCACCCGGTCGCCGACCTCGAACAGCGCGGCCACCTCGGGGTCGAGCTCCGGCTTGCCCGAGTCGTACGTGTAGAGGCCGCGCTTGCCCGCCGACACCACCCGGCCCAGGTTCGCCGACACGCCGAACCGGTCGGGGAACGCCTCGTGCAGTGTGCCCGCCACGTGGTGCGCGACGGCGGGACCGACGAGTTCGAGCAGCGTGATCGGCGACATGGGCAGGCCGAGCGGCTCCAGGGCGCGGTCCGCGACCTCGACCGGCGTGCCCTCGTCGATCGCGCCGAGCACCTCGCCCATGAACCGGGTGAGCACCCGGTTCACCACGAACGCCGGGGCGTCCTTCACGAGGACCGCCGACTTCTTCAGCTTCCTGGCCACCGCGAACGCCGTGGCCAGCGAGGCGTCGTCGGTCTCCTCGGCCCGGACGATCTCCAGCAGCGGCAGCACGGCCACCGGGTTGAAGAAGTGGAAGCCGACGACCCGTTCGGGGTGCTTCAGCTCCGCCGCCATCTGGGTCACCGAGAGCGAGGAGGTGTTGGTGGCCAGGATCGTCTCGTGCGAGACCACCGCCTCCAGCTCGGCGAACACCTGTCGCTTGACCGACATCTCCTCGAAGACGGCCTCGATCACGAAGTCCGCGTCCGCGAAGGCCTCGGCCCTGTCCAGCGAGCCGGTCACCGCCGCCTTGAGCCGGTTGGCCCTGTCCTGGCCGATCCGTCCCTTCAGCAGCAGCATGTCGATCTGTTCGTGGACCCAGCCGACGCCCTTGTCGACCCGCTCCTGGTCGATGTCGGTGAGCACCACGGGCACGTCGAGCCGCCGAGCGAACAGCAGCGCCAGCTGCGAGGCCATCAGGCCGGCGCCGACGACGCCGACCTTGCCGATCGTCCTCGCCAGGGACTTGTCGGGCGCGCCCACCGGCCGCTTGGCCCGCCGCTGCACCAGGTTGAACGCGTAGAGCCCGCTGCGCAGCTCGTCGCCCATGATCAGGTCGGCCAGCGCCTCGTCCTCGGCGGCGAAACCGGCCCGCACGTCGCCGTCCCGCGCCTGGGCGAGGATCTCCAGCGCCCGGTAGGCGGCCGGCGCGGCGCCGTGCACCTTGTCGTCCGCGATCGCCCGGCCCCTGGCCACCGCCTCGTCCCAGGCCGGGCCCCGGTCGGGCTCCTGCCTGACCACCTCGACCTCGCCGCGCAGCACCGCCGAGGTCCAGAGGAGCGACTGCTCCAGGAAGTCGGCGCCGTCGAAGAGCGCGTCCGCGATGCCCAGCTCGTAGGCCTTGGTGCCGTTGAGCATCCGGTTCTGGCTGAGCGCGTTCTCGATGATCACGGTGACGGCGCGGTCGGCGCCGATCAGGTTGGGCAGCAGCGTGCAGCCGCCCCAGCCGGGCACCAGGCCCAGGAACACCTCGGGCAGCGCGAACGCGCCGACCGCGCGGGACACCGTGCGGTAGGCGCAGTGCAGCCCGATCTCGACGCCGCCGCCGAGCGCCGCGCCGTTGTAGTAGGCGAAGGTGGGCACCGCGAGGGCGGCGAGCCGGGCGAACACGTCGTGTCCGCCCCGGCCGATCGCCAGCGCCTCGTCCCGCGCGCGCAGCACCTCGACGCCCTTGAGGTCGGCGCCGACCGCGAAGACGAACGGCTTGCCGGTGACGCCCACGCCGACGATCTCGCCGGCGTCGGCCTCCGCCTGCACCTGGTCGATCGCCACGCTCAGGTTCGCCAGCGAACGCGGGCCGAAGGTGGTCGGCTTGGTGTGGTCGAAGCCGTTGTCCAGGGTGATCAACGCGAACCGGCCGCCGTTGGCCGGCAGGTCGAGGTGCCGGACCCAGGCGTGGGTGACCACCTCGTCCGGGAAACGGTCTCCGGCGCTCCGCAACAACTCGGCGGTCTCGCTACTCACTTGCCCTCCCACTGCGGGTTCTCCCAGATGACCGTGGCGCCCATGCCGAAGCCCACGCACATCGTCGTCAGGCCGTACCTGACGTGCGGCTGGTCCTCGAACTGCCGGGCCAGTTGCGTCATCAGCCGCACTCCGGAGGAGGCCAGCGGATGACCGAAGGCGATCGCGCCGCCGTACTGGTTGACGCGCGCGTCGTCGTCGGCGATGCCGAAGTGCTCCAGGAACGCGAGCACCTGCACGGCGAACGCCTCGTTGACCTCGAAGAGACCGATGTCGCCGATGCCGAGCCCCGCCTTCGCCAGGGCCTTCTCGGTCGCCGGCACCGGGCCGTACCCCATCACCTCGGGCTCGACCCCGGCGAACGCGAAGGACACCAGGCGCAGCTTGGCCGGCAGGCCCAGCTCCCTGGCCACCTCCTCGGCGGCCAGCACGGAGGCCGTGGCGCCGTCGTTGAGCCCCGCCGAGTTGCCCGCGGTGACCCGGCCGTGTGGCCGGAACGGCGTCTTGAGCCCGGAAAGGGTCTCCAGCGTGGTGCCGGGCCGCATCGGCTCGTCCGCGGTGGCCAGGCCCCAGCCCTGCTCGCCGGTGCCCTCCTCGCCGGTGCGGCGCAGCGCGATCGGCACCAGGTCGGCCTGGATCCTCCCGTCGGCGTACGCCTTGGCCGCCTTCTCCTGGCTGCGCACCGCGTACTCGTCGGCGCGGGCCCTGCTGAGGCCGGGGAACCGGTCGTGCAGGTTCTCCGCCGTCATCCCCATGAAGAGCGCCGACTCGTCGACCAGCTTCTCGGAGACGAAGCGCGGGTTCGGGTCGACGCCCTCGCCCATCGGGTGCCGCCCCATGTGCTCGACGCCGCCGGCGACGGCCACGTCGGTCGCGCCGAAGGCGATGGCCCCGGCGCTGGTCGTCACGGCGGTCAGCGCGCCGGCGCACATGCGGTCGACGGAGTAGCCGGGCACCGAGGTGGGCAGCCCGGCGAGGATGGCCGCGGTGCGGCCGAGGGTCAGGCCCTGGTCGCCGATCTGCGTCGTGGCGGCGATGGCCACGTCGTCGATCCGCTCCGGCGGCAACTGGGGATTGCGGCGCAGCAGTTCACGCACGCACTTGATGACCAGGTCGTCGGCGCGGGTCTCGTGGTAGATCCCCTTCGGACCCGCCTTGCCGAACGGGGTGCGGACGCCGTCGACGAAGACGACGTCCCTGACGGTACGCGGCACGATGGTTCTCCTCCACGCCGAGAGATTCCTGTCCGGCCCCCATGCTACTCACCGGTAACCCGAGTGCGCGACGCCCTGTCCGGTTTTCACGCCCGGCGCGCACCGGCGGCGCGGAGGTGCGGGCTTTTCCGCTCCTCTGGTCTAGACCTTGACGAGGGCGTCAGGGCGCGCTTCAGTGTGCGCATCACCCCCACATCGCGGCGGCGTCCCGCGGTCCCGAGTGATCGGCCGCCGCACTCCCGAGGAGAGAACGCGTGCTGAGACGACGCATCGTGACCTTACTGATGACCATGCTGCTCGCCGCCGGGCTGGCCGGCGTCATGGTGCCGGCGAGCGCGGCCCCCGCTCCCCGCGCCGCCTCCTGCGCCACCGCGACGGACTGGCGGGCCGGCACCTGGTACCCGGCCGGCAGCATCGTCCGCTACAACGGCGCCTACTACATCGCCGAGCACGACAACCCGGGCTACGACCCGACCATCAGCACCTGGTACTGGGACCCGTACAGCTGTGACGGCGGTGGCGGCAACCCGAGCGGCTTCGTCGTCAGCGAGGCCCAGTTCAACCAGATGTTCCCGAACCGGAACTCCTTCTACACCTACAGCGGCCTGGTCGCGGCGCTCAGCTCCTATCCCGGGTTCGCCACCACCGGCAGCGTCGAGGTCCAGCGGCGCGAGGCCGCCGCGTTCCTGGCCAACGTCAGCCACGAGACCGGCGGCCTGGTCCACATCGTGGAGCAGAACACCGCCAACTACCCGCACTACTGCGACTGGAGCCAGCCCTACGGCTGCCCCGCCGGGCAGGCCGCCTACTACGGCAGGGGCCCGATCCAGCTGAGCTGGAACTTCAACTACAAGGCGGCGGGCGACGCCCTCGGCATCGACCTGCTCGGCAACCCGTGGCTGGTGCAGAACGACTCCGCCGTCGCCTGGCGCACCGCCCTGTGGTTCTGGAACACCCAGTCCGGCGCCGGCACCATGAGCGGCCACCAGGCCATCGTCAGCGGCGCGGGCTTCGGTGAGTCGATCCGCAGCATCAACGGCAGCATCGAGTGCAACGGCGGCAACCCCGGCCAGGTGCAGAGCCGGGTGACGACCTTCCAGAACTTCAGCCAGCTCCTCGGCACCACCCCGGGCGGCAACCTCTACTGCTGACCGGCGGGCCACCGCGGCGGCCGCCGGACGTGGTCAGTGGGGCGCGGGAGACAGCGCGGCGGACAGCAGGTCGACCGTCTGCGTGATCTGCCACTCGCGCGCGCCGAGCGCGCGCAGCGCCGGGGCCAGCTCGTCGGGCGTCAGCTCGGCCGGCGGCTCCCAGCACAACCGCCGCACCACGTCCGGCGTCAGCAGGTTCTCCTGCGGCAGCCGCAGCTTCTCGGCGTGCGCCGTGACCGCCGCGCGGGCCGCCGAGAGGCGGGCCGCCGCGGCGGGGTCCTTCTCGGCCCAGGCCCGCGGCGGGGGCGGACCGGCCGACGGCTGGCCCGGCTGCGGAAGCTGGGCCTCCGCCAACTCCCTGGCCCGGTCGATCGCCGCCTGCCAGTGCTGGAGCTGGCGCCGCCCCATCCGGCTGCCGAAGCCCGGCAGGGCGGCCAGCACCCGCGCTTCCTGCGGCATGGCCTGCGCCGCAGCGACGATCGCCGCGTCCGAGAGGACCTTGCCGGGCGACAGGTCGCGCTTCTGCGCCACCTGGTCCCGCGCCGTCCACAACTCCCGCACCACCGCGAGCTGTCGGCGGCGCCTGACCTTGTGCACACCGGACGTCCGGCGCCACGGGTCCTTGCGGGGCGGCGGCGGGGGAGCCGCCGCGATCGCCGCGAACTCCTCCAACGCCCAGTCGAGCTTCCCCTGCCGCCGCAGGTCGTCCTCCAGCGCGTCCCGCAGGTCGACCAGCAGCTCCACGTCGAGTGCCGCGTACCGCAGCCACGGCTCGGGCAGCGGGCGGTTCGACCAGTCGACCGCCGAGTGCCCCTTCTCCAGGCTGTAGCCGAGCACCGTCTCGACCATCACCCCGAGACCCACCCGCGCGAAGCCGGCGAGCCGCCCCGCCAGCTCGGTGTCGAAGAGCCGCTCCGGGACCAGACCTATGTCCCGCAGGCACGGCAGATCCTGGGTGGCCGCGTGCAGCACCCACTCGGTGTCGGCGAGCACCGCGCCCAGCGCGGAGAGATCGGGGCAGGCGACCGGGTCGATCAGCGCGGTGCCGGCACCTTTACGGCGGAGTTGCACCAGATACGCGCGTTGCCCGTAGCGGTAACCCGAGGCCCGCTCCGCGTCGACCGCGACCGGGCCGCTGCCCGCCGCGAAGGCGGCGACCACCTCGGCCAGCGCCTCGTCGTCCGCGATGACCGGCGGAACGCCCTCGCGGGGGGCGAGCAAGGGGACCGGCGCCGGCCCTGACGGCTCGGAGGGGGCGAGATCAGGGCTTGCTTCGGCGGTCTGCTGGGCGTCGGTCACCAGTTAAGACTAACTCTGTGCGTACGGTGCACAACGACTGTCCACACTCCCGGCACCAGCCGGACTCGGGGCGTGCCCACCGAGTGCCGGGAGTGGCGGTTCAGTGGATGATGCCGGTGCGCAACGCGACGGCCACCATGCCGGCCCGGTCGCCCGTGCCGAGCTTGCGCGCGATCCGCGCCAGGTGGCTCTTGACGGTGAGCGCCGACAGGCCCATCGAGACGCCGATCGCCTTGTTCGACTGGCCCTCCGCCACCAGCCGCAGCACCTCGACCTCGCGGCCCGAGAGCTCGCGGTAGCCGCCCTGGTGGGCCGGGGCGCCCGGCTGCCTGCGGTGCAGCCCCCGGGACGCGGCGCCGATGTGGGAGGCGCCGTGCCGGGTGGGTGGGCCCAGGTTGTTGCGGGTGCCGGTGACGACGTAGCCCTTGACGCCGCCGGCCAGCGCGTTGCGGACCGCGCCGATGTCGTCGGCGGCCGACAGGGCCAGGCCGTTCGGCCAGCCCGCGGCCCTCGTCTCGGAGAGCAGGGTGAGCCCGGAGCCGTCGGGGAGGTGGACCTCGGCGACACAGATGTCGCGCGGGTTGGCGACTCGGGGGCGGGCCTCCGCCACGGACGACGCCTCGATCACGTCCCGCACGCCGTCCGGCTGAGGCGGCTCCGCGGCACGCCCCGGCCCGGCCCCGCGGTCACGGGCGCGGCCACGGGCGCGGTCACGCCGGGAACAGCGCCCGCAGCGCGGCCGTCAGCGTCGCCAGGTTCCGGT
>NZ_SMKI01000257.1 GCF_004348415.1 Streptomyces hainanensis
TTCTACTTCGACTTCCTGCTGGGCATCGAGGAGCGCGCCGAGGAGACCGGGTTCGACCTGGTGCTGTTCACGTCCACCGGGGCCGGCGGTGACGGCCGCCGCATGGTCTACCGGGACGTCACCAACCAGTGCCCCACACACACGAAACACACCGCCGTGAACCGCAACAAGTCCACATAGCGATTCCGCGGCCGCGGCGTCGTCTCCGTCATCCGGAAAGAAGTAGCAAGCCTGCCGGGCCGAGCGAAGACGCAACAACGAGCACGCCCACGACCAGCCCCGACTACCACCCGTCCGCACGCCAACCAGACTGCAGGGGCAACGGACACCAGCCGACTCCTTCTCCACCTCGCCGAAGAGCAGCCCGCCGAGCTCGGCGACCGCATGCGCCGGACGGCAGACTGCCTACGCAAGACGGCGCAGAGCTGGCAAATCGTCACGGGTTCCTCTAAGAGGGTCGTCGACTTCACCGATCCCCGGGAGCACCCAGCCCTGCCGCGATACAGCCACGGCAACGTTCGAACCGGCCAGGTCACCCTGATGCCCAAGACCGGCCCCCACCCGGGCGCGATCAGCGCCGACACGGCGAACCTGCGCATCAGCCAACTCCGCTACGGCCCTCATCGGACCCCCCACCATGCCGCCGCCACAGCCCCGGCTCGCCGTCGACATCCTCAACGACACGAACGGGATAGGCCCGCCGCTCCGCGACCTCCACCGGTTGCCGGCCCTCGGCCAATAGCTCGCCCAAGCCGCACCTCGAGTTCGCCCTCGGCAGATAACAGGTAGTGGATTTCCTATCCGCTTGGATGTCAAAGTACAACACCTGACCAGATGGCCGACTTATAGCAGAGATTCCCAGTTACCCCAAGCCCGGAATCTCCGAGATCCTCGGCATACCCATCGCGCCGAACATGCCTGAGGACCCAGA
Organism: Streptomyces hainanensis; assembly: GCF_004348415.1. Taxonomy (GTDB): domain Bacteria; phylum Actinomycetota; class Actinomycetes; order Streptomycetales; family Streptomycetaceae; genus Streptomyces; species Streptomyces hainanensis. Next base: position 932 of record NZ_SMKI01000257.1, read on the forward strand.
TTGCACGAGAAAGACGTCGACACTTCCGCAACTGCATTCCTAACTCTACCCAAGGCTGCCGAATACCTCGGCATTACCGCAAATACTTTGTACATCTGGCGCCACCGACGACAGGGGCCGCCAAGCTTCCGAATGGGACGCCGTGTCATGTATCGCGTTTCGTCGCTCAACAAGTGGATAGCCGAGCAGGAGCGGGCCGACTCTCGCTCGAATGAGTCGCTGAACCCGATCAGCCGGAGGGCGGAGCGCCGCCACTCACGGCGGTCCAACTGATATCCCATGGCTGGTTACATAGAGGATCGGTGGCTGAAGAAGCGCCCAAACAAGGCCACTGGCAAGCGAGAGCGCACTACACAGTGGGGGAAAGGACTGCGGTATCGGGTTAAAGGGATACCCGGCGTACGCGACCGTTCCTTCGGCACGAGCGAGGATGCCAAGAACTGGCTGGCTATCGCCACAGCTGATCACAAACGGGGAGAGTTCCACGATCCTCGAGATGGAAGCATCCTACTCGCTGACTACATCGAGCAGGAGTGGTGGCCAAATCAGTCCTATGAGCCTTCGACAGCGGCTCCAATGCGCAGCCGAATCTGGAACCACGTCATTCCTCTTCTTGGCTCCTTCACCCTAAACGACATCGACGCCGCCGCCCTCCGATCCTTCAAATCAGGATTGTTGTCTCGGGTGGACGACTCGACTGCCGAGACCGTATGGATCCACTTGTCCACCGTACTCACAGCGGCTGTTGAGGATAAGCGCCTCCTGAAGCATCCGATGAAGGTGCACCGCTCAGTAAAACGCCCTAAACGACAAGAGAAGAAAGCGAAGGCATGGTCTCGCGCCACTGTGGATGCCGTGCGAAAGGGCCTTCAGGAGCGATACCGGATCGCGGTAGACCTCGGAGTCGGGCTCGGTCTACGGCAGGGTGAAGCGTTCGGTCTGGACGAACGGGACGTCGACTACGTCCGCGGAGTTGTGCATGTACGGCGACAACTGCGCTGGGATGTACGCGGCAGGCCATATTTCTGCCTACCCAAAGGGGGTAAGACTCGTACGGTCCTTCTGCCACCCAATCTTGGACTCCGCATCCGTGAACACCTACGGCGTTTCCCGGCAGTGGAGTGCACGCTACCGTGGCGCAACCCAGAACCGCCGCAGACCAAGGTGGAAGCGCGTCAGCGGAAGCCGGTGATGGTGCGTCTCGTCCTGAGCACCTCGCAGGGTAACCGAATCCTGCCCACCACCTGGAACGACTGCAGTTGGCGTCCCGCTCTCTTGTCCGCTGGCGTGGTGCGGATCACCGGTGAGAAGACCACGCAGCAAAAGGGCGGGCAAGTACGACGTCATCCGATACTTGAGCGGTCGCGTCATGACATGTTCCATGTGCTCAGGCACACCTACGCGAGCGTGCAGCTTGAGGCAGGTGAGTCTGTGGTCAGCCTCTCCCAGTGGCTTGGCCACGCCTCCCCCGCCATCACTCTGGAGCACTACGCTCACTTCATGCCCGGCGCAGGCCGGCGCGGACTCGCCGCGATCGACATCTGGCTGGCAGCCTGAGCCACCACGCTCCAGGAATGGAAAGTCCCTGAGAAGTCCCTGCGGCACCGTGCCGCGGGGATTTCCCCATAAAATCGCAGGTGAGGCACGGCACGGTGAAGAGGTCACCATGATGGACCAGTACAACCTGGTGCAGCGCGAGGAGGAGCGCGAGATGTTCGGGCTGCTGGCCGACCAGGGCGTGGGCTCCATCCCGTGGAGCCCCCTCGCCGGCGGCCTGGTCACCCGCCCCTGGGGCGACCGGAGCACCAGCCGCGGCCAGGCCAACCCCACCACCGACCAGCAGGGCCGGCCACTCTTCCTCGACAGCGACAAGGCGACCGTCGACGCCGTCCAACGGATCGCCGAGGCGCGCGGGGTGTCGATGGCGCAGGTCGCGATGGCCTGGGTACTGCGCAACCCGGTCGTCGACTCCCCCATCGTGGGCGCCACCAAGGCCCACCACCTCGCCGACGCCGCCGCGGCCCTCGACATCGAACTCACCGACGACGAGGCCACGGCCCTGGAGGAGCACTACACCCCGCGCGAACCCACCTACTTCTGACGCGCCCTTCGGGGTCTACCTGTTGACGGCGTAGAGGTACCGCTCACGCGCACCGTGTCGCCGCCGAGCTCGGCGGCGACACGGTGCGCCCAGCAGGGCTCGCGCAGCAACTGCCGGCCGAGCAAGGCCCCTGACCCGCGGCTGCCTCCCAGTCCGCATCTCCCAGCCGCCCCCCGACCCGGCTCCCGGGCCGACGGAGACGACGGCGTCGACACCGGACTCCCATGGGCCCACGGCCCACCTGGCGCCACTTCTCCGACCGCACCAGAGCCATCCACGCCCGAGTTCAGGCACTGCTGGCCGCCGGTCACAGCCGAAGCTGGCCGGTCGCCTGCGACGCTCACTGCCGCCTTTTCACTCGGCCAGACCTGGTGGCAACCTTGTCCGTCCGGATGAACGGGGAAGATCCACCAGGCACCCCTCGAACAGCTCGATGTGGGCCCTTCTCTTATTCGAGGCGATCGGATTCATGGTCTTCGGCCGGGTGGGGCTGGGTCAGTGGCCGCCGCTCAGATAGCCATGCTGGAAGTCGAGTTCGCGAGCCCCGTCCTGGAGATGGCACCGCGCCGGCTCTCCAGCCCGGATCGTGCTCCGGGCCAGAGCAAGGGGTCTCCCGAGAGCGGCCACGTCGACTGGGGCAGTGCGCCCCGGGGACATCAGGCTCCGGCTGACGAATCGCCGATACAATCGGTCAGCTCCCTGTTGACGGTCAAGCGCGGCCCGTGCGTGACAACACCGGCTTGGGCAGACCGGATTTCCGTGATGCGCGTCAACTCTCACCACGCCCAGGTAACCGAAGCCACGGGAGCTGCCGCAGCTTCCCGCGCCTCCCTGTCCGCTTGGCCAACCGCGGGCGCGGCCGACTTCTGCTCCGTGAACGGTGATCAACTCGCATCGTGTGCACGGTAACCTCGACGGGGTGAACGGTCTCGCACCTGTTGGTCCACCGCAGATCCTCGCTTCGCTCGGTGTGCCCTTCCGGCTGCACGAGCACCCTGACGTGACCGGCCCGGTGGAGATCTGCGCCGCGTTGGGCGTTCCGCTGGAGCGGACCGTCAAGACCCTGGCGTTCGTCACTCCTGAGGACCGTCTCCTGCTGGCGGCAGTGCCCGGCCACGCACGGCTGCGGTACGGCGCCCTCGCCCGCGCGGCCGGGGTCCGTCGCAACGACCTGTCTCCCGCCGGCGCCGGGCGGTTAGCACGGGCAGGGATGCGGCCAGGCGGGGTGTGTCCCGTGTCCGCGGACCGGGGTGCGATGGTGGTGTTCGACGGGACGGTCAGCAGTCTGGGGCGTGTGCGCTGCGGGAGCGGTCGGCCCGACAGCAGCATCGAGATCGAGGCGGCGGAGCTCATCGCAGCCGTCCCGGGAGCCGCCACGGCGTCGATCGTCGCCCTCCCGGCGGACGGGCCGGCATGATGACCGTCCGCGACGCCACGTCCTCGGACGCCGATGGCATCTACCGTCTGCTGAGCGGGTTTGTGACGAGTTACCGGCCCGACCGAGCGGTCTTCGACGACGCCACCTTCCCTCGCGTCATCGAGGCCGCCTCGGACGGCGGCGCCGAGTTCCTGGTGGCCGAGCGGGACTCGTGCGTGGTCGGGTACCTGCTCGCGCTGCGCGTGCCCACCCTGTTCGCCGGCGGCACGATCCTCGAACTGCTCGAACTCACCGTGGACGAGCCCCTGCGGGGCCGCGGTACGGGTTCGGCGCTGGTCCGGGCAGCGCAGGCGAGGGCCCGGGAGGCGAGGGACGTCGAGGTGACCGTGCCGACCCGCAGGGCGGCCGACTTCTATCGCACGCTGGGGTTCCACGAGACCGCCGTCCATCTCAAGTGGTCCACTACGTGATCGGGAGACCGCCGGCGAGCCGGCCGGGCGAGAAGAGGGTTGACATCATGCGGATCCAGGGGGCGACGGCACTGGTGACCGGCGCGAATCGGGGGCTCGGAGAGGTGATGGCCCAGCTGCTCCTGGAACGCGGCGCACACCGCGTCTACGGCGGGGCCCGCGACCCGCGGTCGGTCCGCGAGCCCGGCGTGATCCCGGTCCGCCTCGACATCACCGATCCCGCCCAGGTGGCCGCGGCCGCCGAGACCTGCTCCGACGTGACCTTGCTGGTCAACAACGCCGCCGTCCTCACCGACAGCCCCCTGCTGGCCGCGCCCGGCGTGGACGCCGCCCGCACGGAGATGGAGGTCAACTACTTCGGCACGCTCGCCATGTGCCGTGCCTTCGCCCCGCTGCTCACCGCCAACTCGCCCGGCGCCATCGTCAACGTGCTGTCCATCGCGAGCTGGTACACCAACCCCGCGATGGGCTCCTACAGCGCTTCCAAGGCCGCCGCCTGGGCCCTGACCAACGGGATCCGCGGCGAACTCCACGACACCGGCGTCCTCGTCGTCGGCGTGCACTGCGGATACATCGACACCGACATGGCCGCCCATGTCACCGGTCCCAAGAACTCCCCGAAGGCGATCGCCGAGCAGACCCTCGCCGCCGTCGAAGCGGGCCGGACGGAAGTCCTCGCCGACGAACGCACCCGACAGGCGAAGGCAGCCCTGGGACTCACGGCCGGCACGGCGGCTCCGGCTCGGCACCCGCGGCACCCGCCTCGCGACGGCGTGGCCCGTGCCACGGCCACCGAAGGGTGAGACGCACCATCCGCCCCGACGCCAGCCGCCTCGCAAGACGGGGAACAACAGCAGGTTCGGGGACCGAGCCGAGCACCGGTGGGGACTTCCAAAGATCCCCATCAGGCGCGCCGGCTCCTGCCCGGCCAGCAGCCGCGCCGCAGCCCGGGTCCGGCCCAGGCGCCGCTGAAGCGCGACGAAGTCCAGCAGCCCCCGTTCGGTGATGACGACTTCGCCTGGCACGACATCGCCGGTGAGAAGAGCTTCGCCCGCTTCGATCCCCGACCGATCCGGGACCCCCGTGACGACGCCGGCACCGGCAACCGGCGAGTCACGCGACACAGCCCGGATGGGGCACTCGCTCCCAGTCCGTGCCTGCGAACCCTGCGCCCCAGGGCGTTAGTTGACATCTCAAGTATCCGCCGCCTAGCGTATGTGACGCGTCAACAAAGTGGTGGGGTCGTCAGCCGGTCAGCCCGTGTTCGGCTTACCGCGCGCACCGACATGTCGGTGCGCCGCCTGAGGCCCGTGAACGCGAAGCTCCGGAGAAGCGGACCAGGGGGAATGTTGAGAAGCTCACTGCCGCGGATCGACGCGGACACGGCGGCGACATCGCGCCCCGCTACCCCCGCGCTGCCGGGGCAGCGCGGGCGCCCCGGCGGACGGATTCCGGTGACCGTCCACGCACTGGACCCGATCTCCAGGGAAGGCGCGCGAGGCCAGCTGCGCCGACGCCCGGAGATCGAGCTCCGCGAGGACTCCGAGACCGGCCCAGGCACGGTGGCCCTGCTCATCAGCGATGTCCTCGACGACGACGCCGTCGCCCGGCTGCGCCGCATGATGGGCAGCGGGCAGACCCGGGCCGTGCTCGTGGTGGGCTCGCTGCGCGACGCCAAGCTCCTCGACGTGCTCGGCATCGGCATCGGCGCCATCGTCTGGCGTCACGAGGCCACCGAGGACCGCCTGGCACAGGCGGTGATGGCGGCGGCGCGCGGCGACGGCGAACTGCCCGCCGACCTGCTCGGCCGGCTGATCGACCAGGTGAACGTGCTGCATCGGACGGCGGCCGGCCGGGTCGGCGTCCCCGGCTCGGGCCTCTCGCCGCGCGAGGTGGACGTGCTGCGGCTGGTCGCCGACGGCCTCGGCACCAGCGAGATCGCCGCGAAGCTGGCCTACTCCGACCGCACGATCAAGAACATCCTGCACGAACTGACCACGCGGCTGCACCTGAGGAACCGGGCGCACGCCGTCGCGTACGCCCTCCGCGAGGGCTACCTCTGACCGACCGGACGACAGAAACGGAAGCCTGACGGTGATTCACGAGGTGGACGAAGTCCTCAAGGGACTGCTCGGCGGCGGAGCGCTGGCCGGCTCCGGCATCGAGGTCTCGTTCGACGCGCCCACCCGCGACTGGGCGGCCCGGCGCAACGCGCCCACCATCAACGCGTACCTGTACGACCTGCGGGAGGACGTGAAGCGCCGCCACCAGGGAATCGCGCCCGTGCGCGACGACCACGACATGGTCGTGAAGCACCGGTCGCCGCCACGCTGGTTCCGGCTGTCGTACCTGGTCACGGCGTGGACGAGGCGGGCGGAGGACGAGCACCGCGTGCTGTCCGCCCTGCTGGCCACGCTGCTGCCCCGCGAACAGCTGCCCTCGTCCGAACTCCCGGGCGCGCTCGGCGCGGTCGGCCTGCCGGTGCAGCTGACGGTCGCCGGTGACCACACCGAGTCCCGCTCCCTCGCGGAGATCTGGTCCGCGCTCGGCGGCGAACTCAAGCCGTCCATCGACCTGGTGGTGATCGTTCCCTTCCCCGGCTACCCCGAGTACGACGCCGGCCCGCTGGTCACGGAGGGCATGGTGGTCCGCGCGCGGCGCGTGGACGAGCCCGAGGCGGCCCCCGACGTACGCGCCCACCGGCCCCACCAGGTGGCGACGGCACGGCAGTCCCGGGGGGCGGCCACGTGACCACGGAGACCGTGACACCACCGGAGCACGACGGCCCCGCCCCGGACGGCCGAGGGGATGCCGACCCGGCCGGCGCGCTCCTCGTCCGGCTGGCCCGGCTGTGGGACCGGGTCGCGTGGCTGGTCGAGGACCGTTCCGCCGGCGACCCTACCGCCGGCGACCCGATGCGCGGTCTCTACCTGTCCGGGGACGCCGTACGGCATCTGCTCCACACCGGCCCCACCGCCGCCCGCGGCGCCGCGCCGGGGCCCGACGGGTCCGCCCCTCCCGACGCGGGCGGCGACCGTCTTGGCATGCTCGCCCACCGGTTCGGTCTCACCGAGGTCGACGTCGCCGCGCTGCTCATCTCCGTCGCCCCCGACCTCGACCGCCCCTTCGAGCCGCTCTACGGCTACCTCAACGACAACGTCAGCCGCCGCCGGGCCACGATCGGACTCGTGCTCGACGTGTGCGGGCTGCCAGGACACCTGGCGGCGGCCCGCGCCCGATTCCACCCGGCGGCACCACTCGCCGCGCTCGGCCTGCTCACCGTCGAGGAGCCCGAACGCCCCTTCCTCAGCCGCTCGCTGCACGTGCCCGACCGCGTCGTGGCGCACCTGCTCGGCGACGACACCCCGGACGCGGCGCTCGCCGCGCACCTGCGCCCCACCCCGGAGCCGACCGCCGCGTACCCCGACGGCGGACTCGCCGACCGGCTGTCCGCCCGCCTCGCCCGCGGCCCGGCCGTCGTCTACCTGCGCGAGCACCGCGAGGGCGACGGGCTGGCCTGCGCCACCGCCGCGCTGGGCGGCCGAACCCTGGTATACGACGGTCCGCCCGAGGACGTGCCCACCCTGCTGCGCGAGGCCCGGCTGTCGAAACGCCCCGTCATCGTGTCAGGACTGCCGGACGAACCGGCCACGCTGCTACGAGAACTGACCGCGCAGCAGGACGTCTCCGTGCTGCTCACCGACCCGCGCCCGTACGATCCCCGCTGGTGCGGACACGACCCGCTGGTGCTGGACGCGCCCCGGCGCGGAGCGGGGGACGCGGCGGCCTGGTCCGCCGCCCTCGGCCTCACGGCCGGCGACGAACCAGAGTTCGACCTGGCGACGGCCGTGGCTCCCTACCACCTGGGCGGCGAGGGCGTCGCCCGGGCCGCGCGCGCCGCCCGGGCGCTGGCCGACCTCGACGGCGCCCCGCTCACCACCGCCCACCTGCGCCGCGCCGCCCGGCAGCAGTCCGCCTCCGGGCTCGAACGGCACGCCCGCCAGATCCGACCCGCCGTCGACTGGACCGACCTGGTCCTGCCCGCCGGGCCCCTGTCCCAGCTGCGCGAACTCGCGCTGCGCGCCCGGCACCGCGACCGCGTGCTCGGCGAGTGGCGGCTGAGCGCGGGCGGCGGCCGGGGCCGGGGCGTACTCGGACTTTTCGCGGGCGAGTCCGGCACCGGCAAGACCCTCGCCGCGGAGGTCGTGGCGGCCGAACTCGGCCTCGACCTCTACGTCCTGCAACTGTCGTCGGTGGTGGACAAGTACGTCGGCGAGACCCAGAAGAACCTCGAACGCGTCTTCACCGAGGCCGACCGCACCGACGCCGTGCTGCTGTTCGACGAGGCCGACGCGGTCTTCGGCAAACGCTCCGAGGTCAAGGACTCCCACGACCGCTACGCCAACATGGAGAGCGCGTACCTCCTCCAACGCCTCGAATCCTTCGACGGCATCGCCCTGATGACGACGAACCTGCGGGCCAACATCGACGAGGCGTTCACCCGCCGCCTGGACCTCGTGGTCGACTTCCCCTTCCCCGATCCGGAGCAGCGGCTGGCGCTGTGGCGCCACTGCCTGGAGCGCGTGCCGGGCGCCGAGGACATCGACCTGAGGGAACTCGCCGCCGGATTCGAACTGGCGGGCGGCGCCATCCGCGGCGCGGTCGTCACCGCCGCCTACCTCGCCGCCGGGCGCGGCGGGTCGGTCACCGGGCCCGACCTGCTGGAGGGCGCCCGCCGCGAGTACCGCAAGGCCGGCCGCCTGGTGCCCGGCGAGTTCACCGACGCGTGGTAGCCCGGCCCGGGGGCACTCCAAGGCTCTGACACACGTACTACTTCACGGAGCGACAGGCGGCGAAGTGCACGTCTCCCATGCCGGGGCTGAGGAGAGACGACAGCCGAGCCGCCTCCTCGACCGTGACGGTCGTGTCGGGAGCGATGACTCTCAGTTGCTTCAGTTCGCTGATGATCACTGGACCTTGCCTGCGGAGTCCGACGACGTACTCGCCACGGAAGTCGTAGGGGCCCCGGCGCCGTCGCAGCTGGACGGGGCTTCCATGGACGTTCAGTCGCCGCGGATGGTAGAGGGTGTAGTCCGGGATGACGTCGCCCGGCCCGTGGGTGCTGCGGGCGCGGGGGTCCACGGTCTCCCTGTCCTCCTCGTCGTCCGCCGAGACGATATCCCGCGTGGTTTCCCCCCGCGGACTTGTCGCGGGCCCCAGTTCACCTCGCTCGATCCGGTGGGCGCGACTGTCTTCGAGGGGGAAACCATGCGGTGTGTAGAAGTGCACTCTCGTGCCTTCCGGAATGGTCGTTGTCAAAGCGCCGCCGGACACATCGTGGGCACCATGACCGGAGAGGACCGTGCCACCGTCGCGCCGACCTGGAGTCTGATGGGCGCGCCAGGATCCCACCCGGTCACTGATCGTTTCCGGTTGTTCCACGGACAGTGCTCCCATCTGCCCGATCAACCCGGTCACCGCGGCGTTCCCGGCACGGTCCTGCAGGTGTTGCATGAGATCCGGCGCGGGTGCGGTGCGGCTCGGCGGGCTCTTCCTGGTGGAGTCGCTAGTGCGCTCTTCGCGTTCAAACATCTCCGCTCCTCGACTCGCTCTCAGGCTCCGTCACTCCTGCTGCCAGGATGCGAGAACTCCACTCACCTCCGCCAGGACCACGCGGCCGGCATCCCGAACGCCGAGCCGCCGCGCGTCGCGTTCGCCCCGAGCATGCGGGGCCGCCGGTTGCCCTCACTCGTCCTCCTCGAAGGGCCTGACGATCTGCCACTCCTGGTCGTCGTCGTCGATGCAGTCGTAGACGGCGAGCGGGGCGCCCGTCTCGTCGGTCAGGCCGTCCACGTCCAGGCACAGGCCGTTGCTGGCGAAGTTGTGGATCCAGTAACGGTTCTCTCCCCGTTCCTCGAGCCACCACAGCTGGTTGTCGCCCGTCGTGCCATCGCAGGCGGACTGGATGACCTGTGTCCTGCGGGGCTGCCCCCCGCGTCCCGGCAGGTCCATGCACAGACCGTCCGCCGCGTTGACGATCTGGAAGAGCGGCGCGCTGCCCGGGCCGCCCTCGGGGTACTCCACCTCCAGGTGCCACAACTGGTTGTCGCCGGCCACGGTGCACTCGGCCTGCTGCACGACGCCGCTCTGCTCTCCCCGGCCCCGTCCGGGAATGTCGGCGCACCGTTCGCTGTAGGTGTTCTGCAGCAGGACGTTCCTGGCGGGCACGGGCGATTCCGGCTCCTCGGGTGGTGGCGGCGCACCTCCGCCACCACCGTCGCCCTCCTCCGGCGCCGGCTCCTCTTCCTCCTCGGCGGGCTCCTCGGTCGGCTCCTCCGCGGGCTCGGGCGGCGGCTCGGTCAGCTCCGGGGTGGGGGCTGTCTC
>NZ_SMKI01000258.1 GCF_004348415.1 Streptomyces hainanensis
GGGTGGGAGGTAAGGACTCCGATGTGGCGAGCGAGCGCAGCAACGAAGGTCGGGCCGAGGGCGCGGGCCGGGTCTACCAGGCGGGCGGCGACCAGTACATCACCGAGCACCATCACCACCCGTCAGGACCCGCGGGGCCGGACTCGGTGCGGTGGCCGGCCGTCGGCCGGGCGCCGGTGGTGCTGCGGGACCGGGGCGACGTGATGGCCCGGCTGCGGGCCGCCGTCGAACCGGCGGCCGGCGGCGGCGCGTACGTGCTGCACGGGCTCGGCGGCTGCGGCAAGACGGCCGTCGCCCACGAGGCGTTCCGCCACGCGACGGGCGTCGGCGGCCGGGTCGGCCTGTGGGTGAACTCCTCGGACACCGCCTCGCTGCGCGCCGGCATGCTGGCCGTCGCGGCCGACCGGGGCGCGAGCGACGGCGAACTCACGGCGGCACGCGGCGGGTTACGTCCCGCGGCCGACCTGGTCTGGGACTACCTCGACCACTCCGAACAACCCTGGTTCCTGGTCCTGGACAACGCGGACGACCCGGCCGTGCTGCGGGACGGCGGCTGGCTGCGGACGAGTTCGCGCGGCACGGTCCTGGTCACCACCCGGCAGGCGGCCGCCCACTGGTGGCCGGGTGCCGAGCGGTTACACCTCGGCGTGCTGCCGAGGGAGGACGCGGCGCGCGTGCTGCGGGACCTCGCTCCGGAGGCGGGCACGGACGAGGAGGCCGCCGAAGTCGCCGACCGGCTCGGCCGGTTGCCGTTGGCCCTGACGCTGGCCGGCGGGTTCCTCGCCCACCAGGTGATCGACCGCTGGACACTGGCCGAGTACGGCCGCAACCTGGCCGCCGACCCGATCGAGCTGATCGACCAGGGGGCGGAGGCCGCCGGCGGGGACGCACGCCATCTGGTCAGCTCCACCTGGGAGCTGTCGCTGCGGGCCCTGGCCGACGGCGGCCTCCCCGAGGCCGTCACGCTGCTGCGGCTCCTGGCCTGCCTGTCCGGCGACCCGCTGCCGCTGTCGCTGCTCTCGGGCCTCGAACTGCCCCGCGCGGAGCCGGCGTTGCGCGGGCTGCTCGACCAGTCCCTGACGGAACTGGTACCGGGCCGCCAGGTCCGGTGCCTGCGGACGCACGGCGTGCTGCTCGACAGCGTCGCGCGAGGCGTGCCGGCCGAGCAACGAGCGCCACTGGTGGCGATGGCCGCCGACCGGCTCCTGGCGACGCTCCCCGAGATCCCCCGACGAGGCGCCGCCGACGAACGGTTCAGCCTGCTGGCCCCCCACGCGATCGCCCTCCTGCGGAGGGCGGCCACCTGGAACGTCGCCCTCGAACCGGCGACCCGGGCGGTCCTACGACTGACCACCGCCCTCCACCGGGCCGGCGACTACACGGCGGCCCTGACACTGGCCACGGAGGCCGACTCCCTCGCCGAGCCCACCCTCGGCCCCGAACACCGGCTGGTGCTGCGCGTCCGGGAGCGTGCCGCCCGGGCGCTTCGCCGAGCAGGGCGATTCGAGGAGGCGGAGACACTGCATCGACGGGTGCTCGCCGACTCCGAGCGCGTGCTCGGCGCCGACGACCCGGACACGCTGGAGTGCTGTCTCGGCCTGGCGCAGTGCCTGTACCGGGATGACGCGGTCACCGAGGCGGTGGCGCTGATCCGGCGTGCCTCGGCGGGGCGTGCCAGAGTGCTGGGCGAGGACCACGTCCTGACGCTTCTCGCACGGCATTTCCTGCTCGCGGTGTGGCCGGGGCCGGAGCTGGAGGCTCAGGTCCCGCACGGCGCCGCTCTGTTGGCGGACTGCGATCGTGAGCTGGGTGCCGGACATCAGATCACCCTGGCCGCACGACTCAACTACGGTTTCGCCCTGTTCCACACGGGTCGGCACGCCGAGGCCGCTGCCGTCAGTCGGCTCTCGGCCGAGGCACATCTGGCCCACTACGGTGTCGACCATCCGCTCACCCTGGCGGCTCGGACCCAACTCGGGCGTGTACTTGTGGCGTTGGGTCAACGGGACGAAGGCGTCGAACACTTGGAAGCGGTCGTGGCGGGGCGTACTCGGGTGTTGGGTCCCGACCATCCGTGGACCGGGTTCACGCGGACGCTCCTGGCCGGGCTCAGGGATTAGGAACCTTCGGCATCCACGCCCGCAACGGCCGCTGGATCAGCTCGCGGTAGGAGTGGTGGGAGGGGTGCTGCCCCGCGTGGTCGAGGACCCAGTGGGCGACCTGCTCCTCGTCGGCCAGGGAGTCGGACGCGTTGAGACAGACCGCGCACTGGGCACCGAAGACGATCGGCTCGGCGTCGGGCTCGTCGTCCAGCGCGACGACCCACTCCTCGAAGCGGTAGACGGCGCGCGTCACTTGGGGTCACCACCGTTCTTGCTGAGCCGGTTGGTCTGGCTCTGGGCATTGACCTGGCGAACTCGCTCACGGAGGCGGTCGGCCGCTTCGTTCTCCGGCTCAGGGGGTGACGGCGTGCTGTTCATGGGGGCTCCCCTCCGCCTCGACGCGATGGCAGAGGGCAACCGTATCTATACGGAGGGGAGCGTCGCAACGGTTAGACCGCGTGCGCGTTGTGAAGAGATAGGGGTGTTCAGGGGCGTGCCCGCTTACCGTTCCCGCCGAGCGGAGAGCCGAAGTCGCCGGCCTTGATGCCGAGGGCGAGGGTGCGGAGTCGGGTGCGGTTGGTGGTGAGGATGAGGCCGGGGGTGTCGCTCTCCCGGAACAGGGTGCCGTCGACGGAGGCGGCCAGTTCTATGCACTCGTTGCCGCCGGTTGAGAATGAGGATTTCTGCCACCGGTTTTCTGACATGCCAGAACCTTCACAATTGATGCGCGAGGGAGCGCATGAGATCCCGAGTTTCTGATGGGCTGAGGGTAATTCCCTCGATGTAGTCCATGATAACGCGGTAGTTGACCAGATGGGTTTCGGAATCGATCAGTGAGCTGCCGTGCGGGACTTCGAGGTGGACCGTGTCGAGGCGGGGGACCGGGCCCGCGGCGTAGACGGTCGAGATCCCGACGTTCGGGAATGCGCCGGCGGAGAAGGGGATGACCCGGATGGTGATGTTGTCCCGCTCGGACGCGTCCAGGAGATGCTCGAGTTGGCCCCGGGCCACCTTTGCTCCGCCGAGCTCGATGCGCAGCGCCGATTCGTGGACCATGAACGTGCAGTGCGGCGCGTCCGTTCTGTCGAGCACGTCGCGGCGCCGCATGCGAAAGGACAGTCGGCGCCGCAGTTCCTGCGGATTCGGCCACGGAACGTCCGTCGCCAACACGACCTTCGCGTATTCCTCGGTCTGAAGGAGACCCGGCACGTGCATGATGTGCGTCGTGCGGAGAGCCTTCGCGTGGTATTCCAGCTCCGCGACGTCGAGGGCTCCGGTGGAGAGCGCCCCTCGGTACTCTTCCCACCAGCCCTTTCCTCGTTCGTCGGCCATGTCGGCCAACGCGTCGATGTGTTGCTCGTCGGGATAGTGGTAGATCCGGGCCAGCACTCTGACGCGTTCGGCGCTGACTCCGAAGCGGCCTGCCTCCAGGTTGCTGATGCCGGTCCGGTTGGTGTTCAGCTCGGCCGCGGCCTCCGGGGCCGTCATGCCGGCCCGTTCGCGGAGCTTGCGCAGCTCCGTGCCGAGTCGCCGCTGTCTGGCGGTGGGTGCCTGTCTCGGTGGCACGTGATCTCTCCCCTGCGATCCGGATAGATCCGAACTACGGTTCCCGTATACCTGGCTAGGTGGAAGGCGTAGCACTCGTTGGATCTGGTGCCGTATGGTCTCACTATGCCTCACGTTGGGTAAGTAAGCGAACCCGCTCCGCGCCCGGCCGTGTTGGGAAGGAACCGCCGTCATGACCATCGCCACCCGCTCCTACCGCCTCACCGCGCCGAACGTCGTGGACACGCCTCGGCTCGCGCGTCACCACGTCTCGGAACTGCTCACCCTCGCCGGGCACGGCGAACTCGTCGACACCGCGCGGCTGCTCGTCAGCGAGGCGGTAACGAACGTGTACCAACACACCACCGCGGACCGGCTCTCCATCCGTACCGACATCCGTTCCGACCAGGTTCGGGTGGCCGTCCAGGACGCCGCTCCGCGCCGCATGCCCCGCGTCTCGTGGGCCGACAACGACGCGCAAAGTGGCCGTGGCCTGGCGCTTCTCGAACTGCTGGCCGCCGCCTGGGGCGTCACCTTCCACGGGGCTCCGGAGCCGGAAGCGAAGACCGTCTGGTTCGAACTCCGGTCCGACGGGGGTTGCTAGCCTGCTGTTCTGTTCAGGACATACGGGGGAAGAACATGAGCGGTATGCAGGGCTGGCCGGGTGCGGGATATCCCCCGGCGCCCGGACCCGGCAACCAGGGCGACGACAGCGGCAAGCGCTTCGGGATCTGGGCCGGCGTCATCGTCGTGGCCGTGATCGCCTCGTTCGGGCTCGCCGCCGCGACCGGTGCCGACGCGCGAGGCGGCGGGGCCAGTGCGACGGGGCCGGTCGGGCCGGGGGACATCGGCGACCTGGAGGGCTTGGAGGACCTGGAGGGTCTGGAGGACCTCGAGACCCCGGACTTCGGTGACAGCACCGGCTCCGACGGCCTCGGCGACGGCTTCGACGACGGGACGGACGGGTTCGACACCACCACCCCGACCGAGGAGCCCACCCTGACCGACCCGACGCTGGAGGCGTACCAGCAGGTCGGTTCGGGCGACTGCCTCAACAACTGGATGACGGACGAGGTCACCTGGGCCTCCGACCTGCCCGAGGTCGTCAACTGCGACGCCGAGGGCGCCGCCCTCTGGGTGTCCCAGACCAGCGAGTACTCGTCCGACTGCGGGATGACCGCGGGCCAGTCGTACCTCTCCTACAGCGCCGGCCTGGAGACCGTCACCCTCTGCGTGACCCGCCAGTTCGACGTCGGGCAGTGCTTCCTCGGCATGTCGGACGGCAGCGCCAACCTCATGAGCTGGGTGGACTGCGAGGGGACCATCCCCGCGCCCTACAGCCAGCTCTACAACGTCACCGCGGTCTACTCGGCGCCCGCCAACACCGATGGCGAGGAGTGCCGTTCGGCCTCGGGCGACGACTTCTGGTGGTGGACCGTCGACGACGACTCGGTGCTGCTCTGCGCCGTGGTCTACCGCTGAGTTCGGGGGAGAGTGCAGTGAGCAACCCATACCAACAGCCGAATCCGCAGCAGAACCCGATTCCGTACCAGCCCACGCAGGCGGCGCAACCGATACAGCAGCCGCAACCCGTACAGCCGCCGCCCCAACCGCAGCCGGGGTACGGGTTCCCGCAGCCGCCGGCGCCCGCCCCGGCCCCCGGCTACGGCTATCCTCAGCCGCCGATGGCGCCGATGGCGCCGATGGCGCCCGGCGGTGGGTGGCCGACGCCCCCGCCGCGGCACGGCAATCCGGGGCTCGCCGTCCTCCTCACCATCGGCGCGACGATCGTGCTGATCCTGGTGTACGGCTTCCTCACCGGCGCCGTCGTCGACTTCGAGGCGCTGGTCGAGGAGGCGATGACCGAGGGCACCGACCCGGACGTCGCCCAACTCACCTGGCTCGCCGTGCTGCTCGGCGGCCTGATAGGTCTGCCGGCCGGGCGGCTCGCGCCCGGGCAGCCGGGGCTCTACGTGCTCGCCGGCGGGTGCGCCCTGGTGGCGATCCTGGTGGGGGAGACCTTCGCGACCGCCGTGCTGGCCTCCGAGGCCACCGACGGGGCGAAGGGAGCCCTGGAGTTCTTCTTCGAGGACTTCGGCGACATGTGGGACGGCTGGACCACCGACGCGCACGGTTTGACCTGGCTGTTCGTGGCCCTGGCCCCGGCCTCCGCCGTGTTCACCGGCTTCCTGCTGGGGCAGAACAGGCGCCCCGTAGCCTGACGGCATGAGCACGAACAAGACGACCCGAGAGGCCGTGCGGGAGCTGCTGGGACGGATCGGCGCGGGGGACCCGGACGGGATCGCCGAGCTGTTCGCCGAGCCCGTCGACTGGCGGGTGGACTGGCCGGCGGGCGAGCACGGCCGGGCCGCCACCCCGTGGATCCGCGCCCGATCCACCCGCGCCGACGTCGCCGAGCACTTCCGGCAGATCGGCGGACACCACGTGCCGGAGGCGGCGGGCACGGTGGTCGAGCGGATCCTGGTGGACGGCGACGACGCCGTCGTCACCGGCGAGATCCGGGGGACCGCCAAGCCCACCGGCCGGCCCTACCGCTCCCGGTTCGCCATCCATCTCACGGTGGCGGACGGCCTGGTCACCAGGTACCACGTGTACGAGGACAGCCTGGCCGTGGCCCAGGCGTTCGAGGTGTGACTCAGCAGCCGGGCAACGGGTCCTGCTCGACGGGACGTTCGGGCGGGCGCGGGGCCTGACGGACGGCCAGCTTGGCGCGGCAGTCGGGGCCGAGGCCCCACAGCCGCGCCTCGCGGCCGTGCAGCGGCCGGCCGCACAGCCGACAGGTGACCCGCGGGCGGCCGTCGTTCCCGCGGTCCTCGGCCGGGAGTTCCAGGAGCTCGTCCGTCATCTCTCCTCCGGTGCGACCAGCGGGAAGAGCCGGCTGACGGCCGCGACCGGGGCCGCGGCCGCCGGTCGGCCGCGGCGGTCCTGGTAGGGGGCGAGCAGCGCCCGGATCTCCTCGGCCAGGCGGGCCAGTTCGGCCGGGGTGACGTGGACGACGGTGGAGAAAGCCTCGTCCCGCCGCCACTCCTCGGGCACGGTGGCGCGGTGGGCGAGCCACCGCTGGTAGCTCTCGTCCTCCAGGCCCCTGGCCAGCACGTCGAAGCCGGCGTCGGCCGGCCAGGCAGGCTCCGCCGGCGCCCGCAGCCGCCAGGGGCGGACCCGGCCGCCCCCGGTGTGCGGGGCCTCCTCGATCAGGCCGTGCCTGGCCAACTGCCGCAGGTGGAACGAGCAGAGCCCGGAACTGTGGCCGAGCCGCCGCGCCGCCTCGGTCGACGTGACGGTGCCGAGCTCGGCCAACAGGTCGAGCAGCGCCCGGCGCACGGGGTGTTCGGTGAGAGAAGGAGGGGCCGTGGTCTCGTCTTCTTCGGTCACTTTGCAAAGTCTGGTACTTTGCAAAGCGTCGAGTCAAGTCCGGGAGCCCAGGAGGACGTTGTCATGGCTGCTGTGTTGGTCCAGGGGGAGCCCGTCGACACGTATCCCCGGCCCGCGCCGGAGGCGGAGCGCGGGTCCGTGCGGCGGATCACCGTGGTCGGCGAGGATGTGCTGCACCGGCCGTGTCGGGACGTCACCGGGTTCGGCTCACCCGAGCTGGCGCGGCTGGTCGACGACCTGTTCGCCACGCTCGACGTGGCCGAGGGCGCCGGGCTCGCCGCCAACCAGGTGGGCGTCGACCTGCGGCTTTTCGTCTGGGACATGACCGACGACTGGGGTGTGCGGCACGTCGGGCACATCGCCAACCCGGTGCTCGACGAGGAGCCGGCCGAGCGGCGCACGCTGCTCGAGGAGCCCGAGGGCTGCCTGTCCGTGCCGGGGCCCTTCGTGCCGCTGGCCCGGCCCGACCACGCCGTGGTGCGGGGCGTCGACCTCGAAGGACGGCCGCTGGTCATCGAGGGGCGCGGCTACTTCGCGCGCTGCCTCCAGCACGAGACCGACCACCTGTACGGCCGCCTCTACCTGGACCGGCTGGCCGCCAGGGACCGCCGGGCGGCGCTGCGCGAGATGGCCGCCCTCCACGACGAGGTGCTGGCCCGCCGCGCGGCACGAGCCGGGCGACGGGCCAGCGGGTGAACGGATGGAGAGGAAGGGCGCGGTCGGTCACTCCTGGCCGACCGTGACCTCCTCGTCGTTGCGGATCTGGTTCATCAGGGCCGTCGTCTGGTCCATGTCCCACAGCACCGCCGACTGCCCGTCCGGCGTCTGGAAGCCGGGGTCGGCGACCGGGATGTTCATCCGGTTGGCGCCGCGCATGCCCCAGAACATGGAGCGCAGGTCCCACAGCGACATGTCCTCGTCGACGATCAGCGAGTCGAGGGAGGCGTTGGCCACCGGGAAGAGCCGGAACGGGTTGAGCAGCGTCGACGGGGAGGCGGCCTGGTCGGCGAGGGTGCCGAGGAAGTCCTGCTGGTTCTTCGTGCGGCCCAGGTCGCCCTCGGCCTCCTGGTAGCGCTGGCGGTTGAAGGCGAGCGCCTCGGCGCCGTTCATCTGCTGGCAGCCGGCCTCGAAGTTCGCGCCGGAGTTCCGGTCCTGGACGGCCTCGTCCAGGCACATCTCGACGCCGCCCAGCGCGTCCACCACGTTGGCGAAGCCGGCGAAGCCGATCTCGACGTAGTGGTCGATGCGGACGTCCAGGTTGTGTTCGATGGTGCGGACCAGCAGCCAGGGGCCCTCGATGGCGTAGGAGGCGTTCAGCTTCTGCGTCTGCTCGGGGATCCGGTTGCCGGACTCGGAGCCGGTGAACTCGGGGATCGTCACCCAGGAGTCCCGGGGCAGGCTGATCATGGTGCTGCCGTTGCTGCCGACGTGCAGCAGCATCATCGAGTCGGTGCGCTTGCCCTCGACGCTGCCGGTGTGCAGCTCCTGCTGCTGCTCCTCGGACAGGCCCTCACGGCTGTCGGAACCGACGATCAGGTAGTTGGTGCCCTCGCCGGACTCCGGCCGGTCCTCGACGACCGACAGGTCGACCTCGCGGCGCAGCTTGCCGTCCGCCCAGAAGTAGGTGGCGGTGCCGACCGTCACCAGCACCAGCACCAGGGCCAGCGCGGTGTAGCCGAGGCGGCGGCCCCAGCGGGGGCGGCGCGGCGGGTTCTGGCCGTACTCGTCGTCGTACGGCGGGGCGGGCGGGGGCGGTCCCTGCCGCTGGCCGGCGCCCCGGTAGATCTGGCCCTCGTTGTAGTCCGCGTCGTAGCCGGGCCCCGGGCCGGCCGGCTGGTACGCGTCGTGCTGCGGCGAGCGCTGGCGCGGGGGTCTCTGGACGTGCGGCATGACCCGTGCGCCCTCGGGCGAGGGGCGGCGGTTCCGGTGCTGCTCGTCGTCGGTCCATCCGTTGGGCCAGTCGCTCATAACACAGCAGTCTGCCTGGGTGGGCACGACCCGCGGGAGGTGGGGTGCGGACTGTGGCGGATCTGATGCAAACGGTCGCACTGGGTGCCCGGCCCGGCGCTGTTTAGGCTGAGGATATGACTGACCTTCCCGGGAAGCCGACCGAGGCCTCCCGCACCGCTCTCTCCCACATCATGTCGCCCAACGACGTCAACCTGCTGGGCACCGTGCACGGCGGCGTGATCATGAAGCTGGTGGACGACGCGGCCGGGGCGGTGGCCGGCCGGCACTCAGGGGGCCCGGCCGTCACGGCCTCGATGGACGAGATGGTGTTCCTCGAACCCGTCAGGGTGGGCGACCTCGTCCAGGTGCACGCCCAGGTCAACTGGACCGGGCGCACCTCGATGGAGATCGGGGTGCGGGTGATGGCCGAGCGGTGGAACGAGTCGCGGCCGGCGACCCGGGTGGCCACCGCCTACCTGGTGTTCACCGCCGTCGACGAGAACGGCAAGCCGCGCCCGGTGCCCCCGGTGGTCCCGGAGACCGACCGGGACCGCGGCCGGTACCAGGAGGCACAGATCCGCCGCACCCACCGGCTGGCGCGCCGCCGCGAGATCCAGGAGCTGCGGGCCGGGCACGAGCGGTCCGGCTGACGTCCACCCGCGCGCGTTCCGTCAGAGGCGGGCGATGCGGGCGTGGCGCTGGCGCGGGGCGCGGCGCGGCGGCGCGACGCCGGCGAGCAGGACCAGCCGGGCCGCGCGGTGCCGCTGGCCGGCGTAGGGGGCGAGCAGTTCGAGCATCCGGTCGTCGTCCGCGTCCCGCTCGCCGGCGAGCGCGTAGCCGACGGTCCCCGGCAGGTGCAGGTCGCCGACCGTGACGGCGTCGGGGTCGCCGTTGCTGCGTTGCAGCGTCTCGGCCGCGGTCCACGGGCCGATGCCGGGGACGGCCTGGAGCCGGGCCAGCGCCCGGGGCAGCTCCATCGTGGCCGCCTCCTCCATCCGGCGGGCCACCCGCGCGGCCCGCACCACGGCCGCCGAGCGCTTGGGGTCCACGCCGGCCAGGTGCCACTCCCAGGACGGGATCAGCCGGTACGTCCGCGGCTCGGGCGGCACGAACATGTCGAGCTCGGCGCCGGGCCCGGGGGCCGGCTCGCCGAAGCGGCGCAGCAGCAGGCGCCAGGCGCGGTACGCCTCCTCGGTGGTCACCCGCTGTTCGAGGATCGAGGGGACCAGCGCCTCGAAGACCAGGCCGGTGCGGGCCAGCCGCACGCCCCGGTGCCGGCGCAGCGACTCGGCGACCAGCGGGTGGTGCGGCACGAACGCGGCGGGGTCGTCGTCGGCGCCGAGCAGCGCCGGCAGGTTCTCCAGCGCCCAGTCGGCGCCCGGGCCCCAGGCGGTGCAGCCGACCGCCGGGTCGCCGGCGGCGAGCCGCAGGGTGGCCGGGCCCAGCGGGGTGCGGGTGGCCCGCCACAGCAGGCCGTCGCGGGCGGCCCGGAACGCGGGGTCGTACGGCCCGCGCCGCAGCACCAGCAGGCTGCGGCGCAGGTCGTACGGCGTGGGCGGGATCCAGTCGCGGTGCGGCACGACCGGCAGGCTACGTGACGGGCTCGGCGCCGCCGGCGCCGGCCGTCCCGCGGTCTCCCTATCCGCCCTGGAGGGCGGCGGCGCTGGTGCGGAGGGCGGGCAGCTCGTCGTAGAGCCGGCCGCCTGGGCAGTCGGTGGCGTAGGCGTCGCGGTGCCCCGACACGTTGTCCAGCTCCACGATGGTGCCGGCCGGCCACTTGCCGCCGGTGCTCTCGCGGTTGCGGGTGCCGGTCGGGTCGCCGTCGTGCAGGCCGAGCTTCCAGGCGGTGAGCCGGGCGAGCGCGTCCTGGGCCTGCGTGCTCGGCGCGGTGTCGGAGTGGGTGCCGAGGAGGGCGACGCCCGTGCTGTTGTGGTTGAAGCCGAGGGTGTGGGCGCCCTGCACGGGCTCGGCGACGCCGCCGGCCCGGCCCTCGTAGATGGTGCCGCAGCGGTCGACGAGGAAGTTGTAGCCGATGTCCCGCCAGCCCTGGCTCTCCACGTGGTAGCGGTAGATGCCGCGGATCAGGGCGGGTGAGTCGGAGCAGGCGTAGTCGTTGCCGCCCGCGGTGTGGTGCACGAAGAGGGTCTTGACCGTGTCCGTGTAGAGGAACCCGCTCTCCCGCAGCGACTCGTCGGCGCCCCAGCCGGCGCGGCTCACGATGCTGGGCCGGGGGGCGGCGCGGTCGGCGGCGG
>NZ_SMKI01000259.1 GCF_004348415.1 Streptomyces hainanensis
GGACGGGGGTGGGAGCGGGGCGATCTCGCGCTCGAAGAAGTCGAGGAACTCGTCGGCTCCGGCGAAGAGCGTGTCGAAGCCTGCAGACGTCTCCTCGATCAGCGCGTGATCGGTGTACCGGTTGGCTCCGTCCGCGTTGCCCTCGCCGTCGTAGATCACCTCGTACAGGGCCGCGTCTCCGAGGATCACCGCCTCGGGCACCGGTCGTTCCCGCTCGATATCTCCGATACTCCGGGCATCGACGACCCTGATGTCGTCCCCCGGCTCGACGCGTAGGCGGAGCACGTGCAATTCCCACTGCACATAGGGCGTGACGGGAAACTCGACGACGCGGAGCCGACGCTGCCTGACTCCGCGCCGCGCGTTCTCCGCGATTTGCTGGGCGTAGAGGTCACGCTTCTCCTCGACGAGTGAGAGCGCCGTTTCCCAATCACCCCGGTGGAACGCCTCCCAGCTGGCGAATCCTCGTTCGGCGAAATGCTGGCCTCGCTCAAGCTTCCTCAGCTGCCGGATGCCGCTGTTCTGGACCCGGTAGAAGTCCTCGTGGTACTTCGGACGAGTGAGCCTGGTGACGGGGCCGCTCGGAAAGGAATCAAACTCGCTCCGGCGCGAAGGAGCAGATCAGGGCGCGTCGCACCTCACTCATGGCCGATTTTGAGACGTTGCGGCTGGATCGGCTTGCCACTTGGCGATCTTCCATGCATGAATGCCACTTCGTGAGCTCAGGCAAGCCCCGAGCACAGCATCATATGACTTATCTGATCTATTGTTGACAAGCTGGGCAATGTGATTCAGGGGGAACAGTGGATCCAGCTATCACTCTGTTCGCTTCTCACGTTGGAAGAACACCCATATTCACCGGTCGGAGATGAAGGGCCCCATGGACGGGCACGCCGAGGACGAGGGTCGCGTTTACCAGTCGCGGGGCGACCAACACATCAGCGAGCATCACCATCACTACGCCCGTGGGCCCGAGGCCACGGGCGGACCCGACTCGGTGCGTCGTCCCCTGGTCAGCAGGGCGCCCGTCGTCCTGCGGGACCGGGCCGAGGTGCTGAACCGGCTGCGCGAGAGTGTCGAGCCCAACCGTGGGGGCGAGGTGCACGTCCTCCATGGCATGGGGGGCTGCGGCAAGACGGCCGTGGCCTGGGCGTTCTTCCAGCATGCCACGGAGGAGGCCGGCCGCGTGGGCCTGTGGGTCAATGCCGCGAACCGCGCCAGTCTGCGGGCCGGAATGCTCGCCGTGGCCGCCGACAGAGGGGCGGGCGACGGTGAACTGCTCGCCGCCCGCGGCGGGTTCCGGCCCGCCGCCGATCTGGTGTGGCACCACCTGGACCGGTCCGCCGAGCCCTGGCTGCTGGTGTTGGACAACGCCGACGACCCCACGATCCTCAGGGACGGCCACTGGCTCCGCACCAGCCCACGGGGCAGCGTCGTGGTCACCACCCGAAGGTCGGCCACCCGATGGTGGCCGGGTGCCGAGCTCCAGCACATCGGCGTGCTCCCCCGTGACGACGCCGCCCGCGTGCTGTGCGACCTCGCTCCGGACAGCGGGACGGTGGAGCAGGCCGCCGAGATCGCGGACCGGCTCGGTCGGCTTCCGCTGGCGCTCACCCTCGCCGGCGGCTTCCTGGCGCACCAGATCATCGATCCGTGGACGATGGACACGTACGGCCGCCGCCTGGACGAGGACCGGCCCGTCGAGCTGATAGACCGTGGAGCCGACCCCCTGGCCGAGGAGGACCCTCGGCATCTCGTCGGCCAGACCTGGCAGTTCACCCTCGACTCGTTCGAGGCCCGTGGGCTGCCGGAAGCGACTGCCCTGTTGCGCTTGTTGGCACGCCTGGCCTCCGAGCCGCTGCCGCTCGCCCTGCTCAACGGTCCCGAGATCGGTGGTGTGTTGCCCCGTGCCCGCGCCGAGACGGCGCTGCGCGCGTTGCTCGACCACTCGCTGACGGAGCTGGTCGACGCCGACGTGCGGTGCGTGCACAGCCACGCCGTCCTGCTGGACAGCGTCATCGCGACCACACCGCCCGAGCACTTCGCCGCGCTCGACGCGACGGCCGCCGCACTGCTGAACGCCGCCGTACCCGCCCTGCCGGACGCCGGCCCGCACGACCCGCGTCTCCGGCTGCTCGCCCCGCACGTCCTGACCCTGCTGCGGCACACGCGCGGTCAGGCGACGGCGGACGGCGCGCTGGCTCTGGCGACGCGGCTCGCGACGGCCCTGCACCGAACCGGCGACTACCTGTCCGCCCGGGAGACGGCTCGCGCGGCCGTCGACCTGGCCGAGCCGACGATCGGCGCACACCACCGTCTCGTCCTGGCCGCCCGCTCCCGCGAGGGACGCTCCCTCTTCCGGCTGGGCAGGTACCCGGAGGCCGAGGCACTGCTGAACCGCGTTCGCGCCGACCAGGAGCGGCTGTTCGGCCCGGACGATCCCGACACCCTCGACAGCTGCCACGCGCTGCAACTGGTGCTGGGCAACCTCGGCCGTCGTGAGGAGGCCCTGGCGCTGCTGCGGCACACGGTGGCGGGCAGGGAGGCGACGCTCGGCGCCGGCCATCCCCTGACCCTGCGTTCCCGCGCGAGCCTGCTGGTGCTGCTGTCGGGACCCGAGCTCGCCGCGCCGGGCAGCGGAGCTCTGCTGTCGCTGCCGGAGGAGTGCGAGCGGCACCTCGGTCCCGGCCACATCGTCACCCTCGGCGCCCGGCACAACCACGCCTGGGCCATGTACCTGTTGGGGCGCCACGACAGTGCCGAAGCCGAGATCGGTGAGGTCGCCGACGAGTACCGGCGCCGCTTCGGGCCCGACTACCCCCTCGCGCTGGCGGCCCGGCAGCTGCTGGCACGCACCCGGGCGGCGCTCGGGGACGTCGGCGCGGGCATCGAGCTGATGGCCGACGTCACGCGCCGCCGCGAGAGCGCGCTGGGCCGGGGGCATCCGTTCACGGTGGCGAGCCGGGACTTCCTGGCCGCGCTGAGAGACGGCGGGTGGCATCCGCCCCAGCCGCCGGGCTGAGCTGGTACCCACACCAGACGGTCCTGCTGGGGGGAACGATGATCAGTACACCGTTCCGTCGGCCCGCGGCCCGCGGCTCGCGCTCGGGCGGGGCGCCTGGACGTCCTTCGTCGACCGGCTCCGGGACTGCCACGGATCGTAGGATGGCCCCCGACCAGCCATCCACGATCGACGACCGTCAGGACCGAAAAGTGACACGCCTCGGCGATTCCGTGCAGCGCGCCCGTGCGCTGTTCGCGCAGGATCTCTCCTCCGACTCCACCGTGCGGCAGCTGCTGGAGGAGACGCGGTCGAGGCGGTATCTGGATCTCTCCGACCTGTCGCCCGAGGAGCAGGCGAAGCTGATCGCGTCGCGGGCCGTGGACGTGCTGCCCGGGGCGGAGAAGCTGGCCGCTCAGATCGCGACCGCGCGGGACGCGGGGCGTGGGCTGCGGGTGAAGTTCGGCATCGACCCCACCGCGACGGACGTGCACCTGGGGCACACCGTGCCGATGATCGTGCTCAGCCGCTTCCAGCGGATGGGGCACGACGCGACGTTGCTCATCGGCGACATCACGGCCAAGATCGGCGATCCCACCGGCCGGTCGGACGAGCGGCCGCCGCTGACGGACGAGGACATCGCGCGGAACCTGGCGGGCTACCAGGACCAGGTGCGGCCGTTCTTCGACTTCGAGCGGGTGCGGGTGCGGCACAACAGCGAGTGGCTGGCCGGGATCACGCTGCCGAGGCTGATCGGGGTGCTGTCGCACGTCTCGGCGTCCGCGCTGTTGCAGCGGGAGGACTTCCGGAACCGGCTGGAGGGCGGGCACGGCCTGTCGATGTCGGAGTTGATCTACCCGGTGGCGATGGCGATCGACTCGGCCGAGATGGACGCGGAGGTCGAGCTCGGTGGCCTCGACCAGTTGCTGAACATGCAGATGGGGCGGCGGGTGATGGAGATCTACGGGCTCACGCCGCAGATGGTCGTCACCATGCCGCTGATCGAGGGCACGGACGGCTCGGGCGCGAAGATGTCCAAGTCCAAGGGGAACGCCATCCCGCTGACCGCCACCCCGGACGACGTGTTCGGGAAGGTGATGTCCATCCCGGACCGGCTGATGGAGCCCTACCTGCGGGCCTGGACGGAGTGGACGGACGACGAGCTCGTTCTGGCGAAGGGGCGGCTGGCGGACGGCACGCTGCACCCGATGGACCTGAAGCGGGTGCTGGCCGGCGAGGTGGTGGCGGTGCTCGACGGCGTCGAGGCGGCGATGGCGGCGCGGGCCGGGTTCGCGGCGCAGTTCTCGAAGAAGAGCTTCACCGAGGTGGCCGCGCTGCCCGAGCTGGTGCTCGCCGAGCATGGCTCGGACGCGGTGACGGCCGTGCTCACGCAGGTGCTGGAGTTCACGCCGAGCGCCTCGGCGGCCAGGCGGCTGGCCAAGCAGAACGGGCTGCGCCTGGTGTTGGAGTTCGCCGGCGGGCGGCAGGACGCCGGGGTGCTGGCCGAGGCGGACGCGCTGCGGCCGTTGGCCGAGGTGGTGCGTGAGCGGCTGGAGGGCCTGGACGAGAAGCCCGAGGGCGTCTACCTCAAGGCGGGCCGCAAGCTTGCCCGGGTCTTGGGGTAACCGCCGAGGCGGCGGGGCGTAGCGTAGGAGCCGGCGGTGATCAGCATGCGGTTGCGTAGGGGAAAGTCGGATCCGGCGGTGTTCCGGATCACAGGGGCCCGGCAGGGGCTGCACGACGACGTGCGCGGGAGAGAGCGGCGTTACGTGATCTCCATGATGGTGCGCACGCTGGCGGTGGTGCTGACCGTGGCCCTGTGGAACGTCAGCCGGCCGGTCGCGGTGGTGGCCCTGGTGCTGGGCGCGGTGTTGCCGTACGTGGCGGTGGTGATCGCCAACGCCGGCCGGGAGAACGTGCCTTCGCTGCCCTCCACGTTCATCACCAGGGACACTCCCCCCACGCTGCCGCCGAGCGCGGGGGAAGCGCACAATCGGAACTGAACCTTCCGTTCGGAGTGACCGAAGAAATCCTCACATCATTGGGCCGTTCGGCTGCGGTGAACGGGGCATTGCATGTCATACTTCAAAGGCGCTCCGTATCCCCCGTCGGAGCGACGGACCGACGCCGGGCGGCTCCCCCCGTGGCTGCCCGGCGTCGCCTTTTCCCACACGCCGCGCCAGAAGTTCCCGTGAGATTTGTGGGGGAGATGAATGGATCCCGTGATGTCCGACCCGGCGCCGGAGACCGTCGTCTGCTCGGCGAAGGGCTGCCGTGTGACCGCCGTGTGGGTGTTGGCCTGGAACAATCCCAAGCTGCACACGCCCGAGCGGCGCAAGACGTGGGTGGCCTGTGAGGACCACCGCGAGCACCTGTCCACGTTCCTCTCGGTGCGAGGATTCCTCAGGGACGTGGTGCCGCTCGCCGAATGGGAGGCGGGGCGGGCCTCAGCCGCCGATCGCTGACATCGGCCGGGTCGGCTGGACGAAGGCGGCGGGGTCGTCGAGGCCCGAGCCCGGCTTCTTGCCCCACATGGCCACCCGCCACCGCTCGGCGAGCTCGGCGTCGTCGGCACCGGAGCGGAGCGCGCCGCGCAGATCCGACTCCTCCCGCGCGAACAGGCAGTTCCGCACCTGGCCGTCGGCCGTCAACCGGGTGCGGTCGCAGGTGCGGCAGAACGGGCGGGTGACCGAGGCGATGACGCCGACCCGGTGCGGGCCGCCGTCGACCAGCCACCGCTCCGCGGGCGCCGAGCCGCGCTCCGCGTCGGCCTCGGGCGTGAGTGCGAAGCGGTCGCCCAACGACTCCAGGATCTCGCTCGCGGTGATCATCCGCTCGCGCTGCCAGCCGTGTTGGGCGTCCAGCGGCATCTGCTCGATGAACCGCATCTCATAGCCACGCTCCATGGCCCAGGA
The DNA here is from genome assembly GCF_004348415.1 of Streptomyces hainanensis. GTDB lineage: Bacteria > Actinomycetota > Actinomycetes > Streptomycetales > Streptomycetaceae > Streptomyces > Streptomyces hainanensis. The sequence goes on from NZ_SMKI01000259.1 coordinate 5,917, forward strand.
CAGCAGCTCGGGAGCCTCCTTCTCGTTGAGCCCGGGCATCAGCACCGCGTTGATCTTGATGGGAGCGAGGCCGGCCGCGTGGGCCGCCGCGAGGCCCCGCAGCACGTCGTCGTGCCGGCGACGCCGGGTGAGACGGTGGAAGACCTCGGGGTCGAGGGTGTCGAGCGAGACGTTGACCCGGTCCAGGCCGGCGGCCCGCAGCGCCTCCGCCGTGCGTTCCAGACCTATGCCGTTGGTGGTCAGGGAGAGCGAGGGGCGCGGCCGCAGCGCGGCGCACCGCTGGACGATGGAGACGAGCCCGGGCCGCAGCAGCGGCTCGCCCCCGGTGAATCGAACCTCCTTCACGCCCAGCTCGGTCACGGCCACCGTGACCAGCCGGACGATCTCGTCGTCGGTCAGCAACTCCGGTTTGGCGAGCCAGGAAAGGCCCTCCTCCGGCATGCAGTAGGTGCAGCGCAGGTTGCATCGGTCGGTGAGGGATACCCGTAGGTCGGTGGCGATCCGGCCATAGGTGTCAAGCAGCATGCGCGAGCCTCCGCCGTGTTGAAGCACTGGGAGCAGATGTCTCGCAGCGTACGACACCCCTCTGACAGGAGCGCCAGTCCCAGGACGGGGCCGTGAGGGGGCCCCACGGGCCGCCACGGGGCCGCCGGCGGGCCCGCGGCGAGGGGGGCCCTGGGGCGAGCACGACGGTGGCGAGGCGACGGCCCCTCAACTCCCCTCCGTGTCACGGACGCTGTCGGTGCCGGCCCGTATCCTCAGTGACCATGCTCGAAGACCACCACGCATCCGCGGCCCGCGTTCCCGCCCAGCAGTCCGCCGACCGGCCGTGGCCCACGGGCTACCCGGCCGGATACGCCGTGGTGGACGTGGAGACCACGGGGCTCGCCAGGGACGACCGCATAGTGTCCGCCGCCGTCTACCGGCTCACCGCCCAGGGCGACGTCGAGGACCACTGGTACACGCCCGTCAACCCACTGCGCGATCCGGGGCCCACCTGGATCCACGGGTTGACGGCCGAGATGCTGGAGAACGCGCCGCTCTTCCCCGATATCGCGGGGGAGTTCGCGGAGCGGCTCGCCGGGCGCGTGCTGGTGGCGCACAACGCCGTCTTCGACTGGACGATGATCGCCCGTGAGTACGCCAGGGCCGGCCGTGCCGCGCCCGTCGAGCAACGGCTGTGCACCATCGCGCTGTCCAAGGCGCTGGCGCTGCCGTTGGCCAACCACAAGTTGGAGACGCTCGTGGCGTACTTCGGCGTCCAGCAGCGGCGCGCGCACCACGCGCTCGACGACGCCCGGGTGTTGGCCGAGGCGTTCCGGCCGAGCCTGCACCACGCCGCCCGGCAGGGGCTGCGGCTGCCGCTGCTGGCCTGCCGGCCCATCACCGAGTGGTCGGACTCCGGGGGCTCGCCGGCCGGCCGCGAACCGTTGCGTTCGTCGGCCGCCGGCTGGCGCGGCGGCTGGCGGCAGGTCAAGCGGCGGCCGGCCTGTCCCTACCCCAATCCGGGCCGGTACGAGGTGGGCGGCCGGCTGGTGCAGGGGATGCGGGTGGCGTTCTCCGGGGACACCTCGACGGACCGCGAGCTGCTGGAGGACCAGGCGTTCGAGGCCGGGCTGCACATCGCGTCCAGCGTCTCGAAGTACACCAGCCTGCTGGTGACCAACGACCCGGATTCGGCGACCAGCAAGGTGGCGCGGGCCCGGGCGGTGGGCACCCCGATCCTCGACGAGGCGGCCTTCACCCAGCTGCTCCGGGACGTGGCCCCGGCGCCTGAGGGGTGAGTACCGTCCGGTACGGTCGTGACTTGTGTACCGCTTTCTGCTGTCCCGGCAGTGGGTGATCCTCACGCTGATCACCCTGCTCCTGATCCCGACGATGGTCTGGCTCGGGTTCTGGCAGTTGCACAGACACGAACAGCGGGTGGCGCGCAACGACCTGATCGCCGGCAGCCTGGAGGCGCCGTCGGTCCCGATGACGGATCTCTCGTCGGTGGGCGGCGCGCCCGATCCCGACGACCGGTACCGCGCGGTCACCGTCACCGGCGTCTACGACACGGACCACCAGGTCGTGGTCCGCAACCGCACCAACGGGGACGGCGCCGTGGGCTACCACGTCCTCACCCCGATCGTCGCGGCGGACGGCACGGCGGCGGTGGTGAACCGCGGCTGGATCGAGTCGGGCCCCGACCTCACCCGGACCCCCGAGATCCCGGCCCCGCCCACGGGCGAGGTCACCGTCACCGGCCGGCTGATGGCCGACGAGACCACGGACACCACCGGCATCAGGGAACGCTCGGGGCTGCCCACCGGCATGGTCATGATGATCAGCAGCCAGGAGCGGGCGGCCGAGACGGGCGAGCCGACGCTGGGCGGTTACCTGGAACTGACGGAGACCTCCCCCGAGCCCGCGGGACAGGACGGCCCGGCGCAGCCGGCGCCGCTGCCCGAGCCGGACCACACCGGGATCGGGGCCCATCTCGCGTACGCCTTCCAGTGGTGGATCTTCGCGGCGGGCGTCCCCGTCGGCTGGTTCCTCCTGCTGCGCCGCGAGATCCAGGACCGGCGGAAAGAGGCCGCGCGCGAGGCGAAGGCCGCGGAGGCCGCCGCGGCGGAGGCCTCGGCGGCCGGCCCGGCCGGCGGAGCGGAGCCGGCCGCCGGGTTGGCGGAGACGGGGAACCGGTCCGCCGACCAGCGCTCGGACCACGCGCCGGCCTGAGGCCGGGCGGTGCGCCGGCGGGTTCAGCTCAGGCGTTCCGGGGCGTGTTTGGTGGAACGGAGGCGGACCTCCGTGGGCAGTACGGCCAGTCCCGCTGAGGCCCTGGCGTGTTCCACGGCCTCGGTGCGCAGCCGGTGGACGGCCACGTCCGGCTGGGCCTGTGGCGCCAGCAGCAGGCCGACCCGGATCCTGGGCTGGGTACGGCGGCCGACCAGGGTGACCCTGGCCTCGTCGATGCCGGGCAGCGACTCCGCCTCCGCCGACACCACGTCCTCCATCGCGCGGCCGCGCAACAGCGCCCCCACGCCGTCGCCGCTGTCCACCAGGACCTCGGAGAGCCGCTGCTGCCGCAGCTGGGCCACGGTCCACCACAGGGCCAGCAGCATCACGAGCGCCAGGCCGCCGATGACCACGGGCCACCACCAGCCCTCGTCCCGCCACCGCGTCCGGTCGGCGTCGCTCAGCAGCACGTCGTCCGGCCCGCTCCAGGGCCAGGCCGCCGGCACCACGTCGAGCGCGGTCAGCACGACCACGAGCCCGGCGCCGAACAGAGCGAGCCCCAGCAGGCCGAGCAGTACCCGGTTGACGATGCTCAGCATGATCACGTCACCTCCGCGCCGGTCGGTGGACCTGTACGGCGAGCGCGGGCTGACGCGCCAGCCCCAGTTCCCTGATGCCCTCGCCCAACACCGCGTCGAGATCGGCCCGGACGACGTCCAGGTCACGGAAGTGGGCCTGCGCCGACGCCCTGACCCGGCGGCGGCCGACCGACACCCGCACCGACCGCACCCCCGACACCTCGAGCGCCCGGTCGCGCAACACCACGGCCGCCGCGCCGCGTTCGATGCCGGCCCGCAGGAACGCGTCGTCCCGCCGCCGCATCGGCAGCAGGCCGCGCAGCCCCGGGGTGACGGCGAGGACCACCAGCCACAGCCCGAGCAGCATCGCGGCCACCGCGGCGAGCACCACGGAGGCGTCGTCGAGACCGCGGACGGCCAGTTCGTCCGCCAGTTCACGCCGCCAGGCGGCGGCCGGCCGCTCGGCGCGCACGGAGACAATGTCGTAGAGCAGCACGCCGGCCGCCACGACCAGCAGCACCGCGGCCAGCGCGGCCGGCACCCGGCGCACCGACCAGAAGCGGCGCACCGCCTCCGACTCGGCGTCACCCGGCTCGTAGCGGACCGCCGAAGCGGTCTTGGCCAGTCGGTTCTCCGGGGCGGACTCCTCCGGGGCACTCTTCTCCGGGGCGGGCTTCTCCAGGGTGGGCCCGCTCACCGTCGCGGCCTCGTCGTCGGCCGCCTCCACCACGTCTTCGTCCGTGTCGTTCGTCACCGCACTCTCCCTGAGCCGTTGCGGTTTCCCTCACGGCCGCCCGAGGCGGCGGCCAGGTGGGCCGAGCGCAGTCGCCCAACGGCGACGGCCACGTCGGTCGTCTCCATACCGGCCAACTCCCGGACACGCAGCTCCACCTGGCGGCGGACCTGACGGCACCGGGCACCGATATCACAGGGATACCCGAGTTCGACCTCCACCGACACGCTGGCGAGCACGCCCGACCCCGACGGGTCGGACGACCGCCGCACCACGGCCGTCGCCTGGGGCAGCTCCCCCGGCTCGCCGAGCGCCTCGCGGGCCGCCTGGGCGGCGAGCTTGGCCACCACCCGTTCGGAGATCCGCGTCGCGCCGCGTTCGGCCGCCGGGACCGACGTCTCCACGGCTCACCGCCGCCGGTCTTCGCCGCGGTCCCTGACCCGGAAGAAGTCCCCGGGCTCCAGGTCACCGTCCGCGAACCGGCCGGCCACGAACCCGATCGCGCCCAGCGACGCCACCAGCAGAAAGGCCCCGAAACCGCCGAAGTACCCGGCGAATCCCAGCGCCATGCCGGCGATCATGCCGATCACAGCCATGCTCATCTCGCGCTCCTACTGCAACGGTGGGCGTTCGTCGTCGTCCTCGTCCTCGTCGGGCAACTTCACGTCCCCGACGTTGATGTTGACCTCGACGACCTCGAGCCCGGTCATGCGCTCCACGGCCGCGATGACGTTCTCCCGTACCGTACGGGACACGGCGACGATGGAAACCCCGTACTCCACGACGATTTCGAGATCGAGCGCGGTCTGCACCTCGCCGACCTCCGCCTTGACGCCGCGCGTCGCGGACCGGCCGCCGCCGGGCACGCGGTCGCGAACCGCCCCCAGGGTGCGGGCAATTCCGCCGCCGAGGGCGTACACGCCCACGACGTCGCGGGCCGCCATGCCGGCGATCTTGGCCACCACGCCGTCGGCGATGGTGGTCCGCCCGCGGGCGGCGGGATCGCCCGTCCCACGACGGGTCCCGGTCGCCACCCTGGCGGGCACCTCGGTCGTCGTCTCCGTGCCGGTGTCGGTCACGTGGCCTTCACCCCTTTCCGAACGGCGGTCGGCTCCGCCGTCGTTGTGCGGTGCGCGCGGTGCGGTGCGGTGCGGTGCGCGCGGTGCGCGGTTGGTAGTGCGTCAGGAATGCGGCCGAGCATACGAGATGCCTTACCCATTGCTGGGCGCTCACTCCGGGTTTCTTCCTGTCTC
>NZ_SMKI01000025.1 GCF_004348415.1 Streptomyces hainanensis
GGGCGGGGGTGACGGGTTCGATGCGGGACGGCGACGACGAGCAGCCGCGGGTCCGGCAGTGGGCCGAGGCGGCGGACGGCGCCAGCATCTTCCAGGCCGCCCGGGACCTGCACGTGGTGTACGTGGCGGACGTGCGCGCCGCCCGGCGCGCGGCCGCCGCGCCCCCGCACGCCGGCGAGTGCCCGTACCCCGGCCTGGCCTCCTTCGACGAGGCGGACGCCCGCTGGTTCCACGGCCGGGACGCGCTGACCGCCGAGATCCTGGTCGGTCTCGACGCCGGCCTTTCCGTGGCCCCGCCGGGGCCGCTGATCGTCGTCGCACCGTCCGGCGCCGGCAAGTCGTCGCTGTTACGCGCCGGCGTGCTGCCGGCGTTGGCACGCGCCGCGCCCGACCGGCCGCGCGCCGTCGTCCGCACGCCGGGGGCGCGACCACTCGACGCGACGCTCGAACCGGGGGCGGCGCTGGTCGTCGACCAGCTCGAAGAGCTCTTCACCCTCTGCGAGGACGAGGCGGAGCGGGTCGCGTTCCTCGACCGGTTACAGGAGCACGCCCGGCGCGCGCCCGTGATCTGCGCCCTGCGCTCCGACTTCTACGCCCGCGCCGCCGACTACGCCGTGCTCCGCACCGCCCTGGCCACCCGTCAGGTCGTCGTCGGCCCGCTCACGGACGACGGCCTGCGCGAGGCCATCACCCGCCCCGCCGCCGAGGTCGGGCTGAGCGTCGAACCCGGCCTCGTCGAACTGCTCGTGGACGAGCTCGGCCCCGCAGAGGCCGGCCGACTCCCGCTCCTCGCCCACGCGTTGCGTGCCACCTGGCTGCAACGCGAGGGTTCCGTCCTGACGGTCGACGGCTACCGCGCCACCGGCGGCATCCGCCGCGCCGTCGCCACCACCGCCGAGACGACGTACGCGGCGCTCGACTCGGACGACACCAGGGCCGCCGCCCGCGTCCTGTTCCTCCGCCTCACCCGCATCGGCGCCGACGGCACGGACGACACGAGGCGCCCGTTGCCGGCCACCGACCTCGACCCGGCGGCCCTCGACGCGTTCACCGCGGCCCGGCTCCTCACCCGCGACGACGACACCGTCACCATCACCCACGAGGCGCTGCTGCGCGCCTGGCCGCGCCTCCGGGAGTGGATCGACGCCGACCGCGCGGACCGCCTGGTGCGCCAGCGTCTTGAGGAGTCCGCCACCGACTGGGACCGCGCCGGCCGCGACCCCGACCTGTTGTGGGCCGGTAACCGTCTCGCCGCGGCCGAGAGTTCGCCGGTCGACCGGCTGTCCCCCCTCGCGACCGCGTTCCGCGCGGCGGCGAGGGGGCGCGCCCGCCGCGCCGCCGGAATCCGACGCGGCTTCACCACCCTCGTCGCGGTCCTGGCCGTCCTGGCCCTCGGCGCCGCCTTCCTCGCCAACCGGCAGGCCGACACGGCCCGGACGGAACGCGACACGGCCCGCTTCCGCCAGGTCGCGGCCGTCACGGACCAGTTGCGCGACACGGATTCCTCGTTGGCCGCCCAGTTCAACCTGGTGGCGCATCGCATGCGCTCCGAGGACGAGGCGGTACGCCTCGATCTCGTCAACGACGCGGGCGCGACGCTCTCCGTGCCGGTGCCCGAAACGGAAGCCGGAGTTCACGGGGTGTTCTCGGCACGCGGAGGAGACGTTCTGGTCACCAGGCGTGGGGACATGACGGTCGGGCTGTGGGACATCCGGAACCCGGAGGACCCGCGGCCGTTACCCGACCCCGTCTCGGAACCCGTCTACGAGGTGATGCTCGGCGCCGATGGCAGCACCCTCGCCACCGCTGACTGGGACGGGACGGTGCGGCTGTGGCGGATCGGTCACGACGCCACCGTGCGGCCGTTCGGTGAGCCGATCAGCGCGTCCGCGAACACCCCGGTGGCCCTTCGAATAGACCCGACGGGGACGGTGATGGCGACGTCCGAACAGGAAGGCGCGCTCCGGTTCTGGGACATCCGCGACCCCGATCGCGTTGAACCGATCGGTGAGCCGCTGGACGCCGGCCGATTGCCCTCCCTGGGCGCCTTCGCCCCCGACGGCGACCTGGTCGTGACGACCAGTGGTGGTGCGATGACGTTGTGGAACACCCGGGACGCGACCAGAAGGACCGTGTTCGAGGCTCCGGAGATCGACTACTGGGCACCGGTGTTCACCCCGGACGGCACCGCGCTGGCCGCGAACAGCGGAGACGACACGCTCTGGTTCTGGAACATCGCGGACCCCGGGCGACCGCGTGCCATCGGCAATCCCCTTGTCACCGGCCAGGGGAGGACCAGTGGCATCACCTTCGGCCCCGACGGCCGGACGCTGGCCACCAACGGCGAGGACGGGACGGTGCGGCTGTGGCGGCTGGACCGTCCGACCGCCGAACCGACACCGCTCGGCGGTGCGCTGGCGGGCCATACCGGGAGCGTGGTCACGATCGCGTTCAGCGCTGACGGATCGATCCTGGCAGCTGGTGGCGAGGACGGACGGACCGTCGCGTTGACCGGGGAACTCGGCACGGTTTCCCTCTGGGACATCTCCGACCCCGGCCATCCCGTCCAGGCCAGCGGGTCGTTGTCCGACGGCGTCGAGTTCGAGAGGCGCCCGACCTTCAGCCCCGCCGGCGACACGCTCGTCTACGAGGGCAATGACGGAGCCCTGTTACTGGACCTGACCGACCCTCGTCATCCCGTACCGTTCGACGACCGACCGCTGGCGACCGACACGTACGCGTTCTTCGACTCCTTCGCCTTCAGCCCGGACGGCGAGACGCTGGCCGCGCTGGACAGCGCCGCGAGGGATTCGCAGGGCGGAATCCTGCTCTGGGACGTGCGCGATCCCACGGCGCCGGTACCGCTCGGCGATCCCCTTCCGGCCGCTACCACCGGTGCGATGGCGTTCAGCCCGGACGGCGGGCTACTCGCCTTCGGCTCAGAGGGGGACGGCGAGATCCAACTGTGGGACACGACGAGCCGGGAGCGTCCGAGGGCGGTGGGCAACCCGTCGAACCCCGACGCGGAAAGCGGGTTCACCGGCATCCTCTCCCTGGAGTTCAGCCCCGACGGCGACACCCTGTTCGGCAGCGGAGAGGCCGGGCGGATTCTGTTGTGGGACGTTTCCGACCCGGCCGAACCGGCTCTCCTCGGCGACCCGTTGGCGGGCGGCACCGGTACCGTCCGGGGGTCCGTCTGGGGGATGGCACTGAGTCCGGACGGAAGAACGCTGGCGAGTGTGGGTGGGAGCACCGTTCGTCTGTGGGACGTCACCGATCCGACTCGTCCCCGACGGCTGGTCGTTGAGCTGACCGGCCACACTGACGTCATCGACTCGGTCGCTTTCACCCCGGACGGTGGCACCCTGGTCACCGCGAGCAGAGACGGCACGGTCCGCCTGTGGGCGCTGGACCCGGACCGTGCCGCCGAGCGGATCTGCGCCGCGACTCGCGGCGTCCTCACCCCGGAAGTGTGGGAACGGCACCTGCCCGACCAGCCCTACCGTCCGCCGTGCGAAGCTCGGTAACACCTCGCTGGTTGCCGGACAAGAACGGGTGAGGCAGAGGGGAAGAAGCATGACCCGGATTCTCGTCGTGGACGGCGACGAACCGTTCCGCGAGGCGCTGGCCAGGCTGTTGACCGCCGAAAGGTTCGAGGTAGTCGTCGCGGCGACCGGCCGCGCGGGGCTCGAGGTGCTGGAGAGCGACGGTGCCGACTTGGTGCTGCTCGACGCCGTCCTGCCGGACATGTCCGGTCTTGAGGTGTGCCGACAGGTCCTCGGCCGTTCCCAGGCCGCGGTGATCTTCGTCACGATGCGGGACTCCGAGATCGACCGCGTCGTGGGCCTGGAGATCGGCGCCGACGACTATGTCACCAGGCCGTTCTCCAGCCGCGAGCTCGTCGCCCGGATCCGCGCCGTGCTGCGCCGCCGCGGCGACTCGTCCCCGCCGGAGGAGGTGGGGGCGGCCGCGCTGGAGGCCGGCCCGGTGCGGATCGACATCGAGCGGCACGTCGTCGCCGTCGACGGCCGCCAGATCGGCCTCCCGCTCCGCGAGTTCGACCTGCTGACGATCCTGCTCCGCAACGTCGGCCGGGTCCTCACCCGCACCCAGATCATGGACCGCGTCTGGGGCTCCGACTACGTCGGCGACACCAAGACGCTCGACGTCCACGTCAAACGCCTCCGCGACAAGATCGAACCCGACCCCACCGCCCCGCGGCACCTCCTCACGGTCCGCGGGCTCGGCTACAAGTTCCAGCCGTGACACGGGCGTTCCCGCACCCCCGCTACTCGGGCCAGAAGACGGACCGCACCACGGCGACGGTCAGCACCTCGGGCCCGACGTAGTACCGGACGGCGACGCCCGCCACCTCGGCGTCGCGCCGGTCGCGTTCACCGTTGACCGGCACCGAACCGCCGCCGTAGGGGGCCATGGCGAGCACGGTCATCCCGGCGTCGAACCGGGACCTGAGCGGTTCCGGCAGCGCGCTGTGCGCCGGCTCGGCCACCCCGGCGTACGCGACGCGAAACCGGCCCCCCGTCACGCCGCCCCCCGACGACCGACGACGTCGGGCCGTTCGACGAGCTCGCCGCGCGGCATGGTCCTGAAGGTGGGGCGCTGGCTCTCGCGCATCGCTCTCTCTCCTCCGACTCCTCCGATTCGGGTGGTTCCGGCGCGTTATTCCCTTCTGCCCGTCAGGTGAACCTCTCATGGGCGACGGCTCCGGCCACCGCCTCGCCCAGCGCGTTCGCGTCGGGCCGCTTCGCGTCGGGCCGCTTCGCGTTCGTCGTGGTTCATCGCGGTGTCGACGTCCGCGCGTTCGGGCATGCCGCCCATCCGGTACAGCTCGGTGAAGCCCTTGATACCGAACAGGGGGTGCGCAGTTCGTGGCCGGCGTCGGCGTCGGCGTCGGCGTCGGCGACGAAGGCGCGCATGCGTGCGTGGCTGCACCGTGGTCCGCGGACATGGACGGCCGCTGGGCGAACATGAACGCCGGATGGGAACCCCACCCCGGTGAGCGGTGCCGATCGAGGATCACGGGGCCCGGGCTCAGGACCTCCCGGGGAACTCACACGAGAGGTGGGGGGACAGGGCGCGGAGGAATTCGGGCGCGTCGAAGACGGCGCCGGCGGAGGCGACGCCGACGGCCCTGGTCCGTCCGGTGAGGAGGCGGTGGACCGCTTCCACCGCGAGGGGGGCGCTGATGGCGTAGATGTCCTGGCCGGTCGCCACGGCGCGCCGCTCCGCGCTGCCGGAGCGCACGACGACGTCGACCAGGAAGGTCTGCGCGGACCGACCGTGCTCGTCGACGGCGGTCGGCGCGGGGGTGTCCCTGCCCGCCAGGTCCGCGGCCGCCTCGGTGGTCATGTAGGTGCGCACCTCGGGGATGGCCAGGTGGCTGGGGACGGTGACGACGTCGGCCATGGTGAACTCGCCGATCACCTCCCGGGTGCCCATCGGGTGGGGGAAGGACCACTTCAGGGTGGGCGCGGCGTCGTCGCGGTACTCCAGCCGGCCCTGGCTGTAGCGGACCCGCCGGCCGTCCCTGCGGTCCCGGGAGACGGTGCCCGCGGCCCTGGTACCGGCGGTGGGGTGCCAGCTGTTCAGGCCGTAGGCGACGTGCGCCTCGTCGGCCGCCGTCCAGTCGCCCATCGCCGCGGTGACGAGCAGGTCGCCGAGGCCGCCGAAGAAGGCCATCGCCGGGACCAGCACGGTGCCCGCGGCGCGGGCGCGATCCGCGAAGTGGGTGAACGTGTCGAGGTTGGCCTCGATCTCGGCCGCCACGTCCGTGTAGGGGATGCCGGCGCGCAGCGCCGCCTCGATCACCGGGGCGGCGGTCGTGGCGAACGGACCGGCGCAGTTGACGACGGCGGCCGCGCCGGCCAGCGCGCGGTCGAGCGCGGCCGGGTCGTCGACCGGGGCCGGCCGGACCTCGATCCCCGGGTGGGAGGCCGCGAGCGCCCGCAACTGGTCCGCGTCGCGCCCGGAGAGGAGCGGGACGAACCCGCGGTTCAGCAGCTCCGCCACCACGAAACGCCCGGTGTGCCCGTAGGCGCCGTACACCGCCACCGTGTGAGCCGCGTGAGCCGTGTGACCCGTGACCATCAGATCTCCCGCTGTTCTTGAACGATCAACTTCCCCCATCCTGGCGCCGGGTGCCCCACCCGCGCGAGCGTCTGGAACGACACCATGCGTACAGTTCCGGACATGGGCTCTGTCGCGCTGGCCGTCACCGACGGAATGCTGCACTACGAACTGTCCGTGGCCTACGAGGTCTTCGCCTCCGCCCCGGACGCCGTGCGCGTCCCCTGGTACGACGCCGCCCTCTACGGATCGGGGACCGTGCGGGCCGGCCGGTTCCACCTGGAGACCGACCACGGGCTCGACCGGCTCCCGCAGGCCGACACCGTGATCGTCCCCGGCTGGGCCGACATCGACGTGGACCCGCCGGCCGACCTGGTCGAGGCGGTGCGCGCGGCCCACGAGGCGGGCGCGCGGGTGGCCTCCCTCTGCACGGGCGCCTTCGTGCTGGCCGCCGCCGGCCTGCTCGACGGCCGACGCGCGACCACCCACTGGGCGCACACCCGGGAGCTGGCCGCCCGCTACCCCCGGGTGACGGTCGATCCCGACGTGCTCTACGTGGACAACGGCAGCGTGCTCACCTCCGCGGGAAAGGCCGCCGCTATGGACCTGTGCCTGCACCTGGTCCGCCTCGACCACGGCTCGGCGATCGCCAACACGGTCGCCCGCCGGCTGGTCGTGCCCCCGCACCGGGCCGGCGGCCAGGCCCAGTTCGTCACCGCGCCGGTGCCCGCCCGGGACGACCACCCGCTCGCCGAACTCCTTCCCTGGGTGGTCGAGCGGCTCGACCACGCGCTGACCGTGGAGGACCTGGCCCGCCGGGCGAACATGAGCTCGCGCCACCTGAGCCGCCACTTCAGGTCGGTGACCGGCACCACCCCGCTGCGGTGGCTGCTGACCCAGCGCATCCGGCGCGCCCAGGAACTGCTGGAGACCACCGGCGACAGTGTCGACGCCATCGCGGCGGCCACCGGCATGGGCACCGCGACCTCGCTGCGCCGGCACTTCAACCGCACCGTCGGCGTGCCCCCGGACACCTACCGCCGCACCTTCCGCAGCTCCCGCGACTCCCGCGACCCGCGGCCCGGGGCCTGACGACGAGCCGGAAGGGTCAGTGGAGCCGGCCGGCCCGGTGCAGGTGGTCGAAGATCAGTTGGTCGACGGGGGAGACCCGGTCGCGGTCGGCGTAGCCGAGCCACGCCAACTCCTCGATCTCGCTGCTGGGCCGGAGGGTGCCCCGGTAGTCGGCGGTGTAGCAGGTCATCCGGACCGTGACGTCGCCGGCCCGGCCGTGGGCCCGGGCCTCGAACGTGCCGGCGGGCTGGGCGGTTTCGGGCACGATGGTGACGGTGAGCTCCTCGGCGATCTCGCGGACCAGCGTCTCGACGTCGCTCTCGCCGGGCTCGCGCTTGCCGCCGGGGAAGTAGTAGGCGTCCTTGCCGCGGGAGCGGGTGCTGAGGATCTTCCCGTCCTCCAGCCGGAGCCAGGCGATCTTGTCGATGGTGGTGGTCATGGTGGTCCGTGTCCTCGCCGCTCGTTGTTCGTTCGCGGTCGTCACCCTAAGCCGCCCCGGGTCCGGCTGGAATCGCGTCCTGACGCCCGTCCCGATCGCACGTACGGTGCAGGAACTTACTGGCGCGTCAACTTGAGGGAGGCGACGTGTTACGAGCTCGCTTGTACCGTCCGGCGCTGGGTCTCGCCGCCATGGGGCTCGTGCTGACGGCCGCGCCGGCCGCCACCGCCGAGGGGGAGGCGGTGGACGACGGCGGGTGGTCGCGGTCGTTCTACTGGGGCGTGGCGACCTCCGGCTACCAGAGCGAGGGGGACGCCCCGGACAGCAACTGGCGGCGGTGGGTCGAGGAGAACGCGGGCCGGGACGGGGTCGACCCGTACCGGGAGGCCGTCGACTTCCGGCACCGCTACCCGGAGGACATCAGGCTCGCCGCCGAGATGGGCGTGAACACGTTCCGGTTCGGGGTGGAGTGGGCCCGGGTGCAGCCCGCGCCCGGCGTGTGGGACGAGGCGGAGCTGGCGTACTACGACGACGTCGTGGCGCGGATCCTCGACGCCGGGATGACGCCGATGATCACGCTCAACCACTTCACCGAGCCCGGCTGGGTGACGGACCAGGGGAGTTGGGCGGCGGCCGACACCGTCGAGGACTTCCTCGCCTACAGCGAGCGGATCGTCGCGCGCTACGAGGACAGCGGCGCGCTCTGGGTGACGTTCAACGAGCCGCTGGTGCTGCTCAACCACGAGCTGACCGTGGGCGCGCTGGAGTGGTGGGAGTGGCTGCCGGCGCGGGCCAACGTCGTGGACGCGCACCGGCGCGCGTACGACCTGATCCACGCGATCGACGACGACGCCAGGGTGACCAGCAACCAGGCGTTCATCAGCGGCTTCAACGGCCTCACCGACCAGTTCTTCCTGGAACGGTTCGCCGACAAGCTGGACTTCGTCGGGATCGACTACTACTACGGCCTCAGCCTCGACAACCTCTCCGTGATCGCCGCCGCCTCCGGCGCGTTCTGGGACGTGCGGCTCCAGCCGGAGGGCATCTACTACGCGCTGCGCGCCTACCACCGCCGCTTCCCCGACCTGCCGCTGTACATCGTCGAGAACGGCATGCCGACCAACGACGGCGCGCTCCGCGACCCCGGGGTCACCCGGGCCGACAACCTCAACGACACCATCTACTGGGTGCAGCGGGCGAAGGCCGACGGGATGAACGTCATCGGCTACACCTACTGGTCCCTGACCGACAACTACGAGTGGGGCACCTACCGGGCGCGGTTCGGCCTCTACACGGTCGACGCGCTGGACGACCCGACGCTGGAACGGCGGCCCACGGACGCGGTGCCGGCGTACGCGGCGATCACGGAGAACGGCGGCGTCCCGGCCGGCTACGACCTCGTGTCGCGGCCCGGCCTGTGCAACCTGGTGGACTCGCTGGCCAGCTGCCTCGACCCGGCGCGCGAGGACGGGGCGCTTGCGCCGTTGGAGTGAGGCGCGGGCGACGGCGTGCGTCGGTGTGAGTTCCGGCACGTTTCCCCCTTGTTTCCGTGTGTCGACTCCACAGCGTGGGCAGGGCTCGTCGCTGAACAGGCGGACGAAGGGGTCCGCTCGGTAGAATCCGACCGGCCATGGTCCCTTTCGGTCATGAAAGAGCAGCCGACCATGGAAGAGCGAGACAGAACGAGAGGCGAGCACCCGTGGGCCTTGTCGTGCAGAAGTACGGTGGCTCCTCTGTCGCTGATGCCGAGGGCATCAAGCGCGTCGCCAAGCGTGTGATCGCGGCGAAAAAGAACGGTCATCAGGTGGTCGTCGTCGTGTCCGCGATGGGCGACACGACGGACGAGCTGATCGACCTCGCGGGCCAGGTGTCCCCCGTCGCCACCGGGCGCGAACTGGACATGCTGTTGACCTCCGGCGAGCGCATCTCGATGGCGCTGCTCGCGATGGCGATCAAGGCCCTCGGACACGAGGCGCAGTCCTTCACCGGCAGCCAGGCCGGGGTCATCACGGACTCCGTGCACAACAAGGCGCGCATCATCGACGTGACGCCGGGCCGCATCCAGAGCTCGGTCGACGCGGGCAACATCGCGATCGTCGCCGGCTTCCAGGGCGTCTCCCAGAGCGGCAAGGACATCACCACCCTCGGCCGCGGCGGCTCCGACACCACCGCTGTCGCCCTGGCCGCCGCGCTCCAGGCCGAGGTGTGCGAGATCTACACCGACGTCGACGGCGTGTTCACCGCCGACCCGCGGGTGGTGAAGAAGGCCCAGAAGATCGACTGGATCTCGTTCGAGGACATGCTGGAGCTGGCCAGCTCCGGCTCCAAGGTGCTGCTCCACCGTTGTGTGGAGTACGCGCGCCGCTACAACATTCCGATCCACGTCCGGTCATCCTTCTCAGGACTGCCCGGCACCTGGGTCAGCACCGCACCGCTTGGAGGCCAACCGATGGAGCAGGCGATCATCTCGGGCGTGGCCCACGACACCTCCGAGGCCAAGGTCACGGTGGTCGGCGTGCCCGACAAGCCGGGCGAGGCCGCCACCATCTTCCGGGCCATCGCGGACGCCGAGATCAACATCGACATGGTGGTGCAGAACGTCTCCGCCGCGTCGACCGGCCTGACCGACATCTCGTTCACGCTCCCCAAGGACGAGGGCCGCAAGGCGATCGAGGCGCTGGAGCGGCGGCGCGACACCATCGGCTTCGACGCGCTGCGCTACGACGACCAGATCGCCAAGATCTCGCTCGTCGGCGCGGGCATGAAGACCAACCCCGGTGTGACGGCCACCTTCTTCGAGGCGCTGTCCAACGCCGGTGTGAACATCGAGCTGATCTCGACCTCCGAGATCAGGATCTCGGTGGTGACCCGCGAGGACGACGTCAAGGCGGCGGTGCGCGCCGTGCACTCGGCGTTCGGTCTTGACAGCGAGACGGACGAGGCCGTGGTGTACGGAGGAACCGGTCGTTGAGGCGGAACCGGGAGATGTGGGGATAGAGAGGTTCTTACCACCGGATTTGGTCGATGGTGGCCAGATGTGAAGCTCCCGTGACCAAGTCGTAGGGCTGAATGGCTTGCTCCAGGCCAAGGGCCCGGGAGACGATTTCAACTCCCCGTACCGCGAGCGCAACCACGGCGGTGCGGGGAGCGTCTTCAGCTGCCCTCCTCCGGGGCGCGAGAGGCTCTTCGGTTAGGACGTTTCGGGCAGGTGGTCGATGTGGGGGCGAAACAGCCGATACGCCGCCCATGTCGAGCCACGTACAACCTTCGCGGGGGAGAACGTGTCCAACTGGCGTGGCAGAGGTCCTGGAATTCCCGGCAGTGCCCCCACGACGGCTCCCTCGACCAGGATCGTCGCGCGGGGTCGGCGCACGTGGTGGCATGCCCGTGATCGCCCCCCTGCCGGCTCGCGAGCCGGCGGTCGGCGTCAGCGTGCCTGGCAGTACGACTGAGGCCACGGACGACGCGATGGCCGAAGGCACCACCATCGACTTCCTCACCGAGACGTACCGCGCGCACTACCGCTCGCTGCTCGGTCTCGCGGCGCTGCTCCTCGACGACACGGCCTCCTGCGAGGACGTCGTCCAGGAGGCGTTCATCCGTGTCCACTCGGCGCGCGGCCGGGTCAGGGACCCGGAGAAGACGCTCGCCTACCTGCGGCAGACGGTGGTCAACCTGTCGCGCTCCACGCTGCGGCGCCGGATCCTGGGGATGAAGCTGCTCTCCAAGCCGCTGCCGAACATGGCGAGCGCCGAGGAGGGCGCGTACGAGCAGTTGGAGCGGGCCGACCTGATCAAGGCGATGCGGGGGCTCCAGCGGCGGCAGCGTGAGGTGCTGGTGCTGCGGTACTTCGCGGACATGACGGAGGCGGAGGTCGCCAGAACGTTGGGGATCTCCGCCGGCTCGGTGAAGGCGTACGGCTCCCGGGGCATCGCCGCGCTGCGAGTCGCCATGGAGGCGGCGCGATGACACACGGCCCTGCCGGGCCGAACGGTCCGGAGGAACCGGGGGAGGCACGGCGGACCGGTCCTGCCGGCGCCGGGGACGAGGCCTCTTCGGCGCCGCCCGCCGCCGAGTCCGCCGAGTCCGGTGGGTGTGCGGCCGCGAACTCCCCGGCGGAGCCGGGTGAAGGCACCGTGGTGCCCTTCCCGTTCGGGCGGAACGGCCGGCCGGCGGAGCCCGCGGCCGGTGGCGATGGTGTCGGCGTCGGTGAAGGCGTCGGTGACGGTGTCGGTGACGGCGTCGGTGACGGCGAGGCCGAGATCAGGCAGCTGTTCCAGGACGTCGTCGGCGGTCTCGAACCGTCCGCGCAGGCGTTGGAGCAGTTGCGGGAGGCCGTGCCGATGCGGCGTCGGCGTCGGCGCCGCGTGTGGTTGGGCGCGGCGGCGTCCGTCGCGTTGTTCGGGGTCGGCGCGCCCGTCGTGATGTCCGCGGCCGAGCACGTCGGCGGTGGTGGAGGCCAGGCGACCCTGGACGCCGGCGCCGAGCGGACGGCCGGCGGGGAGCCCGCGGGAGGTGGCGACGCCGGCGAGGAGGGTTCGCATCCGGCCGGTGGCGACACCGAGGCGCCTGGCCGGCCGGGCGACGGCGCGGAGGCCGACGGGGAGCCGCCGGCCGCCGGCGACGAGGAGGGCACGGCCACCACGCGGGACAACTCGGAGATGAGCCTGTCCTCGCCCGTCTGCGCCCGCACCCAGCTCGGGGAGGCGCGGACCACGACCGAGTCGCCGGACGCGGAGGGTCGGGTCTACGGCTCGATCCGGCTGGTCAACGTGTCGGACTCGCCGTGCCGCGTCAGCGGCAACGGGGAGTTGGCCGCGCTGCCGGTGGGCATGGCGTCGGTCGACGCGATCCAGATCGTCGACCGCACCGAGGGCGACCGCGCGGAGCGGCTCCCGACCCCGGACGAGACGCACGAGGAACTGGTGCTGCCGCCGGGCGAGGCGTACGAGGTGCAGTTCGCCTGGGTGCCGAGCGGCGCGGCGGTCGGCAGTTGCGACGTGGCCACCGAGCCGGCCGGCTCCGGCGGCCCCTCCCCCAACCTGGAGCGCGGCGAGCCGGTCACCGAGGAGCCGACGGCCACCGGCGGGCAGGGCCCCGACGGCGTCTCGGGCGAGGACGGCGGCGGCGGTGCGACCGGCGAGAGCGGCACCGGCGGCGAGACCACGAGCGGTGCCGGCGGCGGCGAGACCGGCGGCGAGAGCCCGGGGACCGGAGCGAGCGGGGAGACCGGCGGCGACGGCACGTCCGGCGGTGAGACGCCGGGCAGCACGGTCGGCGGTGACGGCGTGGACGGCGCCACCGACGGCGTGGTGCTGCGCTACACCCCGGAGGCCGGTCAGCCCGAGGCGGCGCAGATCATGCTGGAGGGCTCGTGCTCCGGCACCATCTATCGCACGGGTGTTCTCCAGGCCCCGACCGAATAGGCGCGGGCGGGCGGAAGTACCGTTGGGGCCGTGTACCGGTTCCTGCTCACGCCGCGCTGGTGGGCGATCAACGTGTTCGTGCTGCTGGCGATCCCGGTCTGCCTGGTCGCCGGCATGTGGCAGCTCGGCCGCTTCGAGGACCAGGTCGCCACCCACCGGGAGCAACAGGAGCGGGCCGAGCGCGGCCCGGGCGAGGCCCGGCCGCTGGCCGAGCTGCTGCCGCTGACCACCGAGACGGTCGGCGAGCAGGCCGAGGTGCGCGGCAGCTACGACGCCGGGGGTCAGCTCCTCGTGCCGGGGCGGCAGTTGGACGGCGAGCTCGGCTTCTACGTGCTGACCCCGCTGCTGCCGGCCGACGGCGGCCCCGCGGTGCCGGTGGTGCGCGGCTGGCTGCCGGGCGAGGCCGACCCGGCGGCGGCCCCGGCCGCGCCGGCCGGCGAGGTGGCGGTGGTCGGCGCGTTGCAGGCCGCCGAGTCGCCGAGCAAGGTGGACGGGCCGACCGACGGGCTGCCGGCCGGGCAGCTCGGCGTGATCAGCGCCGCCTCCCTCATCAACGTGCTGTCGTACCCGGTCGGCGACCCCTGGATCACGGTCACGGACGCCGTCGCGCCCATGACCCCGGTGCCGGCGGTCGCGCCGACCGGCACCGGGCTCGACATGGACGCGTTCCAGAACCTGGGCTACACCGCCGAGTGGTTCGTCTTCGCGGCCTTCGTCGTCTTCATGTGGTTCCGGCTCGTCCGCCGCGAGGTGGAGGCCAGGCAGGACGCCGAGCTCGCCCTCGTCGCGGCGGGCCAGCCCGAGGCCCGGACCGAGGCCCAGGCCCCGGCCGACGCCGAGGCCGAGGCCGACGCCGAGGCCGAGACCGGGGTCACTCCTGAGCCGGCAGGTGTTCCCGCGCGAACCGGATCTCCTGCGCCACCTGCCTGATCCGCTCCTCCACCACCAGTGAGCCGTGCCCGGCGTCGTAGCGGTAGACCTCGTGCGTCGCGCCACGGGCCGCGAGCCGGTCCACGTAGTTGTCGATCTGCCGGATCGGGCAGCGCGGGTCGTTGACGCCGGCCGAGAGGTAGACGGGCGCCCGCACGTCGTCGACGTACGTGATCGGCGACGAGGCCGCCCACCGCTCCGGCTGCTCCTCCGGGGTGCCGCCGAGCAGCGTGCGGTCCATCGCCTTCAGCGCCTCCATCTCGTCGTGGTAGGCGGTGACGTAGTCGGCGACCGGCACCGCGGCCACGCCCACCGTCCAGGCGTCCGGCTGGGTGCCGAGGCCGAGCAGCGTCAGATAGCCGCCCCAGGAGCCGCCGGTGAGGACGAGCCGCGCCGGGTCGGCCAGGCCCTCGGCCACGCACCACTCGCGGACGGCGGCGATGTCCTCCAGCTCGATCAGGCCGACGCGGTGCTTGAGCGCGTCCGTCCAGGCGCGCCCGTAGCCGGTGGAACCGCGGTAGTTGACGCGGACGACGGCGAAGCCGTGGTCGAGCCAGGCGGCGGGCCCGGCGGCGAACGCGTCGCTGTCGTGCCAGGTGGGGCCGCCGTGGATCTCGAAGACGGTCGGGAAGGGCGCCTCGCCGGTGGCCGGCCGCTGGATCAGCGCGTGCACCGTGCCGCCCGGGCTCTCGACCCAGGCGTCGGTGACCGGGAGCGAGGCCGGCGGCCGCATGCCGGGCGGTTCGAGCACGGTCGCGCCGCTGGTGGAGCGGATCCGCGGCGGCTCGGCGGCCGAGGACCACAGGTACTCGGCCGAGCCGTCGGGGCGGGCGGTGGCGCCCGAGATGGTGCCGGGCGGGGTGTCCACGCGCCGCGTCCCGCCGGTGGCGAGGTCGTGGCGGTGGAGTTCGGAGCGCGCCTGGTGGGAGTGCTCGACCAGCAGCGCGCCGGCGTCCGGGTACCACTCGGCGTCGACGTCGCCCGGCAGGTCGAGGCGGGGCTCGGTGAGCTCGCCGGTCAGTGGGTTCCAGATCGCCGGCTCCCAACGGCCGCGCCGCTGGTGGCCGATGAGCAGCCGCGGGTCGCCGTCGACGGGCGCGAAGCCGAGGACGGTCAGGCCCAGCTCGCGGGTGCCGCCCTCGGTGTCGTCGAGCTCGGCGACCGGGCTGCCGTCGAGGCGGACGACGCGGATCGCGGAGTGCATCGCGTCGCCGTGCTCGGTGTGCTCGATGGCCAGCAGCGTGCCGTCGTGCGAGAGGTCGCCGACGCCGCCCGACTGGCGGTGCCGGTAGATCTCCACCGGCTCGGCGGCGCCGGGGCGCGCGACGTGCACGGTGGTGCCGTCCTCCTCGGTCATCCGGCCGACGACGACGGTGCCGTCCCGGCCGAGCGCGAGGCCGGCGGAGTAGGCCGGGTCGAGCCCGGAGACGGCCGGCTCGTCGGGGCCGCCGTCGAACGGCTGCCGCTGCCAGACGCCGAACTCGTCGCCGTCGGTGTCGGCGAACCACCAGATCCAGGCGCCGTCCGGGGTGAGCGTGCCGTGCACGGTGCCGTTGGGGCGGTCGGTGGCCTGGCGCCGCTTGTCGCTGTCGCGGTCCCAGGCGTAGAGCTCGAAGGTGCCGGTCGCGTTGGAGACGAAGAGCGACCGCGCGGGCGCCTCGTGCGCCCACTGCGGCAGGCTCACGCGGGGCGCGCGGAATCGCTTCTCCCAGTCGGGCATCTCGGGCGAATCCGGCCCGTCGGGCGAACCGGGCGCCGTGCTGGCGGCGTTGACGTCGTCGGTCATGTGCTCAGTTCTACCTGAACGCCGCCGGAACGGCCGCCGGGTTCGCCCCGCCCCTGGTCAGGCCCCTGGTCAGGCCCCCGGTCGCGCCTCTGGTCACGCCTCCGGCGTCAGCTCCACCTGGAGCTCGACCTCGACCGGTGCGTCGAGCGGGAGCACCGCCACGCCCACCGCGCTGCGCGCGTGCTGGCCGCGCTCGCCGAAGACCTCGCCGAGCAGCTCGCTCGCGCCGTTGATCACCTGCGGCTGGCCGGTGAAGTCCGGCGCCGAGGCGACGAAGCCCAGCACCTTGACGACGCGCGCCACCCGGTCCAGGTCACCGACCACGGACTTCACGGCGGCCAGCGCGTTGAGCGCGCAGACCGCCGCCAGCTCCCTGGCCTGCTCGGCCGAGACCTCGGCGCCGACCTTGCCGGCCGCCGGTAGCGCGCCGTCCACCAGCGGGACCTGGCCCGAGGTGTAGACGTAGGGGCCGGTCCGCACGGCCGGCACGTAGGCCGCCACCGGCGGCACCAACGGCGGCAGCCGCAGGCCCAGTTCGGTCAACCGCCGCTCGACGGCGCTCACGCCTCGTCCTTGGGACGCTTGAAGTACGCGACCAGCTGCTCCGGGTTGGGGCCCGGGATGACCTGGACCAACTCCCAGCCGTCCTGGCCCCAGTTGTCGAGGATCTGCTTGGTCGCGTGCACCAGCAGCGGCACGGTGGCGTATTCCCACTTAGTCATGCCGCTCACTCTAGCCAGCCGCCACGCCGGTCACGTCCGCCACGTCCGCCACGGCGTCCTCCGGCGTCAGCCCGACCCCGGCCGCGGCCCCCGCCGCGAACGCGGCGGCGAAGGCGTCCGCGCCCAGGGCGGCGCGGGCGGCGGCCGTGGCGCGGTCGACATCGCGGCGCTCGGCGGCCGGCAGCGGCGTGCCGACGGACGCGCGCGCCGCCGCGGCCGCCCCGAGCGCCGTGGCGGCCCGGCCCGGCTCGCCGGCCAGCGCCAGCGCGCCCGCCAGCCCCTCGAACGCCAGCGCCACGGCTCGGGGATCCCCGAGCCGCCGGGCCTCGGCGAGGCCGGCCAGGTGGCGTTCGTGCGCCGTCGCCGGGTCGCCGCGCAGCTCGGCGACGAAGCCGAGCTCGGCGAGCACCAGGGTGAGCGCCGGGCCGTAGTCCGTCGCCCTGAACCAGTCGAGCAGGCCGGCGAGCCGCGCCTCGGCCGCCGCCAACTCGCCGGCCCGGCGGGCGCCGAGCGCCAGCCCGAGCTCGGCGCCGACCTGGCCCTGCCGGAAGCCGTGCTCGGTGGCGAGCGCCAGGGCCCGCTGGTGGTGCGCCTCGGCGCCCGCGAGGTCGCCGGTCAGCAGGGCGATCCGGCCGAGGCCGGTCAGCCGGTGCACGGCCGCCGTCCCCCGGCCCAACTCCTCGGCCACGCGCAGCCCCTCGGCGTGCAGCGCGGCGGCCCGGGCGTGGTCCCCCGCGATCTCGGCCAGCGAGGCGAGCGGGAAGACGACGCCCGACCGGCTCCAGTCGTCCCCGAGCTCCCGGAAGACCCGGTCCGCCCACTCCGCGTGCCGCCCGGTCGCCGCCAGGTCGCCGCGGGCCAGCGCGTGCCTGGCCAGGACGGAGCGCGCCGCGGCCTCGCCCCACCCGTCGCCGAGCGCCGCGAAGTCGGCCGCGGCCTGGCCGGCGTTCCGCTCCCCGTCGGCCACCGCGGTGGCGCCGAGCCGCGCGTGGGCGAGGAACCAGCGGGCCGTGGCGCGGGCCGCCGCGTCGCCGTCCAACGCCCGCAGCGCCGCGTCGACGTCGGCCGCCGGGACGGCCTCGGCGTCGCCCTGGAGCAGTGCGACGCCGTGCCCCCAGACGGTGGCCAGGGCGGCCGGCGCCGTGTCCTCCGGGCCGGCGGCCGCCACGGCCCTGGCCAGCGCGCGGCGTGCCTCGCCGAGGCGGCCGCTCACCACCCAGTACCAGGCGAGCGCGTTCACCAGCCGCAGCGCCTCGCCCGGCGCCGCGCCGGGCGCCGTCGCCAGGTCGATCGCCCGGCGCAGGTTGCCGGTCTCCGCGTCCAGCCGGGCCAGCCACCGCCGTTGCTCCCGGCCGCGCAGCGCGGGCGCCGCGCGCTCCGCCAGCTCCCGGTGGTACCGCACGTGCCGGCGGTGCGTCGCCGCCTCCTCGCCGTCCGCCCGCAGCCGCTCGGCGCCGTACTCCCGCACCGACTCGAGCAGCCGGTACCTCGGCCCCTCGGGGCGGTCGTCGAGCACCACGAGCGAGCGGTCCACCAGCCGGCCCAACAGGTCGAGCACGGCGTCCGGTTCGACGCCGTCCCCGCCGCAGACCGCGGCGGCCGCCTCGGGAGCGCAGCCGTCGACGGCGACCGACAGCCGGCGCAGCACCGCGCGTTCCGCCTCGCCGAGCGGCTCCCAGCTCCAGTCGAGCACGGCGCGCAGCGTGCGCTGCCTGGGCGGCGCGTCCCGGTAGCCGTTGGTCAGCACCGCGAACCGGTCGTCGAGGCGGGCGACCAGGCCGTGCAGGCCCAGGGTCCGCGCCCGTGAGGCGGCCAGTTCCAGGGCGAGCGGCAGGCCGTCGAGCCGCCGGCAGATCACCGCCACGGCCCGGGCGGCGTCCGGACTCGGCCCGCCGGGGGCGCCGGCCACGCGCTCCAGGAAGAGCCGGGCCGCGCTCGACGCCGCCACCGCCGCCGGCCAGTCCGCCGCCTCGGCCGGCGGCGGAGTCAACGGCTCGACGCGCCACAGCCGTTCGCCGCCGATGCCGAGCGGCTCGCGGCTGGTGGCCAGGATCCGCAGGCCCGGCACGGCGCGCAGCAGCGCCTCGGCGAGGGCGGCGGCGTCGGCCGTCAGATGCTCGCAGTTGTCGAGCACCAGCAGCAGGCGGCGGTCGCGGAGCGCCGCGGCCAGCCGCCCCAGGTTCACGGCCTCCGGGGCGGGGGTCCCCACCGTGTCGACGCCGGCCGCCTCCGACCCCTCGGCGTCGCGGATGCCCAGCGCGGCGAGGACCGTCTCGGTCAACGCGCACAGCGCCTCGTCGTCGCAGTCGGCCGGCTCGGTGCCGGCCAGCTCCACCAGCCGGACCCCGTCGGGGAAGGCGTCCGCGAGGCCGCGCGCCACCTCGACGGCGAGCCGCGACTTGCCGACCCCGCCGGGGCCGACGAGCGTGAGCAGCCGCCCCTGGCCGGTGCCGGTCAACAGCTGCCGGACGCCCGCCAGGTCGTCGTCCCGGCCTACCAACCCGCCGACGGGCGCCGGCAGCCGCACCGCCGGCCGGTGCGCCGGGCGCGCGGCGGTCCGCTCCGGCTCGCCGCGCAGGATCGCCTCGTGCAACGCCGTCAGCTCGGGGCCCGGGTCGAGGCCGAGTTCGGTGGCGAGCGCCCGCCGCAGCTCCTGGTAGCCGGCCAGCGCCTCGCCCTGCCGGCCGGCCAGGTGCAGCGCCCGCAGATGCAGGCCGCGCAGCCGTTCCCGCGTCGGATGCCGCGCCACCGTCTCGGCCAACTCGGCCGCCAACGCCAGGTGTTCGCCCAGCTCCAGCCGGGCCTCGGCCAGCTCCTCCCGGGCGGTGAGCCATTCCTCGGCCAGCCGGTCGACGGCGGCGCGGGCGAACGCCGCGTCGGCGAACTCCGCGAACGCCTCGCCGCGCCACAGCCGCAGCGCCTCGCCGAGCAGCTCGGCCCGCTCCCGCGGGCCGCCCGCCGCCCGCGCGGCGGCGGTGAGTTCGGCGAAGCGGCCCGCGTCGGTCTCCCGCGGCGCGACGTCGAGCGTGTAGCCGGCGGGCCCCGACGTCAGCAGCCGACGGCCGTTCGGCTCGGCCGCGTCGAGCGCCCGCCGCAGCCGCGAGATCCTGCCCTGCAGGGCGTTGGCGGGATGGAGCGGCGGCTCGGCGCCCCAGACGGAGTCCACCAGCCGGCCCACGCCGACCGGCCGGCCCGGCCGCACCAGCAACCGGGCGAGCACGGTGCGGGCCTTCGGCTCGGGAAGCCGCACCGGCGTGCCGTCCGACGCCCAGAGCGCCAGCGGGCCCAGCACCCCGAATCGCATCCGGCCACGATACCCGCGTCACCGATCCGACCCCGGCGACAGCGGTCCGACAGCGGCCCGACAGCCGCCCCGCGCACCGTGGTTCCGGAACCCACAGGGGAACCCGCACCGAACCCCGTACCGAAAGCCCGCACCGAACCCCGTACCGAAAGCCCGCACCGAACCCCGCACCGAAAGCCCGCAGCGGAACCAGCGCGACGAACCAAGGAGCCCGCCATGAACGGCACGACGACCTTCTCCACCGCCACCCCGATCACCGTCCTCGGCCTCGGCAACCTCGGGTCGGCGCTCGCCGGAGCCCTGCTCGACCGCGGCCACCCCACCACGGTCTGGAACCGCACGGCCGGCCGCGCCGACCCCCTGGTGGCGCGGGGCGCCCGCCGCGCCACGACGGTCGCCGAGGCGGTGGCGGCCAGCCCGCTGGTCGTCGTCTGCGTCCTCGACTACGACGCGGCCTCCGCCCTCCTCGCGCCCGCCGCCGACGTGCTCGCCGACCGCACCCTGGTGAACATCACGTCCGGCACCCCGGAACCCGTCAGGGAGTTGGCCGCCTGGGCCACCGGACACGGCGCCCGCTACCTCGACGGCGCGGTCTACGCCGTGCCCCAGACCATCGGCACCCCCGAGGCGTTCGTCCTCTACAGCGGCTCGCGGGAGGCGTTCGACGCCACCCGCGGGGTGCTCGACCCGGCGCTGGGCGCCGGCACCCTCGTCGGCACGGACCCGACGCTCGCCTCCGTCCAGGACATGGCCGTGCTCAGCGCGATGTACGGCCTGTTCGGCGGCTTCTTCCACAGCCTGGCCCTGGCCAGGACGGCGGGCATCACCGCCGCCGACATCACCGTGCCCCTCGTGCGCTGGCTCACCTCGGCGGTCGCCACGCTCCCGGACTTCGCCCGCGACATCGACTCCGGCGACTACACGACCGACACCTCGACCATCGACATCAACCGCGCCGGCCTGGCCGCCATCCTGACCGCCGGCCGCGAGCGGGGCCTCGACGACCGGCTGCTGGCGCCGGTGCTCGACCTCTACGAGCGGCAGGCCGCCCAGGGCCACGGCACCTCCAGCATGGCCCGCGCGTTCGAGTCCCTCGACGCTCTCGACTCCCTCGCCGGAGGGAAGGGTTCCGCCGTCGCTTAGGCTCGCCGATGTGAGCTCAGTACGCAGACTGCACGTGGTCAGCGGCAAGGGCGGCACCGGCAAGACGACCGTCGCCGCCGCCCTCGCGCTCGCCCTGGCCGAGGAGGGGCGGCGGACGCTGCTGGTCGAGGTCGAGGGCCGCCAGGGCATCGCCCAGCTCTTCGAGACCGAGGCACTGCCCTACGAGGAGCGGCGGATAGCCATCGGCCCGGGCGGCGGCGAGGTGTTCGCCCTCGCCATCGACGCGGAGCGGGCGCTGCTCGACTACCTCCAGATGTTCTACAAGCTGGGCGGCGCGGGCCGGGCGCTGCGCCGGATCGGCGCGATCGACTTCGCGACGACCGTCGCGCCCGGGCTGCGCGACGTCCTGCTCACCGGCAAGGTCTGCGAGGCGGTGCGCCGCCGCGGCCCGGACGGCGGCTGGGCCTACGACGCCGTCGTCATGGACGCCCCGCCGACCGGCCGCGTCACCCGCTTCCTCGCCGTCAACGACGAGGTGGCCGGCCTGGCCAGGGTGGGGCCCATCCACCACCAGGCGCAGGCGGTGATGCGGGTGCTGAAGTCCGCCGAGACGGCGGTGCACCTGGTGACGCTGCTGGAGGAGATGCCGGTCCAGGAGACGGCCGACGGCGTGGCCGAACTCCGCGCCGCCGACCTCCCGGTCGGCGGCACCGTCGTCAACATGGTCCGCCCGGCCCTCGACTCGACCGCCGCCACGCCGCTCCCCGCCCCGAACGACCTCGCCGCCGCCCTGACCAGGGCCGGCCTGCGGGACGCCGAGGCGCTGACCGCCCCCCTGCTGTCCCAGGGCCGGGAGCACGTCACCCGGCTCGCCCTCGAAGCCACCCAACGCGACGAACTGGCCCGCCTCGACCTCCCGGTCCGCGAACTCCCCCTGCTCCCGGACGGCGTCGACCTCGCCGGCCTCTACCGCCTTGCCCGCCTCCTGCGCGCCCAGGACTGGTGACCATGCGATCCCCTCAGGAACCGCTCGAGACGGACCCCCTGATCGACGACCCCGACACCCGGATCGTCGTCTGCTGCGGCTCCGGCGGGGTCGGCAAGACCACCACCGCCGCCGCGCTCGGGCTGCGCGCCGCCGAACGCGGCCGCCGCGTCGTCGTGCTGACCATCGACCCGGCCCGCCGCCTGGCGCAGTCCATGGGGCTGACCGAGCTCGACAACGTGCCCCGCCCCGTCCCCGGGATCGACACCACGGCGGGCGGCGAACTCTTCGCCATGATGCTGGACATGAAGCGCACCTTCGACGAGATCGTCGAGGCGCACGCCGACCCCGCCCGCGCCCGGGCCATCCTGGACAACCCCTTCTACCAGTCGCTCTCCGCCGGCTTCGCCGGCACCCAGGAGTACATGGCGATGGAGAAGCTGGGCCAGCTCGCCGCCCGCGACGCCTGGGACCTGATCGTGGTCGACACCCCGCCGAGCCGCTCCGCGCTCGACTTCCTCGACGCGCCGCAGCGCCTCGGCTCGTTCCTCGACGGCCGGTTCATCCGGCTCCTGATGGCGCCGGCCAAGGCCGGCGGCCGCGCCGGCCGGAAGGTGATGAGCCTCGGCATGGCCGGGCTCTCCCTCGTCACCGGCACCCTCGGCAAGGTGCTCGGCACCGCGCTGCTGCGCGACGTCCAGACCTTCGTCGCCGCCATGGACACGATGTTCGGCGGCTTCCGCACCCGCGCCGACGCCACCTACCGGCTGCTCCAGGCGCCCGGCACCGCCTTCCTCGTCGTGGCCGCCCCCGAACGGGACGCGCTGCGCGAGGCCGCCTACTTCGTGGAGCGGCTGGCGGCCGAGCGGATGCCGCTGGCCGGCCTGGTGCTCAACCGCGTGCACACCTCGGACGGCGCCCACCTGGGCGCCGAACGCGCCCTCGCCGCCGCCGAGACGCTGGAGTCGCGCGAGTCGGCCTCCGACGCCGACCGGGCCGCCGCCGGACTGCTGCGCGTGCACGCGGAACGGATGCGCCAACTGACCCGGGAGGAGCGGACCCGCGCCCGCTTCACCGCCGTCCACCCCAGGGTGCCGGTCGTGGAGGTGCCGGCGCTCCCCGAGGACGTGCACGACCTCGCCGGACTGCGCGCCATCGGCGACCGGCTGAGCCAGACCGACGGCGCGCAGCCCTTCGGCTGACCCCGCTCAGCTGACCCGCGCCAGCGCGTCCCGCCCGACCCCGCCGACCCGGTCCCCGCGCTCGTACTCGCTCCGGGCCGTCTCCAGCAGCCGCCGCCAGGACGTCACCATCGGCCGACGGCGCAGCAGCGCGCGCCGCTCCCGCTCCGTCATGCCGCCCCAGACGCCGAACTCCACGCGGTTGTCGAGCGCGTCGGCCAGGCACTCGGTCCTGACCGGGCACCCCTGGCACACGGCCTTCGCGCGATTCTGCGCCGCGCCCTGGACGAACAGCTCGTCCGGATCCGCCGTGCGGCACGCCGCCCGCGCGCTCCAACCGCCGCCCCCACCACCACTCGAACCGCTCATGCCGGTGACGTCCTCCCTCACGGCGCGACCACGGCGGCGAGCGACCAGGCCCGGACGTCGGCCCCGGCTTCCTCGCCTCGCCAGTGGAGGACGTTACGGAAGTCACGCCGAGGCCCAACACCCCCGGCGGGCCCCATCTTCGATGGCCCGTTCGGACTATGCGACGTGCAGATTCACCCGAAAGAGTGAAGCGGGCGGCGGCCTCGCGGGGATGGCTTTCGGCCAGCCTAAGGGGAACGTCCGCTCCCTGTCCGGCGTTCGAGAACGTAGGCTGCCCCTCATGGGTAGCAAGCGGCCGCGCGGCGGGCAGAACGCGGCGGAGCAGATCGCCAGGTTCCTCGGGGTGAGCGTGTTGTCCGGTGCGGTGCTCGCGGGTCTCGCGCTGCCCGCGGTGGGCGCGCTCGGGCTCGCGGCGCGCGGCACCATGGAGGGTTTCGACGAGATCCCCGCCGAGATGGAGCGGCCCCCGCTCAGCCAGACGTCCACCATCCTCGACGCCGAGGGCAACACGATCGCCGAGGTCTCCTTCCGGAACCGCACGGTCGTCGACCTCGACCAGATGGGGGCGGTCCCGCAGGCCGTCGTCGCCATCGAGGACGCCCGGTTCTACGAACACGGCGCCATCGACATGCAGGGCATCATCCGCGCCCTGAGCACCAACCTCGGCTCGGGCTCGGTCGAGCAGGGCGCCTCGACGCTCACCCAGCAGTACGTGAAGAACGTCTTCGTCGAGGCCGCGGGCGACAACCAGGAGCTGATCGCCGAGGCCACCCAGCAGTCAGGCGCCGCCGGCCTCGGCCGCAAGATCCGCGAGATGAAGTACGCGATCCAGCTGGAGCAGGAGCTCACCAAGGACGAGATCCTGGAGAACTACCTCAACATCACGTACTTCGGGCAGCAGGCGTACGGCGTCGAGGCCGCCGCCGAGCGCTACTTCTCCAAGCCGGCCACCGAGCTCGAACTCCACGAGGCCGCGCTGCTCGCCGGCCTGGTGCAGTCGCCGTCCAGCTACGACCCCACGCTCAACCCGGAGATCGCCCTCGACCGGCGCAACACCGTCCTCCAGCGGATGGTCGACAACGACGAGATCACGCAGGAGGAGGCGGACGCGGCGGCCGAGCAGGAGCTCGGCCTCGACATCAGCGAACCGCGCACCGGCTGCACCACCGCCGTCGACGACTCGGGCTTCTTCTGCGACTACGTTCGCGAGGAGATCCTGAACAACCCGTCGTTCGGCGAGACCGAGGAGGAGCGCTCCGAACTCTGGGCGCTCGGTGGCCTCACCATCCAGACCACCCTGGACCCGCAGGCCCAGGCGGCCGCCGCCGCGGCCGCCCGGGAGGGCGCCGCCGAGACCGACCCGGTGGTCGCGGCCGTCGTCCAGGTCCAGCCGGGCACCGGCCGCATCCTCTCGATGGCGCAGAGCCGGCCCTACGGCGTCGACGCCTCGCAGAACCAGACGGTCATGAACCTCAACGTCTCGGCCGGGATGAACGGTTCGGTCAACGGCTTCCAGCCCGGCTCCACCTTCAAGCCGTTCACGGCGGCCGCGGCCCTGGAGAACGGCATCTCGCCGGCCCAGACCTACGAGACCGAGCACGAGATGACCATCCAGATGTCGGAGTTCCGCAACTGCGAGAACCAGCCGGCGGGCTCGGGCACCTGGGACGTGGGGAACGAGCGCGAGGACGAGGAGGGCACCTGGGACATGACCGCGGCGCTCGCCGAGTCGATCAACACCTACTTCGTGCTCCTCGAACAGCAGGCCGGGCTCTGCGACACCGTCGAGATGGCCCGCTCCCTCGGCGTGACCCGCGGCAACGACGAGGAACTGCCGGCCGACCCGTCGGCCACCCTCGGCGCCCACGAGACGACGCCGCTGATGATGGCCAACGCGTACGCGGCGTTCGCCAACCGCGGCATCTACTGCACGCCGATCGCGATCACCTCGGTGACCAACGCGGACGGCGAGGAACTGGACGTGCCCGAGTCCGAGTGCGAGCCGGTGATGGCGGAGCGCACCGCGGACACCATCAACGCGATGCTCGGCGGCGTCGTGGAGGATGGTACTGGCGCAGCGGTCGGCCTGACCGACCGGGACAACGCCGGCAAGACCGGTACCTCGGACGAGCGCAAGAACGTGTGGTTCGTCGGCTACACCCCGGAGATCGTCACCGCGGTCCGGGTCGGCGGCGACGCCGAGCTGATCCCGATGGAGAACATCACCATCGGCGGCCAGTACTTCGAACGCGCCAGCGGCGCCGGCGTGGCGGGCCCGATCTGGCGCAGCGCGATGATCGGCGCGCTGGAGGGCGTCACGCCCACCCAGTTCAACGACGTCGACGTCCCCCGCGCCGACGACGACCGCGACCGCGACCGGGACCGTGACCGGGATCGTGACCGCGACGACGACCGCGGCAACGGCAACGGGAACAACGGCAACGGCAACAACGGCGGCGGCGGCGGCGACTCGGGCGGCGACGTCGGCATCCCCGACATCCCCGACTTCCCCGACATCGAGTGGCCGGACTCCCTCGGCAACGGCAACGGAGGCGGCCGAGGCAACCGCGACTGACCCACCGACAACGCCGAACGGGCGGCCCCCAGGGGCCGCCCGTTCCGTCGTTCTCGCGGTCGCCCGCGTTACGCCAGGGCGCCCTTGACCGCCGCCGCCACCCGGCCGCCCTCGGCGCGGCCGGCGACCTTCGGGTTCACGATCTTCATCACGGCACCCATCGCCCGCGGCCCCTCGGCGCCGCCCGCCCTCGCCTCGGCCACCGCCTCCGCGACCAGCGCGGCCAGCTCGTCGTCGCTCAGCTGCTGCGGCAGGTACTCGGCCAGCACCTCGCCCTCGGCCCGCTCCCGCGCGGCCTGTTCGGGCCGGCCGCCGCTCTCGAACGCCTCGGCCGCCTCGCGCCGCTTCTTCGCCTCCCGCGCCACGACCTTCCGCACCTCCTCGTCGGAGAGCTCGCGCGCCGTCTTGCCGGCCACCTCCTCGGTGGTGATGGCCGCCAGCGTCATCCGCAGCGTGGCCGAGCGCAGCTCGTCCCGCCCCTTGATCGCCGTCGTGAGGTCGCTCTGCAGTCGGGACTTGAAGGTGGTCATGCGAGCCATTGTGGCAGCCGTGAAACGATGGGCCCCATGCGTGCCCGATACCGCGTCCCCCTCCAAGCCGCGCTCGCGGTGACCGCGCTCTCCGCCGCCACGGTCGCCTACGCGGCCGGCTACGAGGCCCGCTCCTTCCGCCTGCGCCGCGTCACCGTCCCCGTCCTGCGCCCGGGGATGCCGCCGCTGCGGTTACTGCAGGTCTCCGACATCCACATGGTGTCGGGTCAGGACAAGAAGCGCCGCTGGCTCCAGTCACTGGCCGGCCTGCGGCCCGACTTCGTGATCAACACCGGGGACAACCTCTCCGACCCCCAGGGCGTCCCCGAGGTCCTGGACGCCCTCGGCCCGCTGCTCGAGTTCCCCGGCGCCTACGTCTTCGGCTCCAACGACTACTACGCCCCGAAGCTGCGCAACCCGGCCCGCTACCTCGCCGAGCGCGCCACCGGCCGCCACGGCCTCAACGGCAACGGGCCCGCCCGTGACGTGCCGCGCAACCCCTGGTGGGAGCTCCGCGACGCCTTCGACGCCGCCGGCTGGGCCAACCTCACCAACACCCGCGGCCGCATCAAGGCCGCGGGCGCCGAGATCGCCCTGACCGGCCTCGACGACCCCCACATCCGCCGCGACCGCTACGCGGAGGTCGCCGGCGGCCCGGACCGCGACGCCGACCTCGCCCTGGCCGTGGTGCACGCCCCCTACCTGCGCGTCCTCGACTCCTTCGCCGCGGACGGCTACCCCCTGATCCTCGCCGGCCACACCCACGGCGGCCAGCTCTGCGTCCCCTTCTACGGCGCCCTGGTCACCAACTGCGACCTCGACCCCGGCCGCGTCAAGGGCCTCTCCACCCACGAGACCCCGGGCCACACCGCCTACCTCCACGTCTCCGCCGGCTGCGGCACCAACCGGTACACCCCCGTCCGCTTCGCCTGCCCGCCGGAGGCCACCCTGCTGACCCTCACCCCCCGCGAAACCTGATTTCCCGTACGACGAGCGGTCGGCTAGAGTAGTCCCCGTTGTACCGGGGTGTGGCGCAGCTTGGCAGCGCGCTTCGTTCGGGACGAAGAGGTCGTGGGTTCAAATCCCGCCACCCCGACACAGCTCAGAGGCCACCTACTGTTTTTAGTAGGTGGCCTCTGGCGTTGCGTACAGCAGCGGAGTACAGCAACCGCTACGGCCCCCGCCGCCCCTTCCCCTCCTTCGGCTTGCGACCGAGGGCCTTGCCCAGCTTGCGCAACGCCCGCCGCGTCTCCTTCGACGGGACGTGCGTGTAGACCTCCATGGTGACCGCGATCTCGGAGTGCCGGAGGATCTGCATCGCGACGCGCGGGTGCACGTCCATCGCAGCCAGCAGCGACCCACAGGTGTGCCGGGTGTCGTGCACACGGATCACGCGCACGTCGGCCCGCTCGCAGCGTCGGACGAACTCCCGGTTGAAGTTCCTCGGATCGATTGGGGTGCCGTAGCGCGTCGTGAACACCAGGTCCGAGCCCTGCCACACCTCCCCGGCCGATTCCTTCGCCGCCGCCTGGTCCTTCTGCCTGGCCCGAAGCGCCGCGACACAGATGTCAGGCAGCGGGAGCACCGCCTCCGACGCCTCCGTCTTGGCCACGTCCGAGTGGATGAGCTGCCGGCGAACCCGCTGAAGCTGATGCCGGACACGCAGCTCGGCCGCGTCGAGGTTCACGTCCGACCACGTGAGCCCCAGAACCTCCCCCTTACGGAGGCCGAGCACGAGGACCAGGACGTAGGCCGCGTAGAGGTAATCCCGTTCCGCTTCGGCTCGTTCCAGGAAGCCGCAGGCTTCTTCCACGGACCACGGCTCGGGCTTCTTCCGCCGGGCCCGAGGCACCTTGATCATCTGGGCGACGTTCTTGGCAATCAGCTCCTCAACAACCGCGTTGCCGAGCGCGCTCCGCAGCACGGTCCGGGCGTCGTTGACCGACCGCTTGGACAACGTCCGGCCACAGCACTGCCCTCGCGCACAGCACCGCCGCTTCCTCTCCGGCCGCGCGGCATCCTTGCCTTGCGCGCAGCACTGGCAGGTCTCCGCGAGCTTGTTCATCCACGTGCGAAGGTCCCGGACGCTCAACCTGTCCAGCCGCTTCGTACCCAGGAACGGAAGGATGTACAGCCGGACGTTCGTCTCGTACGTCGCTGCGGTCAGCGGCCGGAGGTTGGGCTCCACCACTTCCCGGAGCCAGTAGGCGAGGTAGTTGCCCACTGTCGGAACGGCGGTTGCCACTGGCCCCTTGGTGGCTTCCGCGTGCAGCTTGATCCACTTCTCGTGGACGACCGTCCGGGTCGGTCCGTAGACGTACTTGCGCTTGCGGTTGCCTTCCGGGGTGGTGACCCAGGCGTAGGCGGCGAAGCCGTTGCGGTAGGGGTAGATGGAGCCTTCGCCGTTCCCGCGCTTGCCGCTCACGCCGCCCACTCCTCGGCGTTGGTGTTGGTGGTGCAGCGCTCCACGTACTCGTCCACCCAGGCCGGGAGGATGCGGCGGTTTCGGCCGACCTTGACGGAGCGGATCTCGCCGGTGAGGACGAGCATCTTGGTCTTGGACAGGCCGAAGCCGAGCATGACGGCGACCTCGGCCGTGGTGTGCCACTTCCGCGTGATCGCGGTCATCGCGTGGGTTCTCCTTCGGTTCCGGGGGAGGGGGCGAGCGAGGCGGAGAGCCATTCCTCGGCAGTGGTGAGGCCGGTTCCGGCGTAGGCCCAGTGGGCGACGATGAGCATGGTTTCCTCGGTGCCGTGTTCGCCTGCTTGTTGGCGTCGCCATTGGGCGCGTGCGTCGCGGAGTGCGCCGAGGGTGGTGGAGTAGCGGCGTGACTTGGTGGAGAAGTGGCCCCGGAAGCCGAGCATGTGGGCCCAGGCCCGCAGCCGGAGGTGTTCCAGGTCCTTCCGGGCCCCGAGGGTCCACGCGGCCTTGATGAGCCGCCGAGCGTGCTCGGAGATGTCCAGGGGCGCCAGTTCGGCGAGGAACCGCAACGGCCGGTCAAGGGTGCCGGTGGCGGTCTCGGCACCTTTGGTGGCGTACTTGGCGATGTAGCCGGCCACCGCCCGGTCGGTCAGCTCCTGGCCGCCGTCGAACTCCGCGCTGTGGATGGCGCGAACGTCAAGCTGCCGACCGAAGGCGAAGCGGTGCGCCCGCCCATCAACGACCGGCCCGACCACGGCCACGGCCGAAGCGGCGGCCCGAACAGCGTCGGTCAGCAGCTCGGCGGACGCCCAGCGTGGGGGCGGGGTGTCGCCGCCGCCGGGTCCGTCGAGGCGTATGACGGCGTGGAAGTGGACGGCGCCACGTTTCTGGTACTCGGCAACCTTGGCGAACGACACCCGCGCATGCCGGGAAAACGCCCGTTGGGTGAGTCCGGCGCGCTTAGCGATCTCCCGCCGCAGGTAGATCGTGAAGCGCCGCCACAGGGCACCGGCGTGGGCGTTCCACAGCACCGCGGCTTCGTAGTCGTACCGCTCAGGGTCGATCGGGGCCCCAAGCGTCTCGTCCTCCTGGTCGTGGGCGACGCCGCAGCGGCAGGCCGGGCGGCCGGTGGGCCGGTTGTGGACCTGGCCGAAGCTCGGCGCGGTGAACGTCGCGAACACACGCGGATGCCCGGCGACGCGTTCCGGGGTGCCCTTGCCGCCCTTCAGGCCGGCGGTGATGAGTTGATACGTGTCTCGGCGGTAGGTCTCCGCGCAAGCCGCACAGCGCGTTGCGCGGCGGTTGTTGCAGCGGGTGAGGAGGTGGCCGGCGGGGAGGTTGGTGGAGTCGAGGTGACGCAGGACGCGGCCGATCTCGCCGGTTGTGGTGTCGAGGTGGTGTTCGGTGCGGTGGCCGGTCAGGCGGATGG
>NZ_SMKI01000260.1 GCF_004348415.1 Streptomyces hainanensis
GGCGGTGAGCCCGAGGTGGGTGGGCAGGTCCGCGCGCGCCCAGACGTCGCCGGCGCCCGCCCACACCGCCCGGCCGAGGAGGCTGCCGTGGCCGCGCTCGACCATGGCCGGGTAGGACGGCGTGTTCCCGGGCCCGCCGGGGGTGCCGCAGGCGTCCAGGGCCTCGGTGGCAAGGGCGACCGCGGCGGCCGTGTCGGCGGCGGGGTCCTGCCGGCGGGCGTCCCACGCGGCGGCCAACGCGGCGTCGAGGCGGGCGCGTCGGCCGGCGTCCGCCAGGTGGTCCCGCAGCGCGCCCACGGTGCGTCCGTCGGCCGCGTCCGCGATGTCGCCGACGACCTCTCTGGCGACGGCGGCCGCCCCGGCCGCCGGCTCCCCGTGTTCGGTGGCCAGCTCGAAGCAGCGTTGGAAGTACAGGTCCTGAGGGTTGCCCGCCACCACGCCCAGTGCCCGGCGGGTCTTCTTGAGGAGGGTGAACCACCCGGCGGTGGCGACGAGTCGGGGGCGGGACTCGCGGATCAGCGCGTCGAGGCGCGCGGCCTCCGGGGGTTCGAGGAAGTCCGCCGCGAGCTCGGGCCGCAGGGCCGGCCTGACGATCAGCGGCAGCACGATCAGCTTGACGGTGCGGGTCAACGGCGCGCCACCCGGGCCGCTCAGCGGTTCGGCCCCGGGGCCGAGGGCACGCCAGGCGCCGTCGATGACCATCGCGCGCGGACGGCGTTCACCGGTCGGCAGCGGGCTCGGGGGCGGCATGGCGCCAGGTTACGTCGTCGGGAGGCGCGGCAGAACCTGGGATCGGTAGGCGGCCGGCGGCGCCTAGCGTCCCTCTCGTGAGCAGGACGACATCGGAGGGGAGAAGCGTGATGGGGATCTTCGGAAGGCGGCGGAGGAGCCGCGAGGAGCAGGCCGCCGAGATAGCCGACCAGGTGGTCAACGGCCGAGGCTTCTACGGCCGCACCACCCGCGCGTTCATGGGTCGGGAGGACTTCGCCAGGGTCCAGCAGTCGATGGGGGCCTACCAGTCGGGGCTGACCGCCCAGCAGTTGCTCGCGACGGGGGCGCCGACCACGCCCGCCGTGGTGGTGTCGATCGACGACACCGGCAAGCTGGTCAACTTCGACCCGGTCGTCGACCTGGTCGTCCAGCCCTCGGCCGGCGGCGACCGGATCGCCCTCAGGACCCTGGTGTCGAAGCTGCGGATCCCGCGCGCCGGCGACCAGGTACTGCTGGTCGCCGACCCGGCCCGGCCCGGCGGCTACCTGTACGCCGGGGACGGCGTGACGCCGTGACGCCGTGACGCCGTGGTGACAAGGGAGTTCGGATGGACTTTCACGAGGCGCTGGGCTTCTGGTGGGTGGTGCCGGCCGGGCTCGCGCTCGTCGGCTACGCACTCTCGCTCCTCGGGTTGAGCCGGGCCCAGCGGGCCGTGTGGGTGCGGGCGCGGATCGTGCGGGTGGACCAACCGGCCCACTGGGAGTCCAAGCATCCGGGGATACCGGTGGTGGTCGCCTTCCAGGACCCGGCCTCCGGGCGGGAGTTCACCCTGTCGAACGCGGGCAAGCACGGCAGCGCGATCCACGAGGCGTGGGTGGGCCGCGAGGTGGAGGCGCGCTACCCGCGTGGCCGGCCGGACAGGTTCCGCGTCGTGCTGGACACCGACGGGGAGAAGAGCGGGCGGAGCGGCCCGAACTGCCTGGTCTGGCTGCTGCTGGTGGGCCTCGTGGTCCACGCGGCCGTCGTCGGGGGGTGGCCGTGGGCGCTGCTCGGCTCCGGTGGCCTGCTGACCGTGCTCGCGGCGTGCAGCCCCGACATCCGCCTGGCGCGGGAGCGGGCGGCCCGGTTGGCCGCGTCCGTCG
This sequence comes from Streptomyces hainanensis, assembly GCF_004348415.1. GTDB lineage: Bacteria > Actinomycetota > Actinomycetes > Streptomycetales > Streptomycetaceae > Streptomyces > Streptomyces hainanensis. Next base: position 1,854 of record NZ_SMKI01000260.1, read on the forward strand.
CCGTCCCGGCCCGGGTCGTCGCCGTCACCAGGGACGTCTACCGCGACGGAGAGGGCAGCGAGATCATCAACCACGCTCCCGTCGTCACCTTCACCACCGTCGAGGGCACCCACGTCACCGTCCTCTCCCTCGACGGCATCCCCCAGCCGAGTCGGTCCCTCGGCCGCGAACTGACCGTCCACTACGTCCCCGGCAACCCGGCCGTCTACACGACCGACCTCGCCGCCGACCGGCGGGAGGGCAGGAAGGCGGTCGCCTTCATCGTCGTCCTGCTGCTGGCCGGGCTGGCCGGGCTGGTGAGCGGCGCGGCCCTGCTGTGAACGGGCCGCGGCCCAGGGGGTGTCAGCCCTTGACGACGCCCAGCGGCACGAGGCGGGCCACCCGGCGGCAGAGGCCGGCGCCCTCGGCGGTGGCGACCACGGCGTCGACGTCCTTGTAGGCGCCAGGCGCCTCCTCGGCCAGGCCGCGGGCCGTGGTGCCGCGCACCGCGATGCCCCGGCCCTCCAACTCCCGCCGCAGCCGGCCGCCGTCGACCTCGCGGGCGGCCTGGTGCCGGCTCTCGACCCGGCCGGCGCCGTGGCAGGTGGAGTGCCAGGCGTCGCCGTCGGGGACCCCGGCGAGCAGGTAGGAGGCCGTGCCCATGGTGCCGGGGATCAGCACCGGCTGGCCGGTGTCGGCGAGATCGGGCGGCAGCTCGGGATGGCCGGGCGGCAGGGCGCGGGTGGCGCCCTTGCGGTGCACGCAGAGCCGGCGGTCGACGCCGTCGACCCGGTGGGTCTCGATCTTGGCCAGGTTGTGGGAGATGTCGTAGACGAGGTCGAGGTGGTGGCCGACGGTTCCGGCGAACGCGGCGCGGCTGGATTCGGTGAGCAACTGCCGGTTGGCGCGGGCGTAGTTGGCGGCGGCTGCCATGGCGGCCAGATAGCCGCGGCCCTCGGACGAGTCGACGGGCACGCAGGCCAGTTGCCGGTCGGGCACCTCGATGCCGTGCTGCCGCATGGCCCGGCCCATGGTGCGCACCTGGTCGGTGCAGACCTGGTGGCCGAGGCCGCGGGAGCCGCAGTGGATCATCACGCAGACCTGGCCGGCCACCAGGCCCATGGCGCGGGCCGCCGCCTCGTCGTGGACGGTCTCGACCTCCTGGACCTCCAGGAAGTGGTTGCCCGAGCCCAGGCTGCCGAGTTGGCCGAGGCCGCGCTCCCTGGCCCGGTCGCCGACCCGGCCGGCCGTCGGGTCCGCGTCGGTCAACACCCCGCCGTCCTCGCAGCGTTCCAGGTCCCGGGGGACGCCGTGGCCGCGGTCGACGGCGTAGCCGGCGCCCTCGCGCAGCACCCGGTCGAGGTCGCGGCGGCCGAGGTGCCAGACGGCGCCGCGTCCCGCGCCGCGCGGGGTGCGGCGGCCGAGGGCGTCGAGCAGGGCGGCGAGGTGGGGGGCGATCTCGGCCCGGTCGCAGTCGGCGGCCAGCAGCCGGACCCCGCAGGAGATGTCGAAGCCGACGCCGCCGGGCGAGACCACTCCCCCGGTCGCGATGTCGGTGGCGGCCACCCCGCCGATGGGGAAGCCGTAGCCCCAGTGGACGTCGGGCATGGCGTAGGAGGCGCCGACGATGCCGGGCAGCGTGGCCACGTCGGCCGGGCCGCGGTGAGCCCGGAGAGCGCAAGATCGAGCTTCTGCAGGATGCTCCGCACGTGCTTGTGCACCGCGGCCTCGGTCACGTGCAGCGCCCGGGCGATCGCCGCGTTGGAACGCCCCTCGGCCATCAGCGCCAACACCTCGCGTTCCCTCGGGGTGAGCCCGCGCAGCGGGTCGTGGCGGCGGTGCAGGAGTTGCCTGACGACCTCCGGATCCATCACCGTGGCGCCCCGCGCCACCCGGGCGACGGCGTCGGCGAACTCCGCGACGGCACTGACCCGGTCCTTCAGCAGGTAGCCGAGGCCGCTTTCCCCGCCCAGGTCGAGCAGGTGGGCGGCGTAGGACTGCTCGATGTACTGGCTGAGCAGCAGGATCGGCAGGTCGGGGCGCTCGGCGCGGAGCGTGCGGGCGGCGCGCAGCCCGTCGTCGCCGTGGTCGGGTGGCATGCGGACGTCGGTGACCACGATGTCGGGGCGGAGCGTGCCGGCCGCCGCGAGCAGCGCGTCGGCGTCGCCGACGGCGGCGACGACCCGGTGGCCGAAGCGGGTGAGGACGCCGACCAGCCCGTCCCGCAGCAGGGGCGAGTCCTCGGCGAGCACGATGTCGAGCGGTTCGTTCACCGGCACGGGATCTCCACGTGGAGCAGGGTGGGACCGCCGGCCGGGCTGGATATGCGGAGGCGGCCGTCGGCCGCGGCGACGCGGTCGGCGAGGCCGACCAGGCCGCTGCCGCCGGCGGGGTCGGCGCCGCCGGCGCCGTCGTCGGTGACCGTGAGGACCAGGATGTCGGCGTGCAGCCGGGCGTGCACCGCGGCGTGGTCGGCGCGGCTGTGCTTGGTGACGTTGGCCAGCGCCTCGGCGACGACGAAGTAGGCGGTGCTCTCGACGGCGGTGGCGAGCCGGTGCGGAAGCTCGATGTCGAGGGCGACCCGAGGGGTGGCGGACCGTGCGGTGAGGTTGTCGACGGCGGCGGCGAGGCCGTGGTCGGTCAGGGCCTTGGGGTGGACGCCGCGGCTGAGCTCGCGCAGCTCGGTGACGGCCTGGGTGACCTCGCCCTGGGCCTCGGCCAGCCGCTTGCCGACGGGCGACGCGGGCTCCGCGTCGAGCAACGCCATGCCCAGCATCACGTTGACGGAGACCAGCCGCTGCTGCGCCCCGTCGTGCAGGTCGCGCTCGATGCGGCGGCGCTCGGCGTCGAACGCGTCGACGATACGGGCCCGGGAGGCTCGCACCTCCCGCAGCTCCCGGCCGAGTTCGCCGTCGCGCGGGGCGAGGATCAGCCGGGTCAGCGCGGCCCGGGCTCCGGCCCAGGCGGTGATCGTGTAGGGCGCGGCGGGCAGCAGCGCGAGCCCGACCACGGTCCCCGGCCAGGCGCCGGGGTCGCCGATCGGCGACAGCGCGAGCAGCACGGGGACGACGAGCGCGAAGCCGAGGACGAGCACGTCCATCCACCAGAGCGCGGTCAGCGAGACGGCAGTGAAGCCCAGCTCCCGCCAGGTCGCCGGCTCGCGGAGCCGGGTCTCGACCCAGGCGCGCACGCCGGCGCGCTGGGGCTGCCGGTGTGGGTCGGGCGCCGGGTCGAGGTCGACGAGCCGGAGCCGCCAACGCTCGATCCGGGCCACGAGGACACCGGAGAGCGCGACGCCGAGCAGCGGCACCACGCCCACCAGCACGAGCAGCCCGGCCACCCCGGCCAGGGCCGTGACCAGCAGGACCACGGAGGTCAGCGCCCCGAAGACGGCGCCGGAGAGCAGATAGCCGAAGGCCCGCCAGGGCCAGGGTGAGGCGAGGAAGCCGAGCGGGCGCTGGGCGAGCGCCTGCCAGGCCGTGCGGTGGTGCATACCGGCCACGCTACGAGATCGCACGGGCCGGCGCGGTAGTGCGGGCACTACTCCACATTCTCGTGCTGGTGTGACTGCGCCCGGGGTGGTGCGGCGGCTGCAATGGCAGTCATGTTGATTCGTACCTTCCACCGGCTGACCTGCGGGGCGGCGGCCGTCCTGGCGCTCTGGTCGTCGGCGCCGGCACTGGCCGCGACCCCGGCCGAGCGGGCCACGCTGAGCCCGGCCGCCGTCGACCGCTATCTCGACGCGTACCTGGCCGAGACCGGCCTGCCGGGCGCCGTGGTCGCGGTGACCAGGGGCGACGAGGTGGTGCACGTCGCCGGCTACGGCCGCACGGCGGGCGGTGCCGAGATCACCGCGCGGACGCCGGTGCCGGTGGCGTCGCTCTCCAAGTCGATGACGGCGATGGCGGTGCTGCGGCTGGTCGAGGCGGGCGAGGTCGAGCTCGACGAGCCGGTGCGGCGCTATCTGCCCGAGTTCACCATGGCGGACCCGCGGGCCGGCGAGATCACCGTGCGGCAGCTGCTCAACCAGACGTCGGGCATGGCCGACTCGGCCTACCCCGACCTCACCCGCCCGCAGCCCGACACCCTGGAGGAGGCGGTCGCGGCGATGCGCGGGGCGCGGCTGGCCGCCGACCCCGGCACGGCCTGGAGCTATCACAACCCCCACTACTTCGTGCTGGCCCGGCTGGTCGAGGTGGTCAGCGGCCGGTCCTTCGCCGGGTATCTGGCGGACGAGGTGTTCGGGCCGCTCGGCATGGCCGACACCACGTCGGTCGACACGACCGACGCCATGCCCGAACGAGCCCGGGGGTACGTCCGGGCCTACGGGATGGTCTTCGAGCGCGCCCACCCCCGCTGGTTCACGGCCGGGAGCTTCGGCGTGGTCTCCACCGGGGAGGACCTGGCCCGCTGGCTGATCGCCCAGCGGGACGGCGGGGGCGTCGTCTCGCCGGCTGGCGTGGTGCTCGCCCACACCCCTCCGGAGGGCGAGCACTACGCGATGGGCTGGCGGACCAGCCTCCCGGGCGAGGAGCCCGGGCGGATCGAACACACCGGTCAGCTGCTGACCCAGAACGCGATGCAGACCCTGCTGCCGGACAGCGGCGTCGGGATCGCGGTGGTGGCCAACACCGGGATGATCGCCGGGGACGACGCCCAGCTGATCGCCGACGGCCTGGTCCGGTTGGCCCAGGGGGAAACCCCCACCGTCCAGCGGCCGTTCTCGATGACCGCCGATCCGGTGCTCGCCGTCCTCACCCTGCTGGCGATCGGCCTGGCGGTGCTCGGCGTGGTCAGGTCACGACGCTGGGCACGGCGCGCCGCGGGCCGTGCCTGGTGGCGGACGACACTGCGGCTGCTGCCGTACGCCCTGCCGATCGTGCTGTTCGTCGAGCTGACCGACCTGATGGGCCTGGCACTGCACCGGCAGGGCACGCTCTCGCAACTCGGCTACGCCTGGCCGGCGTTGCTCATCTGGGTGGTGGGCACGGCGGTGGCCGTGGCGGCGGTGCTCGCGGCGCGCGGGGTGGCCCTGATACGCGTCGGGCGGACATCTCAACCCGCCCCGTGGAGCGCGTCGAGCAGCATCGGGAGCGAGGCGTGCAGCTCCCGGTCCCAGTAGGCGGGGGCGTGGGTGCCGGCGTAGAAGTGGGTCGCCGGCTCGGCGCCCTCGGCCCGCAGCAGGTCGGCCAGGGTGTGGTTCTCCGCCAGCAGCACCGTCTCGGTGGGCGAGTAGACGTCGTCGGGGAAGGGGTCGGCCGGGTCCTCGAGTCCCGGGATCTCCTCGTCCGGAGCGGTGTCCGGCGGGTCGAGCTCGCCGAGCCGCCCGTCGCCGCAGGCCAGGTAGAGGGGCAGGTCGGCCAGGAGTCGGGCGTGGTGGGCGGGGTCGTGCGCCCGCCACACCTCGCCCTGCCGCTCCGGATCGCCCCACAGCGCCAGCCAGTCGAGGCCGAGGTACGTCATCCCGGCGCGCACCGCGTGCGGGTGCTGGTGCGGGTGGACGAAGCCGCTGTAGCTGGCCGCCGCGCGGAACAGCCCCGGGTGGCGGGCGGCGTAGGACAGCGCGCCGAACCCGCCCTGTGAGAGGCCGCCGGCCACCCGCCGGTCGCCCGCGCCGTACCGGCTCTCCACCAGCGGCACCACCTCGCGCAGGTGGTAGGACTCGACGCGGGGCGGTCCGCCCGCGCCGTGGTTCCACCAGTCGGTGAAGAAGCCGAACAGCGGCATGTCCGGCATCACCACCAGCACGTCGCGCAGTTCGGGGACGGTCTTGAGCCCGAAGTCCACCGTCCACGTCAGGTGGTCGCCGTCGCCGCCGGGCAGCAGGTAGAGCGTCGGCCAGCGGTGCCCGGGCCGGCGCCGCTCCCAGCCGACCGGGGTCAACAGCCGCACCCTGGCCGGCCCGCCGAGCGACGGTGAGTCGAAGGAGAGGTCGACGAGCCGCTCACCGACCGGCACCTCCCGCACCGTCCGCGGCCGCCCCCGGGCCACGGCGGGCGGAGCCACGCCGGTGGCGAGCGCGGCGCCGCCGAGCAGCGCGGCGAGACAGGTCCTTCGGGTCGGGGTGTGGCGGCGGGGCATGGTGCTCCTCCTCGGGCTCGCGGTCGTCGGATGCGCGACCGCCAGTCTCCGACCGGGGCGCCGGCCGGGCATCCGCCACCGGGAGACGCCGGCTACTCCCCCGGCGGTAGCCGGCGCGGGTCACTCGTCGCGGCGGAAGTGGCAGAAGAGGCCGTCGCCGACCTCCCGCTGTCCGACCAACCGCAGCCTGACCGGGCGCGGGGTGGGCAGGAACGGCTTGCCGCCGCCGAGGACCACCGGCTTGACGTAGAGGCGGTAGTCGTCGACGAGGTCGACCAGCGAGGCGGCGAGGCCGGCGCCACCGAGGTCGAGGACCCCCTCGGTCTCGGCCTTCAGCCGGGTGACCTCGGCCACGGCGTCCCTGCCGCGGACCAGCCGGACACCCTCGGGGACGGTGTCGAGGGTGTCGGAGAACACGATGCGCGGCGTGTCCACATAGGCGCGGGCGAAGTCGGCCTCGATCTCGGGCAGGTCGTCGCGGCGGGCGGCCGCCGTCCAGGGCTCCTCCATCACCTCGTACATCCGGCGACCGAAGAGGAACGCGGCGGCCTGCCGCGCCTGCTCGTTCGCCATCCGGTGCATCTCCTCGTCGGGCACGGCGAAGTCGAAGTCCCCGTTCACGTCCTCGACGTAGCCGTCGAGCGACATGATCGCGGAGTAGCTGAGCGTTGCCATGGCGGCGGCCTTCCCGCAGTCGGTGCTGTCCCGTTCCGAGGAGGGACCCGGCCGCCTGCCGAAACTCATCGCCCCGCCGGGAAACGGACCGAGGGCCCCGGTCGGGATCGACCGGGGCCCTCGGTGGGGAAGGGGTGTCGCGTGCCGCCTCGGGTCTACGCGTCGCCGAAGAGCGAGGTGTAGGTGGAGAGGGCGATGGCGATGTCGGCCTGTGCCCAGAAGCGGTGGTAGGTGAAGGTGGGTGCGGGGCCGCCGTTGAGGTAGGCCTCGACCTGGGGCCAGTCGGGGTCGTCCTGGTAGAAGGTGCGGATGGAGTCGAAGGTGGCGCCCGGCTCGATGGTGTCCCCGTTGGGCATCGTGCCGCTCCACCCGTTGGGGATGTAGATCTCGTCGTCGAACCGGTTGTAGTCCCGCCGGGTCTCCGGCACGGCCACCCCGAGGTCGTCGGAGTTGGCCATCAGGGCGTCCAGCAGCCCCGCTGCCGTCTCCTGGGCGGCGGTGTCGCCGCTGGCGGCGGCGTAGTAGGAGAGTGCGTTGGCGAGGGAGCCGGTGACGCCGACGTCCTGGGTGTATTCGGTGACCTGGACGTGGAGGTTGTTGTTGGCGCCGGGGTTGCTGGCGTTCCAGGTGTCGGGGGCGCCGGACCAGGCGAGGGTGGAGGGGATCTGGTAGTCGCCTCCCGAACCGATGGTGACGTTGTCGAGGACCCAGTCGACCCACTTGTCGAGGACCTGGCCGGCGAGTTGGTCGTCGGACTCGTAGTAGTACTCGGCCAGGCGTTGCATGGACCAGGCCTGCATGCCGAACCACTGGTTGGAGGGCGGGTCGTGGTAGACCGGCTTCTCGTCGTAGTACATGCCGTAGAACGTGGGGGTGCCGGACGGCGGGGTGCCGTAGTGGCCCTCCCAACTGTTCGTCGCCCCACCCGCGATCGCGCCCTCAGAAGACTGCAACCACCGGTAGAACTCCACCTGACGATCCAGGCTCGCCCCCCAGTCGGAGGCGGCGGTCGGCGAGTTGGGGATCAGGGCCGGGTCCTCGCTGAGCGCGTAGGCGGCCATCGGGTTCTGGTAGCCGAAGTGGGCGGAGCTGGAGCCGATGCGCCAGGACCAGCCGGCGGAGGTGTCCAGCGCGCCGCCCCAGGCGTAGTACCAGCCGAGCAGCCGGTGCGAACTGTTCCTCCCACTGCCCGCCGGGCATGACGAGGCGCCGACACAGTTGCCGATCTGCTTGAAGTACTTGTCGTAGGTGGAGTACCGCAGGTAGTCACCCATCCGCGAGGCCCGGTCGACGACGTCGGCCACCTGGGCCGCGTTGCCCTGTTCCCCCGCCCACTGGTTGGCCCAGTAGGCGGCCTGGACGGCGCGGGCGTCGGCGTCGGGGGCGTTGGTGTAACGCCACTGACGGGAGTAGGAGTTGTCCCCGGTGAACAGGTCGAGGTAGCCGTTGGGCCCGCCGTAGGAGAAGTCCTCGCACGAGGGCTGGGGCACGGTCTCCCAGGTGGACTCCTGCGGACCGCGCTGGAAGGTGTTGATGAAGGTCGGGTCGCCCGAGTTCCCGCCGCACACGTCGCCATAGCCGTAGACGTCGTCCACGTCCTGGATCCAGTGCATCCCATAGATGTCACTCGTCCCGTAGGCGGACCGCAACTCCGCCGCCAACGGGTCCGAACCCACCGAGATGTTGGGATCCAACCGAGCCGGATAGTCCGCCGGGTTGGTCGACTCCGGCGCGTACGTCGCCGGCGACGACGCGTTGTAGAAACTGGTCGTCGGCTGCTCACCGGAGTCCGGGATCATGAACTCTTCCATCAGATCCCAGGCGTCGTTGAACGGGCCCCAGTCTCCGGTCACCTGACCGTACTGGGCCTCCAGCCAGATCAGGTAGGAGTAGGCCTCGGACGTGGTCTCGTGACCGTGGTCCGGCGCCTCCACCAGCAGCGTCTCCACCGAGTGGTAAGGAATCCCCTCGTCGGAGAAGTACCCGTTCGCCGGATCCTTGATCTTGGCGTACAGGTCGAGGAAGTCCTCCTCGAACTGGAGCAGCTGGGGCTCGTCCGCGCTGGCGCTGCCGCCCGCGGCCGTCAGGCCGAGGGGCATGGACAGGGCGAGGATCCCGGTCAACCACAGTCGCTGCCGGGTCCTTCGGGTTCGCGTTCTGACTCTGGTGGTGGGGGTGGTGATCGCTGATCCACGTCGGATCCGCATCGCGCCTCCTCGCGGCTCGTGGGGGGTGAGGAGCTGCGCGCACGCCGTGGGGTGGCGTACACACGGAAAGTGTCCTCAGAGGACGCCAGTGGGAGCGCTCCCAAGAATGTGAGCAATGATTGCGAGCGTCAACCCCCTTGACGAATCTGCTCGTTCCGGGGCAGGTCAGCGGTCAATTCTCGAACGCCCCCTTGGCGGAAGCGGGTCGAATGGCCTACGGTCCCTTCAACCAGTGGGAGCGGTCCCAAGCTGTCGGGCGCCTAGGACGGCGCGCCGGACGAAGCGGAGTCGCTCCAGATGCACCCCCACATCCCCCACACCTGTCTCTTATA
>NZ_SMKI01000261.1 GCF_004348415.1 Streptomyces hainanensis
GTGGCGGGCGGGTCGCGCCGCACGCACAGCAGCGGCGCGTCCAGGGCGTACTCGGCCCAGGCGGCGCGCGGGTCGCGGTCCGGGTCGACGTCCGGGGCCGGGGGCCGGGTGCGGCCCGGGTCGATGCGGGCCCACAGCGCCTGCCGGGTGGATCGCCAACCGGTCGGACGGCCGCGCCACAGCGGCGAGTTGGCGAACGCGGCGACCAGCACCGGGCCGAGGCGGTGGGCGAGCAGCCAACGGGATCGGTAGCCGGTCGGCCCGGCGGACTCGTCACCCGCGTCCACGCAGACCTGGACGGAGGCGGTGGCCCGCATCATGACCCGACCGCCCGGGCCGAAGCGGTCGAAATACGCCTCCATCGCGCGGTAGCGGGGGGCGTCGAGCACCCGGGGCGGGATGCGGTGCGGGTCGAGTCCGAGGCCGACCGGGGCCAGGCCGGCGGCCGCCAGGACGTGCCGCAGCGCGGCCACGTCGTCGGCGGCGGCGCCGACACAGCCGCCGAGGCTGGTGGCCGGCGGGCCGCTCAGCTCCACCTGGCCGCCCGGCTCACGGGTGATGCGGGAGCCGCCCGGCAGCGCGCCGGGCACGGCGAGCGGCACCAGCGCGGCGTCCAGCACGTCGGCCGGCACCAGCCGACCGGGGTCGCGGCGGTCGTGCACCAGCCACTCGAGTTCGACACCGGTGCGGAGGGGTGGGGCGGCGGCGAAGCAGTTGCGGCGGACGTGTGCCTCGGCCTCGTCGGCGGAGAGGGGGGAGCGTGGCGCGAGCTCGAGTGCCTGCCCGGCCTTGGCAGCCTTGGCGGCGTCGTTGGCGGCGGCGTCGTTGACGGCGTCGTTGGCGGCGGCGTCGGCGGCGGCGTCGGCGGCCTTGGCAGCGCCGGTGGCGGCGGCAGCTGCCGTGTCGGAGTCCCGTGCCATGCGAGCCGCCCTCCGCGATCCCGTCCGATACGCCCGGAATTTTCCGAAGCGCCGGATTCACGGTACGGCGGGAGTGGGGGCGCCGTCGTGCGGCGAAGGTCCACCCGGGTGGCGGCGGACCTCGCGCGTGGCCTCCCCCCACCCGCCGGGCACGGGCCCGCACCGCCTCAGTTCAGTTGGCCGACCGGCCGCATCTGGATGTGGTTGATGTCCATGCCGGGCGGCTGGTTCAGGGCGAAGAGGACGCAGTCGGCGACCTGCGCGGCGGTCATGGTCGGGGCGTCGGGGCGGCCGCCCCGGGTGTCCCAGAAGGGGGTGTCCACCATGCCGGGGGCCACCAGGGTGACGCCGACGCCCTCGGAGGTGACCAGTTGGCGGGTGTTCTCCGCGAGGGCGTGCACCGCCCACTTGGTGACCGAGTACAGGTTGCCCGGGGTGTTCTTCACGCCGGCCACGGAGCCGACCAGGACCAGCCGGCCGCGGCGTTCCTTGAGGTACGGCAGGGTGGCCTGCACGACGAGCGCGGGGCCGAGGACGTTGGTCAGGATCATGGACCGCATCGCCTCGGGCAGGTGGTCGGCGAGCGTGCCGGGCAGGGAGAAGCCGGCGTTGACGACGACGTTGTCGAGACCGCCCCAGGTCTTGACCGTCAGGTCGACGGCCTGCCGCACGTGCGCCTCCTCGGCGGTGTCGCCCGGCAGCGTCATCAACCGGTCCGCGTGCTGCTCGACGCCCCGTGAGAAGTCGGTCAGCCGGTCCGCGCGGCGGGCGGTGACGGCGACGCGGTGGCCCTGGTCGAGGAGCCGCCTGGCGGTCTCGGCGCCGATGCCGGTCGACCCACCGGTGATCAGTGTGACTGGTTCCATGGGTGTGCCTCCTCGTCGATGGCGGGCATCGGCCGCCCGCCCGGGTTCCAGGTGTCGATGAAGCCGGGCTGGCGGCCCGCCTCGACGAGTTCGACGTGGGCGCCGATGCTGTCGAGGCGGTGGTAGGCGAAGGGCCGTCCCAGGGGGCAGCCGGTGAACGCCTGCGGGAGGCCCGCCGCGGCGAGTCGGTCCGTGCCGGCCGCGATGTCGGACGTCCACCAGCCCAGGTGGTGGAAGCCGGCGGCGCCCGTGTCACCCCACGGGCCGCCGGGCGCGGCCTGGATGAGCTCGATGAACGGCGGGCCGCCCCTGGTGAAGACGATGCGGTAGTCGCAGTCGCCGATCGACGACGCGACAGGATCGCTCCACCGGACACCGGCTGCCGCCGTCAGGTCGCGCATCGCCGCCTCCAGCTCCGGGACGGTGAAACAGACGTGATAGAAGCCGGTCACGCCACGCCCTCCCGTTCCCGCCCGGCACCGCTCACGACCGGCGCGCCGGCGAAGACGACACGCGTGGTGGCCAGGGCGATGGCCAGCGCCGTGGCGAAGACGGCGCAGGAGATCCAGGGCAGGGACCACACCCCGGTGGCGTCGAGGGCGAGGCCGCCGGTGACGGAGCCGAGGGACATGCCGGCGTTGAGCACGGTCACCATCATGGCCTGGGCGATGTCCGCCGCCGATCCCGCGGCGCGCGCGGACGCGGCCTGGAACATGGTCGGGGCCAGGCCGAGCGCGAAGCCCCAGCCGAACATGACGACGACCACCGGCCACGCCCGGGTGCCGAACACCCCGAAGAGGACCATGCAGCCGGTGAACAGGGCGAGGGCGCCGACGACCACGGCCCGCAGGTTCCGGTCGATGAAGGCACCGGCCGCGAACAGCCCGGCCATGGCGGCGACGCCGAAGGCGAGCAGCACCGGGCCCACCGAGTCCCCGAGCCCGGCACGCTCCAGGTAGGGATCGACGTAGGTGTAGAGGTTCATGTGACCGATCTCGAACAGCAGTGCGGCGCCCAGCACGGCGGCCAGCCCGGGCAGCAGGAACACCCGCCGCACCGGGAGCCGGTGGGCGGCCTCCTCGCCGGGGAACGGGCGCACGGTGGTCGCGATCCACAGGGCGGCGACGAGCGCGAGGCCGCCGATCACGGCGAAGGTGTAGCGCCAGCCGAGGAGGTCTCCCGCGTAGGTGCCGAGCGGGACGCCGAGGGCCAGGGCCATCGGGACGCCGGCCATCGAGATGGCCAGCGCGCGGCCCCTGACGGGCTCGTCGACCAGCCGCATGGCGTAGCCGGCGATCATCGCCCACTGCACTCCGGCGCCCATGCCGGCGACCAGGCGGGCGGCCATGGTGAGGAGGTAGGAGTCGGAGACGGCGGTGAGGACGTTGACCAGGGCCACGGCCACCACGGTGACGACGAGGACGGGCCGGCGCGGCAGGCCGCGGGTGAGGCTGGTCAGCGGGATCGCGGCGAGGAAGGAGCCCGCCGCGTAGACCGTCAGGAGCTGGCCGGCCTGCGCCTCGGAGACGGCGAGCCCGTCCCCGATGTCGCGCAGCAGGCCGGCGGGGACGGTTTCGGTGAGCATCGTCAGGAATCCGGCCGTCGCCAGGGCCAGCAGGCTGCCCGTCGGAAGGCGGTTGGACGCGGGTGACACGGCTTGGACGTTCTCCCTCGGGATCAGCGGTCGGCGTTGTGGTTGACGAAGCGGGGGCCGTAGAAGACGGGGCGGTCCAGGTCCGTGTACCGCGCGAGCGCGGCGAACTGGCCCGGATACAGCTCCGCCAGCCGGCCGACGACCGGCTCGGGCACCTGGCGGCGCATGATGGTGAAGCAGGAGCGCACCCGCATCTGGTCCATCTGGGTGACGGCGGCGCCGAGCGACGGCCACCAGGTCTCGACCGGGCCGTTCCAGGCCCGGTCGAGAGCGGCCATCATCAGCGTGTACGCCTCGTCGAAGGCGTCGAGGTCCTTGCGGACCCCGGGCGCGTCCGGATCGTGTGCCAGCAGGGCGGCGTAGCGGTCGGACGGCACGGCCAGGGTGTTGATGACGACCGGCCAGGCGATCGCGTCGCCCCGGAAGAACTCCGCCTCGTTCTCCGGCGCGATCACCACGTCGCCCGCCGGGGCGAGGTAGCGGCGGCCGTACCGGAGTTCGGCGAACCTGGCGTAGTGCGAGCCCTCCCGCTGGAAGTCGTCGCCCGCCTCGACGGAGCCCTCCGCGCGCCCCTCGCCCTGTTCCGTGATGATGTCCAGCGCGGCGTGGAACCGCTCCACCGGGTCGTCGCCCTCGGCCGGTTCGAAGGTGAGGTAGCCGAGGTTGCCGCCGACCTGGTTGGCCGGGCCACCGCGTTCGACGGCGCGGCGGAGCGGGTCCTTGTGGGAGTCGATGGCCTCGCGGATCGCGTCGTAGAAGGCGCCGACGGTCGGGTAGACGGCGGCGCGCTGGCGGGCGTTGAGCATGAACTCCGGCGCTTCGAGGCGCATGAAGTTCTCCAGCGAGCGCGGCGAGAGCCGCGCCAGGATGACGGGCAGGTCGGGCGCGACGCCCCCGGGCAGGCCGCGGGACGCGTAGGTCGGGCTCAGGGTCGCGATCCGCGGCGATCCGCCGAGCGCGGCGACCATGTTGGCGGCGATGGCCATGTGGACCATCTCCTCCATCAGCACCGAGCGGATCGTGTTGTAGGAGGGATAGTTCTGCACTTCGAGGGAGTACATGGCCGCGCAGTACAGCGGCATCGTGGAGTGTTCCAGCGCGACGGCGGTCTGCAGCGCACCGCGTATCCAGTTGACGTCGCGCAGGAATTCGGGTGTGACCTGGGCTGCCACGCCGGTGCGCTCCCTTCCGGGGCCGTGGGTGGAGGTGCTGGGTGAGGTGCTGGGTGGAGGTGCGGGGTGAGGTGCTGCTCGGTGCGCTGGTCAGAGCGCGTCGTCGGACTTCGCCGGATAGAGCATGGGCTCGAAGAGGTTCTGGAAGGAGTCCTCGAGCTCGGGGTGGTGGTAGAACTCGGGCCCGACCTCCTCGAAGATGGCGTCCCCGATCCCGCCGTAGGTGTCGAACATCATCGACACGATGGTGCCGACCTCGCGCCCGAAGTAGTGGGCGACCAGGGCCACGGCGCCGCCGTTGATGCCGTAGGAACCGGTGAAGGTCCAGATGCGGGAGGCCGGGTTGGCCACCCACATGCGCCGGTTCTCCGGCACGTTGAAGCCCTCCCCGCGCATGCCGCGGGCGATCGCCGCCACGGAGGTCAGGGGCTCGTCGTTGACGATGCCGGAGCGGGCGAGCGCGCCGACGCCCGAGCAGTTGGCCGCGATGACCTTGCCGGCCTCGTGGTGGCGCCGGATGGCCTTGAGGACACGCTCGTCGGAGAGCAGGGCCGCCGAGCCCACCCCGCCGGGGATGTAGAGGATGTCGAAGAGGTCGTCCTCGTTCAGGACCCCGTCGGGCACCACGTTGGTGCCCATCTGCATCTTGATGACGCCGGGTTGGAGCGCGACCAGGCGCACCTCCAGGTCCTGGGGCGCGGCCTCACGCTGCCAGGGCGTGATGGCGCCGCTGAGCACCATGGCGGTGCCCTTGAAGATCTCGGTCGGGGTGAGGCAGTCCTGTTCCGAGACCGACTCGTACCCGAGGACTCCGATGGAGTCGATCCTCGGGGCCGTCTGACCGGCCGTCCGACCGGCCGTGGTGCTGGACTCGGGGGCGATCTGACGTCCGCGCCCTCGCGTGGGTGTGGTCACCGGTGGCTTCCCTTCCTCGCAGGAAAAGACAGGCAACTCCCTGACGGGGCCTGCGTTGCGACCCTCACACGAGGCGCTTCGGGGCACAAATAAGCATTCGAAAGGGAGGGCATTAGCGGGATTCAGGGGCAACGGCCTTTATGGGGGACTAGCGCGCCGTCTATTTGGAATTGCTTGCCGGTGCTCCTTACGTTCGATGGCGGCCGGGGGGAAACGCAGCCGACACCGAAGGGGGAAACGTCCTCATGTCCGAGCTGACGCAAGGCCACACCGTTACCACAGCCCGCGAGGCGGTGATCCGCATCGACCCGGGGCCCCGTGACTTCTCCGCGCTCAACGAGGTCGTGCGGAAGGGGAGCCGCGTGGGCAACGAGTCCCTGGAGAGCGACGACCACCTCAACCAGGTCATTCCGAAGCCGTGGGGCATGGAGTACCGGATCTACGTGGACGACTTCATCGACGTCTGGAACCTGCGGATCGACGCGGGGCAGTCCACCTCGATGCACGTCCACCCGCGCAAGCTCACCTATCTGTTGTGTCTGGCCGGGGACGGGGTGACCGAGACGCTCACCGACCGGCACCCGGTGTCCACGGGGACGATCCTCCGCATCGGCGGGGGCGCCTTCCACACCACCCGCTCGCTCGGCCCCGGGCCGCTGTGGCTGGTCGAGGTGGAGACGCCGCGGAACAAGCTCGACCTGATCCGGCTGCGGGACGACTACCGCCGGGAGAACACCGCCTACGAGACCGAGCACGAGGTGGCGCCCGACCTGCCGGCCAGGCCCGTCTCCTATCTGCCGCAGGCGCGGCTGCGCGAGCGCTCGCCGAACGGCGAGTTCGGCTTCTCGATCCGCGCCGGCGCCGACATCTTCTACCGCCGGCGGGAGACGGACCTGTTCCACATACCGCTCGGCATCACGGGCGTGGTCACCGGCGAGATCGACGTCCTGGCGCCCGCCAGGGCCGACGACCGACGGCCCGCGCTCGACCAGTACTACCTCTCGCTCACGCTCACCTGAACCGCCCACCTCAGAAGACACGTTCGCCATCGAAGGAGGCAACGATGCCCAGTGCGGTGATCGTCACCGGTCCCGGCTTCCAGGACCACGACGTCGTCTACACCTACTACCGGCTCATCGAGGAGGGCTGGCACGTGGACGTCGCGACAAGGAACGGCGCCGACGCCGTCGGGAAGTACGGCGTGCCGCTGCCGATGGACAAGACCGCCAGGCCGCTCGTGGCGTTCGACCGGCTCGACGCCGACGCCTACGACGCGGTGATACTCACCGGCGGCCACGAGGCCCCGGACCGGGTCAGGCAGGACGCCCACGTGCTGGCCTTCGTCCGCGCCATGGACGCGGCCGGGAAGGTGGTCGCCGGCCTCTGTCACGGCCCGTGGATCATGGTGTCCGCCGGGGTCCTCAAGGGACGCACCGCCTGCGCCTACATCGGGCTGCGGGACGACGTGATCAACGCGGGGGCGGAGGTGGTGGACTCCGACGTCATCGTCGACGGGCACATCATCACCTGCTCCTACTACGCGTACGTCGGCCGCTTCATGCAGCAGGTCTTCGCCACCGTCGCGGCCAGGGCCGGGGAGCGGACCACCGAGCGAGCCGCCGCCTGAATCGTGCGGGGCGCCGGAGACGGCTGCCCTCCGGCCACCAGAACCCGGTGCCCCGCACTCCCGGTCGACACCCATGGGGGACGTGTCTTGCTGGTACTCGACTTCGACGGCGTCATAGCCGACGCCTTCACCGAATGCGCCCTGGTCACCTACTACGCCGACCACGATCCCGAGCGGGTCGCCGCCAAGCCGATCCGGGAGCTGGCGGACGCCGTCCCCGCCGGGTTCCTCGACCGGTTCCGGGTGGTGCGCGGATACGCGCGGCTGCTCGGGGACTTCATGGTGGCCCGCGCGCCGGCCGCCGAGGGGATCGGGACGGTCGCGGACTACGGGGCGCTGCTGTCCGGCATCCCGCCGAAGCAGCTCGCCGCGCTGACCGCTGGCGCGACCGCCGTGCGGGGCGCCCTGCGCGGCGCGCAGCGGGGCGCGTGGCTCGACATGCACACCCTCTACCCGGGCGTCCACGAGTTGCTGCACCGGCACCGCGGCCGTGGCACGTCGATCGTCACCGCGAAGGACGCCGACTCGGTCTGGGAGATCCTGGGCCACTACGGCCTCGAGAACACCGTGGTCGAGGTGATCGGCGAGTGCTCGGACAAGCGCACCGCCGTACTCGACCTGGCGGGCGGCGACGGACTGCCCGCCCGGGCGGTGACGTTCATCGACGACCACATCACCAACGCGCTCGCGGTGCGCGACACCGGGGCAACCTCCCTGTGGGCATGGTGGGGTTATCACACCGACGAGCACATCGAACGCGCCATCGCCCGTCGACAGCGGCGCATCTACCTCCCGGAACTGGCCACCCTCACGGCCTGACCGCATCCGGGCGCACTCACGGACATCCGGACGACAACCGAAGACGACAACCGAAAGAGAAAGGACATTCTCGTGCCGAAGGTTCTCTTCGCGCTCACCTCCCATGGCCGGCTCGGCGACACCGGCCGCCCGACCGGCTTCTACGTCCCCGAGGTGGCCCACCCCGCCGAGGTGTTCCGCAAGGCGGGCTGGGACATCGCGCTCGTGTCCGTCGCGGGCGGCGAGCCCCCGCGTGACGGCGTCAAGGAGGGGGACACCGTCTCGGCCATGTTCCTCGAGGAGTACGCCGGCGAGTTGAAGAACACCCCGACCGCCGACGGGCTCGACCCGACCGACTACGACGCGATCTACTTCGCCGGCGGCCACGGCACCATGTGGGACTTCCCGCAGGCCACCGAGCTCGGCGCGCTGGCCGCGGCGATCTACGAGCGCGGCGGCGCGGTGGCGGCGGTCTGCCACGGCCCGTCCGCGCTGCTGGCCGTCGAGCTGTCGGACGGCAGCCCGATCGTGCGGGGGAGGCTGGTCTCCGCCTTCACCAACGAGGAGGAGGCCGCGGTCGGCCTCGAATCGGTCGTCCCCTTCCTCCTCGAATCCTCGCTCGAACAAAAGGGCGCGACAATGAGCAAGGGCAAAAACTTCGCCGAACACGCGGTCGCCGACGGCCGCCTGGTGACCGGGCAGAACCCCGCCTCGGCCGCGAAGGTGGCCGAACTCGTTCTGCGCCAAATCCCGGCCACCTGACATTTTGCCCGAGAAGCCCTCTAGACTGCTGGCGGGCGACGGAGACGACGACCAGTTCCCGTCGCCCGCCGACACACACCAGGACATGCATCTTTGGAGCGACGGGGGGTCGCATGAGCAGAGTCGAGATGCACGTCACCTCCCTGCATCCGCAACGGGGGGACGGGGCGACATGCAACTGGGATGGTTACAAACCTTCGTAGCCGTATTCCACACCGGATCTTTCACCAAGGCGGCGCGGCAGCTCGGAATCACCCAGCCCGCCGTCACACAACAGATTCGCGGGCTCGAAGCGGAGCTCGGCAAGCCGTTGTTCGACCGGACACCGCAGGGGGCGGTGCCGACGGTCGAGGGCAAAGCGCTGGCCTACGACGTCGAAGGGCCGGTCGTCCAGATCAACGCGGCGATCAGCCGCCATCTCGAACAGGACGCGAGCAACCGGCCGTTGCGCCTCGGCGGGCCGGTCGAACTGTTCACCGCCCGGGTGCTGCCCACGATCAGCCCGCTGGTCGCCGCCGGGCTCGACGTGCGGGTCAGTCTCGGCGAGTCACAGGACCTGCTGGCCGACCTGAAAAGCGGCCATCTCGACCTGGTGATCTCCACCATCCAACCCCGTTTCCGCGGCGTGGACATCATCCCGCTGACCGACGAGGAATTCGCGCTGATCGGAGCGCCGCACATCGCCGAAACCCTGCCGCCCGGATCGCTCGAAATGGACGGGCCACGGGCGTTGACAAACCTTCCGATCATCGCCTACGCGGAGACGGTGCCGATTATCCGCCGCTACTGGTGGACGGTGTTCGAGGCCCCGCCGCCTCGACATCCGTCGGTCGTCGTTCCCGATCTCCGGGCGGTAATTTCGGCCGTGGCGGCGGGCGCCGGAATTTCCGTCGTCCCCACCTATCTGTGCATGCCGGAACTTGCCTGTGGGGACCTGATCATGTTGTTGGAGCCGGAAATTCCACCCATCAACACCTTCTATCTCGCGACCCGTTGCGGTTCGCTCGCGGATTCCCGCCTCGCCGGGCTCTGCGAGCTGATCGTGGAGGACGCGCGGCACTGGATGGCCTCCCCGGCGTAGGGCCGGGCCGCGCCGGGGAGGTTCCGCGAGTACCGCGCGTTTCCCGAACGCTCAGCCCGTGGCTGCGGCCGTGGCGGTGGCCGTGGCCAGCCGCCTGACGGCCAGTTCGGCGTAGAGCGCCGCCCCGGCCGGCAGCACCGACTCGTCGAAGGTCGCGAGCGGCGAGTGGTTGGCCGGGGCGGATTCGGGCGCGGCGCCCACCGGCGTGGCGCCGAGGAAGACCATCGCGCCGGGTATCTCGTCGACGACCCGGGAGAAGTCCTCCGCGCCCGGGATCGGGTTCTCCAGCGGCACGTACCGTTCCTCGCCCATCGCCTCGCGGACCGTGTCCGCCGCGAACGTGGCCTCCGCGGCGTCGTTGACCGTCACCGGGTACTGCTCGTTGAACTCGGCCGTCACCTCCAGGCCGTGCGCCGCCGCGATGCCCTGGCAGACGGCGACCGTGCCGTCCCTGAGCCGGGCGAGGGAGGCCGCGGAGAAGGAGCGGACGGTGGCCGAGAAGGTGGCGGTGTCCGGGATGATGTTGGTCGCAGTGCCGGCCCGGAAGGTGCCGACCGTGATCACCACCGGGTCGAAGATGTCGAAGGCGCGGGTGGCGTACGTCTGGAGCGCGGTGACCATCTCGCACGCCGCCGGGATCGGGTCCTTGGCGCGGTGCGGCAGCGAGCCGTGGCCGCCGGCGCCGCGCACCGTCACGTTCAGCACGTTGGAGGAGGCGAGCAGCGGCCCGCCGCGGCCGGTGAAGACGCCGGTCGGGTAGGTGTGGGACATGACGTGCAGGGCGTAGGCGGCCACCGGCCGCTCCCCCGTGGCGTCGAGCACGCCCTCGGCGAGCATCCGGCCGGCGCCGTCGTAGCCCTCCTCGCCCGGCTGGAACATGAAGAGCACGTCGCCGGCGAGCCGGTCCCGGTGGGCGGCGAGCAGTCGGGCGGCGCCCGCCAGCATGGTGGTGTGCAGGTCGTGTCCGCAGGCGTGCATCCGCTCCTCGGGCGCGGCGAACGGCAGCCCGGTGCGTTCGGCGACGGGCAGCGCGTCCATGTCGCCGCGCAGCAGGACGGTCGGTCCCGGGGTGGCGCCGCGCAGCACGGCGGTGACGGAGGTGAGGGAGTCGCCGGTGGTGACGTCGAGCGGGAGGCCGTCGAGCGCCGCGAGGACCGTCTCCTGGGTGCGGGGGAGGTCGAGGCCGACCTCGGGGACGGCGTGCAGTCGGCGGCGGAGGTGGGTGAGGTCGTCGGAGAGGGCGTTCGCGTCGTCGAGGAGGTTCATCGTTGCTGCATACCCGCTCGGGCGCGCGCGGGCAATGGGTCAGAAGATCTCGGGGCGGGCG
>NZ_SMKI01000262.1 GCF_004348415.1 Streptomyces hainanensis
GTTCCAGCGGGCCGGGGCGCTGTCGGGGCGGCGGGACGACCCGGCCGGGGCTTCTCGGCCGTTCGCGGCCGACAGCGACGGCTTCGTGATGGCGGAGGGCGCGGCGGCGTTGGTGCTCGAACGGTCGGGCGACGCGCGGGCGCGTGGTCGGGCCGCGTTCGCGGTGCTCGCGGGGTGCGGGGTCAGCACGGACGCCCACCATCCCACGGCCCCGCACCCGGAGGGTCGGGGCGCGGAGGCGGCGGTGCGGACGGCGCTGGCGGAGGCCGGGGTGGGGACGTCCGACGTGGACCACGTCAACGCGCACGCCACGTCGACGCGGCAGGGGGACACGGCGGAGGGCCTGATGATCGGGCGGGTGTTCCCGCACGGGCCGAGCGTCACCTCGGCCAAGGGGGTGCTCGGGCACAGCCTGGGCGCCGCCGGGGCGGTGGAGGCGCTGCTCACGGTGCTCAGCCTGGAACACGGGGTGGTGCCGCCGACCGCCAACGTCGGGGCGCCGGCGCCGGATCTGGGGATCGACCTGGTCGTCAAGAAGCCGCGGGAGCGGCCGGTGGCGGTCGCGGTCAGCGACTCGTTCGGCTTCGGCGGGCACAACGTGTCGCTGGTGTTCACCCGGTGAGCTTCGGGCGGGCCAGCGCGACCGGCGTCCAGTCGTGCTCGGCCCGCTCGGCGCGCCCGGCGACCAGGCCGAGCCGGCGTCCGCAGCCGGCGAAGGCGTCCAGGATCCGGGTGATCTGCTCGTCGGTGTGGGTGGCCTGCGGGGTCACCCGGATCAGGGCGCGGCCGCGCGGCACGGCCGGCGTGACCACGGCGTTGGTGTGGACGCCCGCGTCGTGCAGCGCCTGCCACATCCGCAGGCAGAGGCGGCTCCTGCCGATGTGCACGGGGACGACGGGGGTGATGGAGGGGGCGGTGGCGAAGCCGAGGGCACGCAGCCCGTTGTGCAGCCGCTCGGCGTGGTCGAAGACCCGCTCGCGGCGGGCCGGTTCGGTCTCGATGATGTCCAACGCGGTCAGCGCGGCCGCCGCCGAGGCCGGGGACATCGCGGCCGAGAACAGCACCGGGCGGGCGCTGTAGCGCAGGTACTCGACGATCCGGGCGGGGCCGGCGAGCAGCCCGCCGAGCGAGCCGAAGCACTTGGAGAAGGTGCCCGAGAGGAGGTCGACGGCGCCCGGCATGCCGAAGTGCTCGGCGACCCCGCTGCCCCGCGCGCCGAGCAGCCCGATGTCGTGCGCGCCGTCCACGACCAGCCGCGCGCCGTACCGGTCGGCGAGCTCGCGCAGCCCGGGCAGCGGGCAGAGGTCGCCCTCCATGGAGAACATGCCGTCGGTGACGATCAGCTTGCCGGCGTCGGGGGCGGCGGCGGCCAGCAGCCGGCGCAGGTGTGCCAGGTCGCCGTGCCGGTAGCGGAAGCGGGTGCCCTGGCCGAGCTGCACGCCGTCGACGAGGGAGGCGTGGTTGGCCATGTCGCTGAACGCGGCGTCGCCGGGGCCGAGGAGGGTGCCGACGGCCAGGTTGGCCTGGAAACCGGTGGTGGTGACCAGGGCGGCCTCGCAGCCGAGGAACGCGGCCAGCCTGGCCTCGAGTTCCTCGTGCAGCGGCAGCGTGCCGTTGAGGATGCGGGACCCGGAGCAGCTGGTGCCGTACCTGGCGGTGGCCGTGGTGGCGGCGTCGATGAGCCGGGGGTCGGTCGCCAGGCCCAGATAGTCGTTGCAGCCTGCCATGACCGCGTTCGGTTCTGCGGTGCGGTAGTAGGGGCTGACGCCCGTCTCCGCCATTTCGCCGATTACCGCGATCGGCTTCTTGTCGAAGATATCTGCCATGCCGTTACCTGGGCCTCTTCTCTGTCGTGTCAGAGTGCAGCCTGTCCGATCATCGCGATGAGAATGCTCCCCCACGCGCCGGGGGTCACGGAATCGCTGTCCGTTGGTAAGGGGAAAGGGCTGGGAGGATGAAAAATAGTATCGCACTCTCGGCTTGTGACGAGTGTTTCGTGGCTGGTGGCACTCCGAAGACGATCGGTTCGGCCGTTTTCTTCTCGGGGCCGGTTCCGGATGTCGACGAATTGCGGGATCTGGTGGTGAAGCGTTTCGGTTCGCTGCTCAGGATGCGTTCCGTGCTGTGCCCGCCGCCCGCGCCGGGGTCGCTGCGGCGGCACCGGTGGCTGGCCCTGGACCGCTTCGACCCGGCGGGTCAGGTGCGGGGGGCGGCGCCCGGCACCAGCCTCGCCGAGCTGGTCGACGCCGCGGTGCGGCGGCGGCTGCCTGCCGGGCTGCCGCCGTGGCGACTGCACCTGGTGCCGGGGACCGGTCCCGGTGAGGAGGGGTTCGCGCTGCTGCTGACCGCTCATCACGCGGCGCTCGACGGGCGGTCCCTGGAGACCCTGCTCCACCTGCTGCTCGACGGCCCGACCCCGGTGGGTCGGGAGCCGGCGGCCCGGAGCCACGCCCCGGGGCCCGGCCTGGGCGGGTTCGGCAGGTTGGGCCGCGACCTGCTGCACCAGGCGCGGCCGAGCCGCCGTCTGCCGGGCGCGCCCGGCGACCCGACCACGGCCTGGACCGAGGTGGATCCGGCGGCCGTGCGGGCGGCGCGGCGTTCGCTGCCCGGCGCCGGGATCAGCCTCAACGACGTGCTGCTGGCCGGCGTCGCCGGGGTGCTGCGGGACGTGCACGGCCCGCTGACCGGCTGGCCGGGACGGGACCGGCCGGTCTACGCGCTGGTGCCGGTGGACCTGCGGCCGCCGGGGACGAACGGGGAGCTGGGCAACGTGATCTCGGCGGCCCGGGTGGCGCTGCCGGTGGGTCTTGACCGGCCGGCCGACCGACTGGCGGCCTGTCACGAGGCCGTCGTCGCACCCGGGTTCCGGTCGCGGGCGGTCAACGCGGCCCGGCTGTTGCGGGGCACGGCGCTGCTCGGCGCCTGGGCGGCGCGCGCGGCCGGCGCCCACGCCATCGCCCCGTCCTACGCGCCGGTGTGCTGCACGACGTTGATGCTGCGGCGCGGGCCCTGGTACCTGCTCGGCCGGCCGTTGACCGGCGGGATGGTGCTGCCCGACCTGCCGCCGCCGGGTGCCGTCAGCTTCTTCCTCGCCGGCCACACCAGGACGCCGGAGCGGGCGGCCCGGCTGACCCTGACCGTGGTCAGCCACGGCGCCACCCCGGCGGCGCGCTTGACCGGCGACTTCACCAGGGCCCTCGCGGAACTCGCCGCGAACGGCCCGGCGGTGCGGAGCTAGGCCCGGTCCGGGCGGACAGGCTCTAGGAGCGCCGGTGGCGGGCCCGGCGGTGGGTGCGGGTCGTGCGGCGGTCGAACTCGCGGCGCAGCAGCGGGCCGAGCAGGCCGCCGAGGGCGGCCAGCGCCCGGGTGCCGGGGTCGGGGCAGATGACGAAGCGGCGTCGCTCGATGCCCGCCACGATCGACGCGGCGACCCGCTCGGCGGTCAGCGGCCGGAACATTCCGCCGATGGCCCGGGTCTCCTCGGGTTTCTCCAGGTTCTCGGCCGCCAGTTGCGGGGTGTCGACATCGGGCGGGAACACCACGGCGGAATGGACGCCGTGCCGGGCGAGTTCTCCCCTGGCGGCCGCCATCAGGCCGTGCACCGCGTGTTTCGAGGGCGCGTACGCGGTATATCCGAAGACCCCGACGAGCGCGGCCGCCGAGGAAACGGCGACCACGCTGCCCCGACCCCGTTTCATCATTCCGGGAACCACGGCGCGCATCGCGTGGAGCGTGCCGAAGTAATTGACCTCCATCTGCCGCCTGAAGGCGTCGTCCGGAAGGTCGAGGAAATGCCCGGGCCCCGCCGTGCCGGCGGAGTTCACCAACACGTCGCACGGCCCCCAGGTCTCCTGGAGCCGGCCGAGGGCGGCGGCGAGCGCCCGGCGGTCCGCCACGTCCGCCCGCTCGACGGCGACGCTCGCGCCGGCCGCCCGCAGCAGCTCGCCGGCGGCCACCAGCCGCTCGGCGTCCCTGGCCACCAGCGACAGCCGCGCCCCGCGCGCGGCCAGCAGCCGGGCGGTGGCCAGCCCGATGCCGCTCGAACCGCCCGTCACCACCGCGTGGCACCCGTGGAGGTCCACCGCCGCCATCCGCCTCGCTCCTCCCGTCACGCCGGCCCGTCACGCCGGCCCGTCACACCGGCCAGGACCGTCGTCGTCATCGTCCGCTCAACGAGCCGAGCGGGGCCGTGGTGACGGCGCCCGGCCCCACCGGGTGGTGGTACGCCCGTGCTCTCACCATGCGTGAAGTCGCGGTGTTTGCGTTACCTTTGCCGTTGTGCCACGACTGATCGATCACGGTGAGCGCCGCCGCGAGATCGCCCGGGCGGCCTGGCGGGTGATCGTGCGGGACGGTATCGGCCGCGCCTCGGTGCGGGCCGTCGCGAAAGAGGCCCGGGTGTCGGCCGGCTCGCTGCGTCATGTCTTCACCACACAGCGGGAGTTGTTGGTCTTCGCGCTGGAGATGGTCCTCGACCGGGCGCGAGCGAGGGTGGCCGCCCTGCCGCCGCGGCCCAGCACCCGGGAGACGGTGGAGGCGCTCGCCCGGCAGTTCCTGCCGCTGGACAGCGAGCGCCGCACCGAGTCCGAGGTGTACCTGGCGCTGTTCGACGCGGCGCGCGCCGACGTGGCGTTGCGCGCGGCGCGGGACGCCGCCCACGGGCACCTGCGGGATGTGTGCCGCGCGCTGATCGGGCGGCTGGACAACGGCGTCGACCTGGTCCCGGGGACGGATCTCGATCTGGAGGCGGCGCGGCTGCACGCGCTGCTCGACGGCCTCGGCGCGCACGTCGTCCACGAGCCGGCGGGCGCCGACCCCGGTTGGACGGCCCGGGTGCTGAGCCGGCACCTCGACTCGCTGGCCACGCCGGCCGTCGACGCCCGGGGCTGAGGCCCGGGACCCGTGCGGGTCCCGGGCCGTCGGAGCGTCAGGGGATCAGGGGATCAGCACGATCTTGCCCAGCGTGTGCCGCTGTTCAAGGTCGCGGAAGGCGTCGCGGACGTCGTCCAGCGGATACGTCCTGGCGATCGGGACGTGCAGCCGGCCGTCCTCGACGGCGGCGGCGAGTTCGGCCAGCACGCCCGCGTCGGCGGCCGCCGCGCTGCCCTCCATCCGGGCGCCGAACTCCTCGGCGTCCGCCATGTTGATGATGGTGTCGATCCGCTCCGGCGCCACGCCCAGCTCGATGGCCAGCCGCACGTAGTCGGCGCCGTAGGTGTCGATGAACGCGTCGGGCCCCCTGCCGCCGGCCGCCGCCGTGATCCGGTCGGCCACGCCGTCGCCGTAGCTGACCGGCAGGATGCCGTGGTCGGCGAGCCAGGCGTGGTGCTCCTCGCTGGCCAGGCCGATGACGGTGGCGCCCAGGTCGCGCGCCAACTGGCAGGCCAGGGTGCCCACCCCGCCGGCCGCGCCCGAGACCACCACGACGTCGCCGCGGCCGACGGCGACCGCGCGCACCGCGGCGTAGGCGGTGGTGCCGACGATGGCCAGCGCACCGGCCTCGGCCCAGGACACGTCGGTCGGTCGCCTGATCAGCTGGTCGGCCTCGACGGCGGCGAACTCGGCGTGGCTGGCGCGGCGGTTGGTGAAGCCCAGGACCTCGTCGCCGGCGTCGAACGCCGTGACGTCCGGGGCGGTCTCGGTCACGACTCCGGCCAGGTCGCTGCCCTGCCCGGAGGGGAAGGTGGCGGGCCAGCGCTGGCGCAGCAGGCCGCGGCGGATGGCCGCCTCGCCCGGGTTGATGCCGGCGGCCTTGACCCGGACCACCACCTCGCCAGGACCCGGCTCGGGACGTGCCACCTCGTCCACACGCAGCACGTCGACGTCTCCGTACTCGTCGAATCTCACAGCTCTGGACATATGTCCACTATGAGACGGTTGCCCGGGCGGCACCACTCGAACAGCGCTCCGGCAGGTCGGCGCACAGGCGCCAGCCGCCGTCGTGCGGCCCCGCGGTCAGCGTGCCGCCCACCAGGCCGACGCGTTCACGCAGCCCGATCAGCCCGAATCCGGGGCCGCCCGGCAGGTCGCCGGACACCTCGGCCGGGCCGCCGTCGTCACGCACCTCGACCCGGGCGTCGCCCTCGGCGACCGCCACCTCGACCGTGATCCGGCTGCCGGAGCCGGCGTGCTTGGTGGCGTTGGTCAGCCCCTCCTGGACCACCCGCAGCACGGCCAGGCCGCGGACCGCGTCGAGGTGGGCGATGCCGGGGTCGACGCGGGCGCGCACGTCGAGCCCGGCCTGCACGGCGCGCTCCACCACCGCGGCCACGGCGGCCGGCAGTTCGGCGGGTTCCACCACCAACGGCGGGCCGCCCTCGGGCGCGACGGCCGCCGGATCGCGCAACACGGCCACCAGCCGGCGCAGGTCGGCGAGGGTGGTGGTGGCGGAGCCGTAGACGTCGTCGAGCACCGCGCGCACCCGCGGGTCGAGGTCCGGCAACACGGCTCTGGCCACGTTGACCCGCAGCGCCATCGACGACACGTGGTGCGCCACCAGGTCGTGCAACTCGCGGGCCAGTTCGGTGCGTTCGGCGAGCCGGGCGCCGCGTGCCGCGAGTTCGCGGCGCGCCTCGGCCTCCCGGGCGCGGGCCCTGGCCTGCGCCAACGCGCGGTCGGTGGCGCGCAGGTAGGCGCCGAGCAGCAGCGGCGCGACCGCCACCACCACGACCCGGTAGCCCACGGCCAGCAGCCCGGTGACCGTCTCGTGGTCCTTGACGAGCAGGACGTACGCGGTGATCAGCACCGCGGTGCCGAGCAGCGCCTCGCGCGGCGGGCGGCGCACGGCGAGTTCGAGCAGTGCCACACTGGCCACCACCTTGGCGGCGACCGGGGTCTCGGAGACCAGCGGGTGGGCGAGCAGCAGCAGCGCGCTCTCGGCCAGCGAGACCGCGAGCGGGAAGGCGCCGCCGCCGAGGAAGATCACGCCGGCGGCCAGGGTGACCAGCCAGTCGGCGGTGTCGGGCGGGGCGTCCTGGACGAGCAACAGGTAGCCGGCGCCGATGAAGAGCGGAAGCAGGCGCGCCGGCCCGAACCGGTCACCGACCGCCCGCCCAGACCACGTCAACAACACGCCATGACACTAACCCGATACGGTGGTCTCCTCGTGACGTGACGTGGCCGAAGCCTGTCGCCCGCGGTGGTCCATTCGGCGCCATTCCGGCCGCAGCGCCGCCAGGTTGGTGGTGAGGAAGTAGAGGGTGCCGGCGACCAGGAGTACCGGAACCAGCCCCGTGGCGCCGACCGCCGCCCCGCCGATCAGGCCGCCGAGCGGGATGCCGGACCACGCGAGCGAGGTGACCAACGCCTGGACGCGGCCCAGCATGTGCCGGGGTATGCGTTCCAACGACACGGCGCCGATGATGGGGTTGAGGAACCCGGCGCCGAACCCGCTGACGGCGCACACCACGAGCACCCCCCACAACGGCACGCCGCCCGAGACGCTGAGCGCCAGGATCACGAAGCGCGGCGCGCCGGCGAGCAGGAAACCACCGAAGAACACCGGGAGTCGGGGCAGCCGCTCGGCGATCGCGGCGGCCAACAGGCTGCCGCAGACCCCCGCGGCGCCGCCGACGGCGCCCAACAGGCCGATCGCGGACGGCCCGTGGCCCGACTCCTCGGCCCAGACCGGCAGCAGGACGCTGACGTAGGCGGCGTCCAGCAGGTTGGTGACGGCGACGGTGAGCGCGATCGCCAACAGCAGCGGCTCGCGCCGCAGGTGGGCGAAGCCGACGCCGAACCGCCGCCAGTAGCCCTCCGGTTCGGCGGTGGACTCCGCCGGGGCGCGCTGGGCACGCCCCAGGCCGCGCGGCAGGGCCAGCCCGATCAGCAGCGAACCGGCCGCGAAACAGACGCCGTTGACGATCAGCGCGGTCATCGCGTCGAGCGTCGCGACCACCACGCCGGCGAGCGCGGGACCGACGGTGCTCGCCAGCCGCTCGGCGACGCCCGACAGCCCGGTGGCCCGCTCCAGCGGCACCCGCGCGCGGTCGGCCGCCTCCGGGACCATCACCTGCTTGGCCAGGTCGCCGGGCCCCCGGCAGAGGCCGATCACCGACACCAGCGCGAGCAGCAGCCAGAACGGCAGCCGGTCGGCCGCGTGCAGCGGCGGGATCAGGCACACGGCGACGGCGCTCACCACGTCGGTGGTCCAGGAGGTGAGCCGGGCGCCGACCCGGTCGATCAGCGGCCCGGAGAACGCCTTGGCCAGCACGTAGGGCGCCATCTCGCAGAACGCCACCAGACCGGTCTGCGCCGCGCTGCCGCTGGTGACCAGCACGAACCAGGGCAGCGCGATCGCGGAGATCCTGGTGCCGAGCTGCGAGACGGAGATGGCCGTCAGCAGCCCGACCAACGCCCGGGATCTCATGCGTCGCGTCCCTCTTCGACGCCGGCCGGCTCGGGCAGCACGTGGAACTGGACGGCGACGCTCTCCCGCCCCTCGTCGGACTCGGCCTGCCCGATCTCGTCCCGGTAGCGCTTGAGCACCGCCCAGAGCTCCCGGCCGAGCTCGCGCGCCTGCTCCGGGGTGAGGCGCAGCATCACGTCGCTCAGGTTGAGCGCCGGGCCCCAGACGCGCGGCATGGTGGCCAGTTCGTTGAGGCCCTGCTGGAGGCGGAGGGTATGGGCGGCGGCCACCGACTGGAGGAAGACCTGGGCCGCCTCGGGCTCGGCCTCCACGATCTCGGGCTCCACGGTGGTGAGCTGGTGCACCGCGCGCCACCAGCGCTCCCTGGCGTTGCCCCGCTCGGTGTCCTCCTCGACGAAGCCCGCGGCGGCGAGTTGACGTAGGTGGTAGCTGGTCGCCCCCGAGTTCAGGGACAACCGCCCGGCCAGCTGGGTCGCGGTCGCGGGGCCGTGCTGGCGCAGCAGGCCGACGAGGCGCACCCGCAGCGGGTGGGCCAGGGCGCGCAGCCCCTTGCCGTCGAGGACGACGACCCGCTCCGCCAAGGCCTGCCCGGCTTCGTCGTGGGGTGTCGGCGCTTCTTCCCTGGGTTCCGTCATGCGCTCACCCTAGAACCCAAAGGAGTCTTTGCAACCCAAAGGAGTCTTTGCAAAGGCTTCTTTGCGAAGAACTCTTTGGCGTACCGATGAGTTCCGGCCAATCTCCAGAACAAACGTGCTGGCGCCCGCGTTATGCTCACTGCGACCACGGTTGAGGAGGCACGATCAACATGGGAACGCGGCGCACCCCGCTGCCGGGCGTCGGCACCCAGTACGACATCGCCGCCCGGGACGGACGACACATCTCGGTGGTGGCACACGAGGACGGCCGGCGCTTCATCGGGTTCTTCGACCCGGAGGACCCGGACGCCTGCCAGGGCACCGTAGCCCTGGACGCGGACGAGGCCGAGCGGTTGGCCTCGATCATCGCCCCACAACGCCAGGCCGTCACGCTGCCCGAGAGCGAACTCGGCCTCGACCTGGTCACCGAGCGGATTCCGATCGAGCCCGACTCCCCCTACCGGGGGCGTCCGATGGGCGACACCAGAGCCCGCACCAGGACGGGCGCCTCGATCGTGGCGGTGCTGCGCAGGATCGGCGCGCACCCGTCACCGGGGCCGGACTTCCGCCTGGAGGCGGGCGACACGTTGCTGGTCGTCGGCACCCGCGAGGGCGTCAGCGACCTGGCCGACATCATCGCCGGGGCCTGAGCTCCGCGCTGAAACGGTCGCCTGGGCCACGGATACACGGCGCCGGTGGGAGCAGCCGGCGCCGTGCGAATGACCTTGACAACCGAAAGGTGCGGTGAGCGTGCACGACACCACGACCATGCTGATCGAGCTGGGGGCCGTCGTCCTGGGCCTCGGACTCGTCGGGCGGCTGGCCGGCCGGCTCGGCCTCTCCCCCATCCCGCTCTACCTCCTGATAGGGCTGGCCTTCGGGCACGGCGGCCTGATCCCGCTCTCGACGACCGAGGACTTCATCGAGATCGGCGCCGAGATCGGCGTCATCCTGCTCCTGCTCATGCTGGGCCTGGAGTACACCGCGACCGAGTTGGCGGACAGCCTCAAGACCCAGTACCCCTCGGGGCTGGTGGACTTGGTGCTGAACGCGACCCCGGGTGCGGTGGCCGGGTTCCTGTTGGGCTGGGGCCCGGTGGGCGCGCTGGCGCTCGCCGGCGTCACGTACATCTCGTCATCCGGCGTCATCGCCAAGATCCTCACCGACCTCAACCGGCTCGGAAACCGCGAGACCCCGGTGGTGCTGGGCATCCTGGTCATGGAGGACCTGGTGATGGCCCTCTACCTGCCGGTGCTCTCCACGGTGCTCGCCGGCGTCGGACTCGCCAGCGGCAGCCTCACCCTGGCGATCGCGCTCGGCACCGCCGGCATCGCGTTCTACGTCGCGCTGCGGCACGGACGCATCATCAGCAAGGCCGTCTCCTCCGACAATCCGGAGATGCTGCTGCTGGTGGTCCTCGGCCTGACGCTGCTGGTCGCGGGCGTGGCACAGCAGCTCCAGGTCTCGGCGGCGGTCGGCGCCTTCCTGGTGGGCATCGCGCTCTCCGGCGAGGTCGCGCACAACACGCGCCGCCTGCTGACGCCGCTGCGGGACCTGTTCGCGGCCGTCTTCTTCGTCTTCTTCGGCCTGTCGACCGACCCGACGGCGATCCCGCCGGTGCTGGTCCCGGCGCTGCTGCTCGCCGTGGTGACCACGGGCACCAAGATCGCCACCGGCTGGTGGGCCGCGAAGCGGGCCGGGGTCGGCCCACGGGGCCGCTTCCGGGCCGGCGGCGCGCTGGTGGCGCGCGGCGAGTTCTCCATCGTCATAGCGGGCCTGGCCGCCGCGACCGAACCGCGGATCGCGCCGGTGGCCACGGCGTACGTGCTGATACTCGTCATCATCGGCCCGTTCGCCACGAGGTGGACGGAACCGGTCGCCAGCCGGCTGCGGGAGCGGCGCAAGGCGCGGCAGACGTCGACGGCGGTGGTGGCGGCGGAGTCCGGAGCCTGACCGCGGCGCGGCGGCTTCGGGTGCGGTGAGTTTTCCCCCACCCACCCGC
>NZ_SMKI01000263.1 GCF_004348415.1 Streptomyces hainanensis
GAACCCAGGCCGCCGGCACCGCGAACCCGGCACCGCGAACCCGGCACGCCGATGGCCCACCCCGCCCGGAAGGGCGGGCCGGTGGGGGGAACCCCTACACCGACGACCAGAAGTCCACCAGCGCCCCCGCCGTCGCCTCCGGCCGCTCCGCGTTGGGGGAGTGCCGCGCCCCGCTGATCACCGTGCGCCGCGCGCCCAGCGCCCGCGCCATGCGGTCGAGGCTCGGCACCGACCAGGCGCCGTCCCGCTCGCCGGACAGGACGTGCGTCGGGAGGCCCACGGCGGCCAGCCGGGCGACGCGGTCCGGTTCGAGGCGGAGCGTGCGGCCGGTGGCCCGGAGTTGGGCCGGCGCGTTGGCCAGCCAGCGGCGGCGCAGCATCTCGTCGACGTCGTGCGGCGGTGCCGAACGGTGTATCAACCGCCAGACTCGGGCCGCCCCGAACACCGGCATGGTGACGCTCAGTGCCCGCACCTTGACCCGCTGCCAGGAGGCGACCCGTCCCGCGCCCGAGGCGACCAGCGTCAGGGAGGCGAACGGTTTCCGCCCGGCGGCCGCCGCCCGCAGCACCGCGCCGCGCGAGATGAGGCCGCCGAGCGAGTGGCCGACGAGGTGGATCGGGCCTGGCCCGAGCTCTTCCGCCTGCGCCAGCACGTCCTCTGCCAGGGCGCCGAGGCCGTAGCCGGCCCGGGCCAGCGCTCCGGCGCTCTCGAACTGGCCGCGGCCGTCCACCGCCACCGCCCGGTAGCCGGCCTGGGCCACCGGTTCGAGCAGGGCGATGAAGTCCTCCTTGCTGCCCGTGTAGCCGGGAACGAGCAGCGCCGTGCCGACCGGCCGTACGCCGTGCGGCACGGCGTCGAGCACCGCGAACGCGCCTCGGCGGGTCTCCAGCCGGCGGGCCTGGACCCCGACGGGGGGATCTGCGAAGGGCGGTCTGCTCACCCCACGAGCGTAACCGTCACCCGGGCGAAACCCGGGAGGGCTGTTCTCGGCGGCCCTCCCCCGCCAGAATCTACGCGCGTTACGGAAAGATCCGCACAGCCGCGGCACACGCAACAACAGCAGAGGAGTCACCGATGTCGTCGCTCGACCGCAGAAGGTTTCTGGGCCGGACCGCCGCGACCGGGGCCGGGGTGGCCATCGCCGGGACGGTGGCCGGCGCGACGCCGGCCACCGCGGCCGCCCCCGCCACCAGCGGCACGAAGCGGTACGCCTTCACCGTGATGGGCACCACCGACCTGCACGGCAACGTCTTCAACTGGGACTACTTCACCGACGCCGAGTTCACCGACGGCGGCAACAACGACATCGGCCTGGCGAAGCTCGCCACCCTGGTCAAGCAGGTGCGCGCCGAGAAGGGCGACCGCAACACGCTGCTGATCGACGCCGGCGACACCATCCAGGGCACCCAGCTCGCCTACTACTACGCCAAGATCGACCCGATCACCAGGGCCCGCGGCCCGGTGCACCCGATGGCCCTGGCGATGAACGCCATCGGCTACGACGCCGCGGCCCTCGGCAACCACGAGTTCAACTACGGCATCCCGCTGCTCCGCGCCTTCGAGCGGCAGTGCCGGTTCCCGCTGCTCGCCGCCAACGCGCTGGACGCCGCCACCGAGCGGCCCGCCTTCCCGCCCTACTGGATGACCCGGCTGCGCACCCCGCACGGCCGCGACGTCCGGGTGGCCGTGCTCGGCCTGACCAACCCCGGTATCGCCATCTGGGACCGCGCCCACGTCGAGGGGCGGATGGTCTTCCCCGGGCTGCCCGAGCAGGCCGCCCACTGGGTGCCTCGGCTGCGTTCGATGGGCGCGGACGTGGTGATCGTCTCGGCGCACTCGGGCACCAGCGGCACCTCGTCCTACGGGGATCAGGTCCCGCACGTGGAGAACGCCGCCACGCTGGTGGCCGAGCAGGTGCCGGGCATCGACGCGATCCTGGTGGGGCACGCGCACCAGGAGATCGTCGAGCGGCGGGTCGTCAACGCCGAGACGGGGCGCGACGTCGTGCTGTCCGAGCCGCTGTTCTGGGGCAAGCGGCTGACCCTCTTCGACTTCGAGCTGGCCTGGGAGCGGGGCCGCTGGCGGGTGGAGCGGGTGTCGGCGAGCCTGCGCGACGCCAACACCGTGGCCGAGGACCCGGCCGTCACCGAGCTGCTCGGCGACCAGCACGCCCGCGTCGTGGCCTACGTGAACCAGGTGATCGGCACCGCGACCGCCTCGATGACGGCCACGGAGGCGCCGTACCGGGACACCGCGATCGTCGACTTCATCAACCACGTGCAGGCGGAGACGGTGCGCGACGCGCTGGCCGGCGGCGAGTACGGGGACCTGCCGGTGCTGTCGCAGGCGGCCTGCTTCTCCCGCACCGCGGCCATACCGGCCGGCGAGGTCACCATCCGGGACGTGGCGGGGATGTACGTCTACGAGAACACGCTGGAGGCGCGGCTGATCACCGGCGCCCAGCTGCGGGACTACCTGGAGTTCTCGGCCCGGTACTTCGTCACGACCCCGGCCGGCGCCCCGGTGGACCCGGCCAGGCTCACCAACGCGGGCGGCATCCCGGACTACAACTACGACGTGGTCAGCGGCGTGACGTACGACATCGACATCGCCGGGGAGCCCGGCTCCCGCGTCACCGACCTGCGGTTCGGGGGCGAGCCGGTCGCGGACGACGCCCAGTTCGTGCTCGCGGTGAACAACTACCGCGCCAACGGAGGCGGCAACTTCCCGCACGTCGCGGCGTCCGACCAGCTCTGGTCGAACTCGGACGAGATCCGCAACACGATCATCGACTGGGTGCGCGAAAGCGGCGAGATCGATCCGGCCGCCTTCGCCTCCGTCGACTGGCGCCTGACCAGGGACGGCACCCCGGTCTTCTGAGGCGCTCGACGTGCTCCGGGCGCGCGGCGGACGGGCGGTCCGCCGCTCACCGGGAGGGTGGTGCGTCGATCAGTCGATCACGTCGCCGGTCAGGAGTCCGACCGCTCGGTCCTGGCCGGCTGCCCGGACCTGGTCCGCCGCCTGCGCCGCGGGGTGCGCGGCGCGGTGGCCTCGCCCGCCTCCGGCTCCGGCGTGGCCGCCGCGGGCTCCGCCGCCGCCTGGACGGCCTCGGCGGCGCCGCCGGCGGATCCCAGCGCGACTCCGCCGCGGGTGCGGCGGCGCTGCCGGGTACGCGACGTCCTGGTGGGGGTGGCGGCGGCGGTGGCGGGAGCGCCCGACGTGCCGGACCGCTTCTGGCCGGAGCGCCGGCTGTCCGGGCCGCCCAGGTCCTCGACCTCCTCGGCGTCGAGCCCGGCCCGGGTGCGCTCGGCGCGCGGCAGCGTGCCCTTGGTGCCCTCGGGGATGGACAGCGCCTCGAAGAGGTGCGGGGAGGTGGAGTAGGTCTCCGGCGGGTCGGGGAAGTCCAGGCCGAGCGCCTTGTTGATCAGCGCCCAGCGCGGCAGGTCGTCCCAGTCGACGAGGGTGACGGCGGTGCCCTTGTTGCCCGCCCGGCCGGTGCGGCCGACCCGGTGCAGGTAGGTCTTCTCGTCCTCGGGCGTCTGGTAGTTGATCACGTGCGTGACGCCGTCCACGTCGATGCCGCGGGCCGCGACGTCCGTGCAGACGAGCACGTCCACCTTGCCCTTGCGGAACGCGCGGAGCGCCTGCTCACGGGCACCCTGCCCGAGGTCGCCGTGGACCGCGCCGGACGCGAAGCCGCGCCGCGCCAGCTGCTCGGCGACGTCGGCCGCGGTGCGCTTGGTGCGGCAGAAGACCATGGCGAGGCCCCGGCCCTCGGCCTGGAGCATCCTGGCCACCAGCTCCGGCTTGTCCAGCGAGTGGGCCCGGAAGATGTGCTGCGTGATGTTGGCCACAGTCGCGCCCTGGTCGTCGGGCTCGGCGGCGCGGATGTGGGTGGGCTGGTTCATGTAGCGCCGGGCGAGCGCGATCACCTGCCCGGGCATGGTGGCGGAGAACAGCATGGTCTGCCGCTTGGCCGGCAGGTGGTCGATGATCTTCTCGACGTCCGGCAGGAAGCCGAGGTCGAGCATCTCGTCGGCCTCGTCCAGGACCAGGCAGCGCACCTCGGAGAGCCGCAGCTTGCGCTGGCCCGCCAGGTCGAGCAGCCGCCCGGGGGTGCCGACGACCACGTCGACGCCCCGGTTCAGCGCCTCCACCTGGGGCTCGTAGGCACGGCCGCCGTAGATGGAGAGGACGCGGACGTTCCGCACCTTGCCGGCGGTCAGCAGGTCGTTGGTGACCTGCTGGCACAGCTCGCGGGTCGGCACGACGACGAGCGCCTGGGGGGCGTCGCCGAGTTCGTCGGCGCCGGCCCGGCCGGCCTCGACGTCCGCCGGGACGGTGACCGCCTCCAGCAGTGGGAGACCGAAGCCCAGCGTCTTACCGGTGCCGGTCTTGGCCTGCCCGATGACGTCGGACCCGGCGAGGGCCACGGGAAGGGTCATTTCCTGGATGGGGAAAGGGGTGGTGATGCCGACGGCCTCGAGGGCTTCGGCGGTCTCGGCCAGGATCCCGAGATCTCGGAAGGTTGTGACGGTAGCGGACAGGGTCGTTGCCTCTTCTTGTGTGACGCGGCACACGGTGGCGAGGCGGGTCTTGTCTACCGAGCCGCTGTGGCGGGCCCTGATGGGCCGGCCAGCCGGCGCGGGACCCGGGCGTCTCGCTCAAGCGCACGCACCGCGCGAGCGGGTCCCTCATGCCGCGGCGGGTGCGGGGGCACTCACCGCGCGGAGGGCTGGTCAGGTCGGAGCCGATCGGGCCACCGACCGGGCATCCGCGGGGGATCCTGAGGCGCTGGTCTTGCCGGCCTCAGGGGACTCCAGCATGGGGGTGGGACCCGCCGCTTACAGGCGAGCCTCTATAGCACTGTACCCCGGAACCGCGCACATGTGTCAGGGCGCGAACTCATCACCGGGCACTATTGTGCCCCCCATGGAGACGCCTGACACGCCCGCTTCCGCTGCCCCGACCACCTCGGTCGCCGACCTCGACTGGTCCGCGGCCTCCGCCGACCCCCGGTACCGGGCCGCGGTGGTGGACCTGCTGGGAGCGTTGGCCTACGGCGAGCTCGCGGCCTTCGAGCGGCTCGCGGAGGACGCGAAGCTGGCGCCGGGCCTGGCGGACAAGGCGGCGCTGGCGCGGATGGCGGCGGCCGAGTTCCAGCACTTCGAACAGCTGACGGAGCGGCTGCGTGGGATCGACGAGGAGCCGACGGCGGCCATGGAGCCGTTCGCGGCCCCGCTCGACGAGTTCCACCGGCTGACCGCCCCCTCGGACTGGCTGGAGGGCCTGGTGAAGGCGTACGTCGGCGACGCGATCGCGGCCGACTTCTACCGCGAGGTGGCCTCCCGGCTGGACTCCGACACCCGCTCGCTCGTCCTCGGTGTGCTGGACGACACAGGCCACGCGTCCTTCGCCGTGGAGAAGGTGCGGTCGGCGATCGCCGCCGACCCGCGGCTCGGCGGCCGGCTGGCGCTGTGGGCCCGGCGGCTGATGGGCGAGGCGCTCTCCCAGGCCCAGCGGGTGGTGGCCGACCGGGACGCGCTCTCCACGATGCTGGTGGGCGGCGTCGCGGACGGCTTCGACCTGGCGGAGATCGGCCGCATGTTCTCCCGGATCACCGAGGCCCACACCAAGCGGATGGCCGCGCTCGACCTCTCCGCGTAGGCTCCCGACCATGGCAGCGACCGCGTTCGACCTGGCCCTGATCGAGGAGTCCGCCAAGAAGTCGGGCCTGGTGTGGGTGCGGGGCTCCTCGGGCCCCGCCCGGGCCCTCTGGCACGTCTGGCACGACGGCGCGGTCTGCGTCGTCGGCGGGCCGGGCGAGCAGCCGCTCGACGGGCTCGACGAGCCCCTGGTGGTGAGCTGCCGCAGCAAGGACAAGGGCGGCCGTCTGATCGCCTGGCCGGCCACCGTGACGGTTCTGACGCCGGACGCCCCCGAGTGGGAGCCGACGGTGACGGCGCTCGCCGCGAAGCGGCTGAACGCTCCCGACACGGACGGCCTGGCGGCCCGCTGGGCGGCCGAGTGCCGCGTCCTGCGGCTGACCCCCGCCGCCACGCCGGTGGAACGCCCCGACACCATGCCGACCGCCTCGCCGGCGGCCCCACCACGCCCCACCCCCGCGACGACGACGTCCTGAGGCGGCGCCGGGACGGCTCCCGTCACTCCACCAGTTCGTCCCCGTAGTCCAGGATCTGGTCGTCCTCCGGCGCCCGCAGCTCGAAGTCCTCGTTCCAGTCGGACAGCTGCAGCTCCCCCGCCTCGCCGGGCCGCTGGAGCAGCAGCGGGTACGGCTCACCGATCAGGGCCACGTCGAGCCTGCCGCCGGCGCCGCCGTCCGCGAGGACGGTGACGGTCTGGGCGCCGTCGACCTCGCCCCGGTCCTCCGCCACCTCCCGCTCGCCGTCCAACGTGAGCAGGTGGTCGAAGAGCACCTCCATGTCCGTGAAGCCGCTCAGCTGCGCGTACGCGGGGTCGTCGGGCGCCACCCGGACGTACCGCCCCTCCAGGGTCTCGGCCGGGTCCGAGTCCAGTTCCTCGGGGATCCCCTCGCTCTCCCAGAACGCGGCGTCCGCCTTCATGTAGAGGTCCTCGCCCACCCGCAGCAGCTCGAACGTCGCGCCGCCCTCGGCCGAGACCTCGCCGAAGCCGCCCTCCTCGCCGAGCCGCATGTCGAGCCGGAAGGACTCCCCCTCGGTGATCACCGTCCCGGAGACCCGCACCGCCCTGGCCTCCGCCGCGGCGGCCGTGGCCTGCTCCTCGATCTCCGCCGGAGTGAGGCTGGCGAGACCGTTGGTGCCCGCGTCCGGATCCTCTTCCGCGCCGCAGCCGACGGGCCCGAGCGCGAGTAACGCCGCGCAGCCCGCGGCCGTCACAACCCTGCGCCAGCCGGGGAAGGTTGGGGACACGGAAGGGGTCACGTCGACTGCCTCTCGTCGAGGTCACGGGCCGGTGAGGCGCAGCGTACCGGCAAGCCCGCGGGCCCCCGCACGGGGCGGGGGCCCGACCGGGCCCGGGAGGACCCGGTGACGGCACGTCGGCCGTACCGTCGCCGTACCATCGGGGCATGGCTACCGATACTCCCCTCCTCACCGAGGACGCCGTCCGCACCGCGCTTCAGCGGGTGAACGATCCGGAGATCCACCGCCCGATCACCGATCTCGGCATGGTCAAGTCGATCGAGATCGCGTCGGACGGCACCGTGAGTGTCGGGGTGTATCTGACGGTGCAGGGCTGTCCGATGCGGGGCACCATCACCGACGGGGTGCGGGACGCCGTCAGCGCGCTCCCCGGCGTGCGCGAGGTGCGGGTGGAGCTCGACGTGATGAGCGACGAGCAGCGCAAGGAGCTGGCCACCATGCTGCGCGGCGGGCAGGCGGAGCGCGAGGTGCCGTTCGCCAAGCCGTCCTCGCTGACCAGGGTGTACGCGGTCGCCTCGGGCAAGGGCGGCGTCGGCAAGTCCTCGGTCACGGTCAACCTGGCGGCCGCGCTGGCCGCGGACGGGCTGAAGGTCGGCGTGGTCGACGCCGACATCTACGGCCACTCGGTGCCCAGGATGCTCGGCACGGACGCCACCCCCACCCAGGTCGAGAACATGATCATGCCGCCGTCGGCGCACGGCGTGAAGGTGATCTCGATCGGCATGTTCACGCCGGGCAACGCGCCCGTGGTCTGGCGGGGCCCGATGCTGCACCGGGCGCTCCAGCAGTTCCTGGCCGACGTCTACTGGGGCGATCTGGACGTGCTGCTGCTCGACCTGCCCCCCGGCACGGGCGACATCGCGATCTCGGTGGCGCAGCTGGTGCCCAACGCGGAGATCCTGGTGGTCACCACCCCGCAGCAGGCGGCGGCCGAGGTGGCCGAGCGGGCCGGCTCGATCGCGGTGCAGACGCACCAGAAGATCGTCGGCGTGGTGGAGAACATGTCGGGGCTGCCGTGCCCGCACTGCGGGGAGATGGTCGACGTCTTCGGCACCGGCGGCGGGCAGCGGGTCGCCGAGGGGCTGACCAGGGCGACCGGCGCCGAGGTGCCGGTGCTCGGCACCATCCCGATCGACGTGCGGCTGCGGGAGGGCGGCGACACCGGCAAGCCCGTCGTGCTGTCCGACCCGGACTCGCCGGCCGGCGCCTCGCTGCGGCAGGTGGCGGCGGCGCTGACCGGGCGGCGGCGCGGCCTGGCCGGCCTCTCGCTCGGTCTCACGCCGCGCGCCAAGTTCTGAACCGACGGCGCCCGAACCGACAGGGCCCGCCCCACCGGGGGCGGGCCGCTACGCGTAGCTCTCGATGTCCTTGACGACGGCGAAGCCGAGGCCGTAGGCGCTCATGCCGCGGCCGTAGGCGCCGATGTGCACGTCGTGGTGGGCGGCGCCGGCGAGCACCCAGCCGTACTCGGACTCGCGGTAGTGGAAGTCGGTGGGCACGCCGTCCACCGGCAGCGAGAGCATGGACCAGGCGCCGCCGTGCAGGTCGTCGGCGAGCTCCCAGGCGATGGCGGTCTGCTGCTCCAGCCAGTCCTGCCGGAGGGCGCGCTCCATCTGCGCCGGCCAGGTGCAGGACAGCAGCCCGGAGCCGGCCAGCCAGGCCGCCGAGGAGACCGAGGTGGCCTCCAGGATGCCGGTGCCGTCGGCGCTGCGCCGCACCGGGCGGCTGGCGACGGTCACCACGACCGCGAACCGCTGGTCGTCGTGGCCGAGTTCGGCGCGGAGCGAGGGCTCGTCGCCGTGTCCCGTCGAGCCGTGCTCGACGGCCCCGTCGGCGGCCATGCCGACCTGCATCAGCCAGCGGGGGCCGCTGAACGCCTCGTCCAGCCCGTACCAGGGGAACTGCGCCAGCAGGAAGCCGTCGACCGCGCGGCGGGCCCCCGGCACCCCCTGGCCGGTATCGTCCCCGGACTCACCAGGGCCGCCTGTCGCGTCCTGCGGCTCTGCCTGACTGGTGGTCTCCATCTAACGCGACGCCTCCTCGTTGCCCTCGTCCTGGGCACACCCCGGACATAGGGAGGATAGCCATCCGCATCGGAGGTGTCCGGGCATGCCGGGAGCGAGAACGGCGCCATACCCCCAGGAAGCCGGTCGAATCCACTCAGGTGGCGTCGGCGTCGAAGGGCGCCGGCGTCTCGCCCGCCGTGGCCCCGGCGGGCTTGGCGACCTTGTCGAGGCTGACCGCGCCCGACACGGCCTGGGCGGCGGCGGCGCCGGCGGCCGCCGCGCCGCTCGCGGGCTTCGACAGGTCGGCCTTGCCGAGGGCCACCTTGCCGAGGCCCGGCTTGTCCAGGCTGGCCGGGGTGGGCGTGGAGCGGCCGTTGATCGCGTCGGAGACCTCGGTCAGCTCCTTGCGCACGTCCAGGCTGCTGGTGAGCTCCTTCAGGCCGAACTCGTCCTTGTCGAGCAGGTGCTTCTTCGCGAAGGTCCTGGGGTTCAGGTCCTCGAACTCGAAGTCCTTGAACTCGGGGCCGAGCTCGTCACGGATGTCCCGCTTGGCGCTGTCCGAGAACTCGCGGATCTTGCGCAGGAACTGCGCCGCGTCCTGGATCATCTTCGGCAGCTTCTCGGGGCCGAAGACGAGGATGGCGAGGACGATGAGCGTGATGAACTCCAGAGACCCTATATCGAAGAACATCTGTCGGCTCCCTCACGCATACGGTAGATGCCAAACGGTACCCGGCCCGGGCGTCGAACGGGAGATACCGGACCCCACCGGGGAGTGAACGAACGGCGGCCCCACCGGGTACGGGACGCCCCGGGAGAGCCCACGAGGTCACTCACTGACCGACTCCCCGAGGGTCACCGTCAGCTCGATCTCCTCGCCGCCGCGCTCCACGGTGAGCGCCAGGTCGTCGCCCGGGCGGTGGCTGCGGATCTTCACGATCAGCTCGTCACCGCTGCGGACCCGGTCGCCGTTCACGGCGGTGATCACGTCGCCGTCCTCGACACCGGCCTGGTCGGCCGGGCCGCCGGGGACCACCGCGGAGTCGCCGTTCGAGCTGCCGACCCGGGCGCCGTCGCCGAGGTAGCCGGTGTCGAGCGTCACACCGATCACCGGGTGGGTGGCCCGGCCGGTGTTGATCAGCTGCTCGGCGACGTCCTTCGCCTGGTTGATCGGGATGGCGAAGCCGAGGCCGACGCTGCCGGACTGGCCGCCGTCGAGGACGCCGCCGTCGCCGGTGCGGATGGCGCTGTTGACGCCGATCACCCGGCCGTTGACGTCGACCAGCGGGCCGCCGGAGTTGCCCGGGTTGATCGGGGCGTCGGTCTGCAGCGCGTTGACGTAGCTGATGTCGGAGCCGTCGGCCTCCTCGCCGCCCGCGGTGATCGGGCGCTCGGTGGCGCTGATGATGCCGGAGGTGACGGTGCCCTCCAGGTCGAAGGGGGCGCCGATGGCCACCACCGGGTCGCCCACGCTCACCGCCTCCGAGTCGCCGAGCTCGACGGGGGTGAGCCCGGAGACGCCGGTGACCCTGACCACCGCGAGGTCGTAGCCGCTGTCCTGGCCGACGACCTCGGCGCGGGCGGTGTCGCCGCTGCTGAAGGTGACCTGTATCACCCCGCTGGCCCCCGCCGGGCGGACCACGTGGGCGTTGGTGAGGATGTATCCGGTGTCGTCGAGGACGAAGCCGGTGCCGGTGCCGGCCGCGCCGCCGCCCGAGACGTGCAGGGTGACGACGGCGGGCAGCACGGCGCTCGCGATGCCGGCGATGCTGCCCTCGGCGGGCGGGCTCGACTCGCTGCGGGTCTGCGGGAGCCGCACGTCGCTGAAGGCGCCGTTCCGCTCCAGGTAGATGCCGACGGTGCCGCCGAGCACGCCGGCGATCAGGGCGATCAGGGCGGCGGCCGCCACCAGCCGGACGGGCCGCCGGCCCTCGGGCCCGGGCTCCGGGGCACCGAGGGCGGCTGGACCCGGCCGTGCCGATCGAGGAGACGGTCGGCGCGATCAAGGAGCTGATCGACGCCGGGTA
>NZ_SMKI01000264.1 GCF_004348415.1 Streptomyces hainanensis
GTGACCGACGCCCGAGGCGGGGCCGGCGGGTGGATGCCGAGTTCGGCGACGGTGGTGTGGACGGGAGCGCCCA
Organism: Streptomyces hainanensis; assembly: GCF_004348415.1. Classification (GTDB taxonomy): domain Bacteria; phylum Actinomycetota; class Actinomycetes; order Streptomycetales; family Streptomycetaceae; genus Streptomyces; species Streptomyces hainanensis. The sequence goes on from NZ_SMKI01000264.1 coordinate 74, forward strand.
GCACCCGGCGCATGTCGGTCAGCAGTCCTTCGACGAGCTCGGGGGAGTAGCGGTCGGTCTCGTACTCCGCGGTCAACGCGTCACCGCGCGACCCCAGGGTGAGCCCGGGGCCCAGACGGATCTCGCGGTCGGCGCCGGGCCCCGCCTGCCGGGCGATCTCGCCGACCGTGGTGTCGGAGGCGACCCGGAACGGTCGGTCGCCGACGGACAGCGCCTCGTGGCCGGTGTAGCGGGCGAGCACCGCCGCGAGGACGGCGGTCAGCGGCAGCGCCGACACCTCGGGACAGGCAAGCACGCGGGTGGCCCGTAAGAACTGCGGCACCACCGGTTCCGGGAGGTCCCCCGGCAGAACGAGGGCGACGAAGGGCGGGTCAGCGCGCATCGCGCACCACCAGGTGATCTCCCATGACCAGGTGGTCGAGTTCGGAACGCAGGAAGGTCCGCAGCGCGGTGTCGGGGTCCCTGACCACGGGCTGCCCCCGGAGGTTGAAGGAGGTGTTGAGCAGCACCGGAATGCCACTGATCTCGCCGAAGACACGGATGAGTTCCCACAGACGCTCGTTGTCCTGGCGGTGTACCACCTGGACGCGCGCCGTTCCGTCCACATGCGTCACCGCCGGGAGTTCCTTCCGGAATTCCTCCCTGACCTGGACGACGAACAGCATGTGCGCGTACTGGTCCTCGGCACCCGCGACCACGTCGAACAGGCGGTGTACGTCCTCTCGTCGCACCACCGGGGCGAAAGGCCGGAAATCCTCGCGTTGCTTCACCACCGCGTTGAGATGGTCCCGCATTCCAGGATCACGTGGGTCGGCCAGAATGCTGCGGTTTCCCAGCGCGCGGGGCCCGAATTCCATGGCACCCTGGAACCAGGCCACCACACGCCCCTCGGCGATGTTCCGCGCGGTCTCGTTGACGATCTCCGCCGGAGAAGCGGCTCTGGCCGTGCATCCCGGGGTGTTCTCCACGGCCTCGGAGATCTCCTCCTCGCTGAACGCCGGCCCCCAGTACGGCATCCCCATACGGCCCCGGTGAGCCAGCCCGTTCCGGGCACGCACGTGAAGCGCCGCGCCCAGCGCGGTGCCGTCGTCCCCGGACGCGGGCTGGACGAAGATCCGCTCGACCAGCCCACTGCGGGCCAGCAGGCCGTTGGCGGTGCAGTTCAACGCCACCCCGCCGGCCAGGCAGAGCCGCCGCACCCCCGTCTCCTCGGTGAAGTGCCGCACCACATGGAGCAGGGTCCGCTCCAACACGGCCTGCGCCGCGGCGGCCACGTCCATGTGCCGCTGTTCCACCGGCGCCCCGGGCGACCGCGGGGGGCCGAAGAGTTCGGTCAGCACCCGCAGCGCCCCGGCGTGGGTCTCGTTCTCGAACCAGCCGCGGTTCTCACCCAACAGCGGCACGGTGTACCGGCCCTGGTCCCCCAACCGGACGAGCCGCTCCCACTCCCGCGCGTAGCGGGACCGGTCGCCGTAGGGCGCGAGTCCCATGACCTTGTACTCGTCCATGGCGAACTCGAAGCCGAGGTAGAGGGTGACGACGCCGTACAACGTGCCCAGCGAGTGCAGCGCGGGCACCTGCCGCAGCACCGACAGCTCGTCGCCCTCGGCTCGGAAGAGGGTCATGCTCTCCGTCTCGCCCATGCCGTCGGCGACCAGGACCAGTGCTTCCCCGAACCCGCTGAGGTGGTGGGCACTCGCGGCGTGGGCGTGGTGGTGCGGCACCGGCACGAGGAGCTCGTGCCAGTCCATGCCGGGCCAGTGCTCGTCGAGCAGCGCGATCCTGGCCTCCGTGGAGTACACCTCGTGGAAGCGGCGCCTGGTGAATTCGCTGACCTCATGGCTCTCCGTCAGCCGGTAGTCGAATCCGAAGGCGACGCGGTCGACTTCGGACATCGTGATACCGCCACGCGTCAGGCAGAAGTCGATGGCTCCCCGCGGAAACGCCCCGGTGGCCTTCTCGCCCGTGAAACGTTCCTCGGCCGCAGCGGCCACCACGCCCCGGTCGTCAACCAATGCGGCCGCCGCGTCCAGCCCCTGGACTATTCGATAGTGCCGGGGATCGAGACCGGGCATCTCACGCCGTTTGAACGCGACGCTGTCATGCATTCCGCTGAAGCCGAGCACCCGCACGTTGGAACCTCCAAGACGAGACGCTTGGCAACGACCCTATTCGGAAAACCACCGCGCAGCGGCAATACCACCGGCAGAACAGGCGGCAGAAGAGGCGGCGCGAGAGAGGGCGGAAGAGGTGGCGGACGGCACGCGGCCTACTCGGGCATTTCCCTGCCACGGCGGTGTGCGCGAACCGTCTCCAGGACACGGAACCGAGTGCCGGCCACACCGGTACCCGACGTCACCAGGCCGAGCGCCAGCAGGCTGTGCGCCGCCCGGACGCCGGCGGCCAGCGGGATGCCCACCGCCTCGGACACCTCGTTCACCGACCACCAGCCGTTGTCCGCCGACACCCGGTCCAACAGCACGGCCTCGTCGGATCCCAGCCGGGGCAGCGCGTCGGCCACGTCGATGCCGCCCTCGGCCAGCACGTCACCGACGAGGGAAGGCAGCCGCCGCTGCACGGTCCTCGGGTCGTGCGCGAGGAAGTAGGACGCCGCGACCTGTATGGCCCGGGGAATACCGTCCACCGCTCGACAGACCGCCGCCATGGCCGCGTTGCTGGCGCCGTCGGGCCTGAAGTCCGGCCGGTATCGGCGAATGTGCCGCAACAACAGCCGCATCGAGGAGGTCTCGGTCCAGCCGCCGCGCCCTCGCGACGTCCCGGAGCTGTCAGGGGCACTCGGCTCCGGCGGGGCCTCGTCCCCGGGAACGTCGAGCGGACGTACCGCCATCACCAGCTCGCCCTCGACCTCGGTCGGCCGCCGCGCCGTGTACAGCACGCGTAACCTGGGGCAGCCGTCGACCAGTTCGAGGCACTGCCCGACCGCCGTCGGCACCAGGTCGTATCCGTCGAGGACGATCAGCGCGGGCCGACGGCCTATCAGCCGTATCAGCTCGCCGGTGTCGGGCCCGTCAACCCCGCCCAGGGCGTCGAGCCCGCGGCCGACGCCTTCCTGAACCGTCCCGGCCGAGGGCCGTGGAACCGCCCCCCGCGGCACGGTCTCCGCCGCCGCCCGCCACAGCACCACGGTGTCGCGACCCGCGTTCGACTCCCGGGCCACTTCGCGGGTGGCCTCCTGGGCCAACCGGGTCTTGCCCACCCCGGCCAGACCGGTGAGGCCGATCAGCCGCTCCTCACCGCTCGAGAGCACCTCCCGCAGCAGCGTGGTCTCCCGACTCCGGCCGATCAGTCCGTCGAGCGGGGCGGGCGGAGGTAAGAACCCCTGCGCCAGGTCGGCCTCCCGCTCCGCCCAGGGCCCCGCGTGGCCCGCCATCCTGTCGAAGCTCCCGGACTCCGCCGCGGACAGCCGCAGTCCCTCGGCCAGCAGCCGCACCGTGTGCCGTTGCGGCTTGCGCACTCTCCCGGACTCCAGATCCCGGATCGTCCGGACGCTGACCGTGGACAGGTCGGCCAGCTGGTGCTGAGTCATGCCACGTGTCTCGCGCAACGCTCTGAGGCTTCCGCCGAAGGTACTGTTCATGACGACCTCCATTTGCCCTCGCATGGATGACCACCGTGGGTGGCGTGGTGACAGGTGGGAGACCGGGCGCGGGGTCCCTCCCACCGACCGACCCGTCCGCCGGGTCGGTCCGGGGGGTGACCCGACCGTTGTGCTCGGAGGAGCTCCACGGTCTGGTGTGGGCTGCTGGGAATTGCTCGGCATACCTCCGCGCTCTCTCCCGCTATCGCTGAGACGGCGTGGACGCTCGTCGTTCCCCTGCCCGTCGCCAGGTCCAACGGGCAGTATCACGGCGCTGCTTTCGTGTCGCTTTCATGCCGCACTCGGGCCGCGGTCGGCGCGGTGGCCGGACGCCGTCCCGCCGCTCCCGCGCGCGCCGAACGCTGCCGGCACGTCCCACGGCCCGTCGCGAGGAGACCCCTGGGGCCGGGTCCTCAGGGGAGGTTCTTCTCCAGGGCCGCCAGGTAGCGCTTGATGGGGTGGTCGCGGAGGGCGTCGGACGCCGGGGCGAGTGCGTCGGCGGTCAGACCCTTGGCGCGGTCGGCGAGGCCGGTCAGGAGCGGCATGGAGTCGTGGAGCTCGCCGTCGCTGTCGAAGTAGCGCAGGGCCTTCACGTGGGAGTAGGCCGGCTCGGGCGGGAGCTGCGGCACGATGTCGTTGTTGTTGACGAAGCGGAACGCCCGCTGGCCGAAGCCCTGGTCGAACGCGTCGGCCAACATCCGGTCGCAGGCCCGGGGCTGGCCGTACGTGTAGACGCCGTCGGCGCGCAGCCGCGGGTCCTCCAGCTGCAGGCGGGCGCCGGCCAGCATGGCGAGCGCGCCCCCGAGGCTGTGGCCGGTGAACCACACGGTCTGGTCGTTGTCGCGGAACCGGGCCAGCGTGTCCTTGACGTCCGGCCAGATCGACTCCAGTGCCTCGCCGAAGCCGTAGTGGACGTAGCCGATCCCGGCCGGTCCCGCCCACGGCGGGGTGGTCGCGTCGGTCAGCCAGTCCCTGATCTGGGACGGTTCGGTGCCACGGAACGCGGTGATGATCATCTGGTCGCTGGCGGCCGTGTACGCCTCGGTGTCCTGGAGCGGGAACGGCGGCGTGAACCGGGTCATGTGGTGCCTGATCCGGTCGAAGCCCCACTCGTGGACCCGGTCGTCGATGGTGGCGTCGTCCTGGTAGGCGAGGTCGGACGCGAGGGCCAGCGCGTAGGCGTGCGGCACGCTGTACGAGCGGATGCCGTGGTCGAACGTGGCGGTGACGGTCACGGGTGGGGCTCCCTTCGGGGCGAGCGGAGGCGGTCGCGCTCCGTCGTATCCCGAGGAGGCGCCAGGTGCCGGGCGGCGTGCCCCGAGGTTCACCCGAAGGACGGACCGGCACCCGACGCGTGGCCGCTCATCCGGTCTGCGCGGCGCCCCGCCAGACCGTGAGGTCGACGGTCACGTACTGGCTGGACGAGTCGATCGGCGCGTACTCGCGGACGGTGACCAGGGCGATGTCCCCCGCGGTGGTGGTCAGGCAGATCTCCGAGCCGGGCGGCGCCTCGTCGTCCAGGAACCCGTCGGTGTACCTGGTCACCGAGCGGCAGGTGTCGAGCGAGCCGGCCTCGTCCTGTCGCAGCAGCGCCAGGGTGTTGTCCCCGCTGGTCACCAGCGACCGGTCGAGCGAGATGTTGTTCGCTCCGTAGTACCCGAGTTCGCCCTCGTAGGACGGGCCCAGCTCCGAACGCGTCGGGGTCGGCGGGTCCTGGTAGAGCGAGATGACGTGGCCGTCGGGGATGGAGACGCCCTCGTAGACCGCCGGTTCGGGATCGGCCGGCGGATCGGTCGGGGTGTCGGAAGTGGTGTCGGTCGGGGCGGTCCCGTCCTGCTCCTGGTCCGGCTCGTCCGCCTGGCCCGGGTCCGGCTCGGGAGTCGGCTCGGTGGACGTCTGCGACGTGTCGCCGCCCGCCGCGTCGTCCGAGTCCCCGCCGCCGTCGTTCACCAGCGCGACGCCGATGCCCACGCCCGCGACCACCGCGAGGACGGCCACCGCCGCCAGCAGGATGTTCCGTCCGCCGCGACGGCCCCGCGGAGCCGCACCGCCCGGCGGGACGTGGGTCGGCGGCGCGGTTCCGACGGCGGGGAACCCGGCCGGCGGCGGCGTCGGGAAGGCGGCGGGCACGGAGGTGGCCGTGGCCGCGTGGTGGTCGATCGCCGCGGTGACGGCGGGCGGCAGCCACCCGCGCGCCGGCGCCGGGGCGCCGTCCGTCAACGGCCGGGACGCCTCGATGATCTGGGCCGGGGACGGCCGCCCCGCCGGATCCTTGGTCAGGCAACGGGCCGTCAGCTCGCGCAGCGCCGCCGGCACCCCCGACAGGTCGGGCTCCTCGTGGACGACGCGGTAGAGCACGGCAGGGGAGGAGCTGTCCCCGAACGGCGGCGTGCCCGTGGTCATGAAGGCCGCGATCAGGCCGAGGGCGAAGATGTCGGCGGCGGGCGTGACGGGGCCGTTCGTCGCTTGTTCCGGTGCCATGAAGGCGGGGGTGCCGGCGGTGACGCCGGTGCGGGTCAGGGCGGTGGTGTCGGCGGCTCGGGCGATGCCGAAGTCGATGACCCGGGGGCCGTCCGTGCCGAGGAGGACGTTGGAGGGTTTGAGGTCGCGGTGGATGACGCCCGCGCCGTGGATGGCCTGGAGTGCCTCGGCGATTCCGGCCAGCACCCGGGCGGCGGCCGGCAGGGGCAGGGGGCCGTGGTCGCGGATGGCGCTGTGCAGCGAAGGGCCGGGGACGTAGGCGGTGGCGAGCCAGGGTTGGGGGCCGTCCGTGTCGCTGTCGATGACGGGTGCGGTGTAGAGGCCCTGGACGCGTTCGGCGGCCTGGACCTCCTGCCTGAAGCGTCGTCGGAACTCGGGGTCGCCGGCGACTTCCGGGCGGATCACCTTGATGGCGATCGGCCGGCCACCCGGCGTGTGCGACAGGTACACCTTGCCCATCCCGCCCTCGCCCAGGCGGTGGGTGAGCCGATATCCGGCGACGGCGGTGGGGTCTTCGGCAGTCAGAGGCGTAGGCACGGCACTCAATCTAACGACGGCCGACGGCCGTTGAACCCGGAATCCGCACCAGTTCCGCCACAGGACGGGCACCGGGGGTGAGCCTCCCCGCCCCGCGCGGCTCAGGCCGAGTCGCGCCGCACCAGCTCGGTCGGCAGGATCACCGCCGACGTGTCCTGGCCCTCGATCCTGGCCATCAGCAGCCGGACCATCTCCGCGCTGATCCGGTCCCAGGGCTGCCGGATGGTGGTCAGTGTCGGGCGGGCGGCGACGGCGGCCGCCGAGTCGTCGAAGCCGCCGACCGCCACGTCGTCGGGGACCCGGCGGCCGGCCTCGGCCAGCGCGGCGAGCGCGCCCTGCGCCATCAGGTCGGAGGCGACGAACAGCGCGTCCAGGTCGGGGCGGCGGGCCAGCAGCTCGGCGGTGGCGCGCGCGCCGCTGTCCCGGCTGTAGTCACCGGCGGCGACCAGCTCGGGGGCGTACCCGAGCCCCGCCTCGGCCAGCACCTCGCGGTAGCCGGCCAGCCGCTCCACGCCGCCCGGGGTGTCCTGCGGTCCCGTGACGATGCCGATCCGGCGGCGCCCCGTGGCCAACAGGTGGCGCACCATGGTGCGGGCCCCGTCCCGGTCGTCGGCCGCCACGTGGGCCAGCCGTTCCGAGGTGCCCTGCGGGGTGCCGCAGACCACCACCGGCACGCCGGCCCGCACCAGCTGCTCGGCCACCGGACTGCCGGCGTGGCTGGAGATCAGCAGCACCCCGTCCACGTGCCCCGAGCCGACGTAGCGGACGATGCGGCGCTGCTCGTCCGGCGTGCCGGCCAGCATCAGCAGCAGCGGGATGTCGTGGGCGGCCAGCGCCTCGGTGCAACCGCGCAGCAGCACGTTGAAGTTGGGGTCCTCGAAGAACTTGTCCTGCGGCTCCGTGAGCAGGAACGCCACCGATCCCGAGCGGCCGGTGATCAGCGAGCGGGCGTGTCGGTTGACGACGTAACCGGTCTTGCGGATGGCCGAGTTGACCGCGTCGGCGGCGGCCGGGCTGACGTAGTGGCCGCCGTTGAGCACCCGGGAGACGGTGCCCCGCGAGACGCCGGCCACCCGCGCCACGTCGTGGATCGTCGGCCGCCGGCGGCGCTCTCCCGGTTTGGTGCTCATGCTCACGACTTTACGGCGCCGGAGAGCAGGTCGAGGCTCCAGAACCGTTGGATCACCAGGAACAGCGCGATCAGCGGGACGATCGCGAGCAGCGAGCCGGTGATCACCAGGGTGTACAGGGCGGGGGTGTTGGAGCCCTGGTTGAGCAGCGTGAACAGGCCGAGGGTGATCGGGAACTTCTCGTCGTCGCTCAACATCACGTACGGCAGCAGGAAGTTGTTCCAGATCGCCACGAACTGGAAGAGGAAGATCGTCACCAGGCCCGGCAGCATCATCGGCAGCGCGACGGTGCGGAAGATCCGCCACTCGCCCGAGCCGTCCACCCGGGCGGCCTCCAGCAGTTCGGTGGGCACGGCGGCGGCGGCGTAGATCCGGGCCAGGTAGATGCCGTAGGGGGAGAGGACCAGCGGCAGCAGCACCGAGGGGTAGCTGTCGGTGAGTTCGACCTCGGCCAGCATCAGGTACTGCGGGATGGCCAGGATCACCGGCGGCATCAGCACGCCGGCGAGCAGCACCGAGAACACGGCCTCCCGACCCCGGAAGCGGTAGACCGCGAGGCCGTAGCCGGCGAGCGCGGAGACCGCGCAGGAGAGCAGCGCGCCGAGGCCGGCGTAGAGGCCCGAGTTGGCCATCCACCGCCAGTAGACGCCGTCCCGGTAGTCGGTCAGGTCCGTGATGTTGTCGAGCAGTCCGGTGCCGGGCGCGAACGTGAAGGTGGAGAACAGCTCGTCGCCGGCCTTGGTGGCGGCGACCAGCACCCAGGCGACGGGCAGCAGGCAGTAGAGGGCGCCGAGCAGCAGCGCGGCGGTGGGCAGCAGGGCGATCCGGTTGTTGGTCCGGCGGCTCGTCGGGTGGCTCGTCGGGTGGCTCATCGGGCGGCCTCCTCCTGGCGGTTACGGGAGTTGGCGACGCGCAGGAAGGCGAACGAGAGCGCCAGCGTGACGACGGCGATGACCACGGCGGTGGCGGCCGCCGCGTGGATGTCGCCGCCGCGGAAGGCGTCCTGGTAGACCTTCATCATCGGGCTCCAGGTGGTCGGGATGCTGTTGGTGAGCGGCCGGAGGGTGGTCGGCTCGTTGAACACCTGGAGGGTGGCGATGACCGAGAAGAAGAAGGTGAGCACCAGGGCCGGTGCCACCATCGGGATCTTGATCCGCAGCGCGATCTGGAGCTGGGAGCAGCCGTCGAGGCGGGCCGCCTCGTAGATCTCGGCGGGGATGGCGCGCAGCGAGGTGTAGATCACGATCATGTTGAAGCCGGTGCCGCCCCAGACCGCGATGTTGGCCATCGCGACGTAGAGCGGGCCGCCGCTGAGCAGGTCGGGGGCCGACAGCCCGACCGAGTCGAGGACGTGGTGCAGCGGGCTGACCGACGGCAGGTAGAGGAAGCCCCACAGCATGCCGGCGATGATCCCGGGCACGGCGTAGGGCAGGAAGATCACCAGCCGGCCGACGCGGCGGCCCCGCACCCGCTCGGCGTCGAGCAGCAGCGCGAACAGCAGGGCGAGGCCCAGCATCACGGGGATCACGATCAGGCCGTAGCCGAGCACCCGCAGGGCGCTGGCCAGCAGCTCGGAGTCGCCCAGCGCGTCCGCGTAGTTGCCGAGGCCGGCCCACACCTCGGAGCGGGCGCCGCTGCCCAGGCCGAGGCCCTGGACCTCGATCCGGTGCAGGCTGAGCCAGATCGCGTAGCCGATGGGCAGCGCGAAGAAGAGCAGGAAGAGCACGACGGCGGGGGCGAGGAAGGCGTACGGGGCGCGCCGCCGCGCCCCGTACGCGGAACGGCGCCGGGTCACTCGGCCACCTGGAAGCCGTGTGACTCCATGTCCTCGACGGTGGCGCGCTGCATGGTGGCGAGCGCGGCGCCGAAGTCGCCGCGGCTCTGGGCGGCCTGGGCGAAGGCGTCGTTGAAGGTGGCGTAGGCGACGTTGACGTTCGGGCCCCAGGCGGCGGGCGCGGTGCCGGCGGCGATCTCGGCGGCCCGCTCGTAGAAGTCGGGCTGGTTGGCGAGGTAGGCCGGCGGCTCGGCGAGCGCCTCGCCGGTCTGGGCGGCGGTGGCGGCCGGGTAGATCCCGCCCTCGCGGACCAGAGCGGCCAGCGCCTCCGGGTCGGTGTTGAGCCAGCTGGCGAACTCGGCGGCGGCCGCCCGGTCCTCGGCGTCGTTGGTGACCGCGGTGCTCGAACCGCCCCAGCTGCCGGTGGCGTTCTCGCCCTCCGACCACTGGGGGAGCGGGGCCATCGCCCACAGCCCCTCGGTGTCGGGGGCGGCGGTGGTGAGGGTGCCGGGGGCCCAGACGGCGCTGACCCAGCCGATCTGGGTGCCCTCGTTGAGCGCCTGGTTCCACGCTGGGGTGTACATCGGCTCGTTGCTGACGGCGTCCTCGGCGACCAGGTCGCCCCAGAAGTCGGCGACCCGGCGGGTGGCCTCGTCGTCGATGGCGACCCGCCAGGTCTCGCCCTCGGTGGTCCACCACTGGGCGCCGGCCTGCTGGGCGAGGCCGGCGAACAGGCCGGCGTCGTTGGCGGAGAAGGTGGTCAGGTAGGTGTCGGGCGCCGCCTCGCGGACCGCCCGCGCGGTGTCGGCGAACCCGTCCCAGGTGGTGGGGACGTCGAGGCCGTACTCCTCGAACAGGTCCTGGCGGTAGTAGAACATCATCGGCCCGGAGTCCTGCGGCAGGGCGTAGACGGCGTCGGTGCCGAGGGTCACCTGCTGCCAGAGGCCGGGCGCGAACGCCTCGGCCACGTCGCCGACCTCGCCGGATATGTCGGCCAGCACGTCGTTGCTGACCAGGGTGGGGATGGCCTGGTACTCGGCCTGCACCAGGTCGGGCCCCTCACCGGCCTGGGCGGCGGTGATGGTCCTGGTGACCAGGTCGTCGCCGCTGGCCTGCTTCGTGACGGTCACCTGGACGTCGGGGTTGGCCTCGTTCCAGATCTCGACGACGGCCTCCATGCCGGGCGCCCAGGCCCAGTAGGTGAGCTCGACGGGGCCCGAGCCCGACGAGTCGTCGTCCGACGAGCCGCCGCCGCAGGCGGTGACGGCGACGGCGGAGAACGCGGTCGCGAGGCACGCGGCGACGGTGCGGTGGTGCTTCATTGCTACCTCCGTAAGGCGCGGGGGCGGGGGT